>NZ_CP031142.1:3175000-3492500 GCF_014697215.1 Saccharopolyspora pogona
CATGTGCTCCCGGATCATGCTGACCCGGGCGAGCACGGAATCCTCGTCGAGATACCACACCTCGTATCCGGTGCGGTGTTCGGTGCCGAACTGCTCGGCGGTGTAGCCGAAGAGTTCGGCGTAGAAGTGGTCCGCGGTCTGGGCCTTGATGGTCACCAGTTCGGCCCAGACCAGGGTGCCCGGCAGGCCGACGTCGAACTGCCAGGAAGGATCCGGTTCCAGCAGCCCGAATTCGTCGCCGGCGGGGCTGGTCAGCACCAGTTTCACGCCCAGCTCTGGCACGCGGCTGCGGGGCACGATGATCTGCGCACCGAGCTTGCCGGCTTCGGCGGCCGTTCTCGCGCTGTCCTCGGCGGCGAGGAACAGCCGCCACTGGGACCGGCCGTCGGCGGAATCCCGGATGCTGGCCACCGGAAAGCCCTCGTGGGCGGCGATCACGTGCAAGCCGGCGCGCGGGTCGTGGTGGGTCTCGTACTCCCAGCCGAACAACCCGGCGTAGAACTCGCAGGCCTTGTCGACGTTGGTAGTGACGAGTTCGATCCAGCACGGCGTCCCGTCGAGGAGGTTCCCGCGCGACGCATCCAATCCAGTTCCCATGACGAACGCACCCCCAGCGGCCAGCCCATGATCATCATCATTATCCCCCGCCGCTCGCCGGTCAACTGATCGGCGAGGATCACGATCCGGCCAAACATCCGGATATTTCGAACATTTCCCGACGAACACCCGGGAACCCTAATTGGACTTCGACGCTGCGGCGCGGGGCCTGCGATGCGCGCGCCCCGCGGCATGGCTACGGGGTCACCGACGAGCTCAACCTCGCAGCTCGCACCGCCGCGCAAAACGAACCTGGAAACAGCCTCTGTTGCCGCCGCGTTCAGCGTTCTCGGTGCAGGCCTCTGCTGATGCCCGCCGCGACCGTCGTGGCCAACGTCCAGCCGACGGCGATGAGGACGACGGTGACCCATTGCGAAGCGCCGCGCGCTTGCCACATGTCGTCGTGGCCGAGGGTGACCACCGGCAGCATCTGGTCCAATGTGTACAACAGCGGGTTCCAGACCGGGTGGTCCTGCTCGTTGATCGGGATCAGCGGGTGGAAAGCGAACCACCCCGTGCCACCGGTTACGAACAGGAGCATCCAGGCCAGCGCCCGCAGCGGCCGATAGCCGTAGCCGACCGTGATCCGCTGCAGGAGGCTCCACAGCTGCACCGGCCATCGCAGGCCCGGACGGGCGGCGGCACTGATCGCCGCATAGCGGTGGCGCTGCTTCTCGATGAGCGTCGTGACCGCGTGCTCTTCAAGCCCGTTGGCCCGGAATACCTTGGCGAGCTGGTCGTACGGGCCCGGCTGGTACACGTCGTCCGAGGTGGCGCGCAGCAGGCCGAGCCGTCGCCGCACCCGTTCCTGGTCCGCGAGCTCGTAAGACTCGGAGAAGTTCTCGTAGGCGAACTCCTCGAAGTCGAGGCCACCGGTGGCCGCCCAGAGCGCGGCGTTGTCGGCGAGCAGTTCGCACTGCGCCTGCCGCAGCGTGATCCGCCCCTGCGGCGCGGTGCGCGGGAAGAGTGTCATCTCCTGCGTCACCACGCCGAATGCGTTCAGCGCCGCTGGTGAAGCACCGTCGCCGAGCTCGCAGCCCCAGAAGTTGAGGTGTCGGCCGACCGCGGCCCACCGCAGTTCCACCGCGCCCTCGGCGCGGAACGGCCGGCTGCCCTCCGCGCACACCAGGTCGCGTTCGATCCGGGCGGCTCGCAGGTCCAGCGATGCCTTGTACGCCTTTCGGTGCTGGTGCCACGCGGGCTTGGTCAGGTGCGCCGAACGCAGGTCAACGTTCGCGCCGACCCGCACGCCCTGCAGCTGAAGCGATCCGGCGATCTCGGTGTCGCGGCATTCCAGGTTGCTACCCACGACCGCCCTGCTGGCCCGCAGGACGTCGGTGCGCGGCCCCACCAGTTGCGCGCCGTTGAGCTGGATGCTGCCGCTGACCTGGATGTCGGTCATCCGGAACTGTCCGTGCACGACGACCTTGCGCGCGTCGAGGTTGCCGAGGATCTGTGTGCCGTCGAGGTGCGCCGCGCGCAGCGGATGCTCCACCGAAGCTGCTGGTGAGCGCAACCAGCCCAGGTCGAGCCGGGCGCCCGCCATCCGTAGGTTGCCGCCGACGGTGGCGCTGACGAGCCGAAGCGTGCCGCCGCTGCGGAAGTTCTGGTCGAGCTGGATATCACCGCGGATCTCCGCGCGGTCGGCGATCAGGGTCGCGGCCGGGTCGTCGTTCTGCGAGTCGCCGCGGCGCGGCGGCTGGACGCCAGGTTCGAGCACCGCATCTCGCAGCCGCAGATCACCTGAGATGCGTGCGCTCGGCAGCAGCAACCGTCCGGCCGCCGTGAACGGCCTGCCGGTGCCCGGGTCGACGTCCAGTCGCAGCGAGCCGCCGATCTGGATCCCGGTGGCGTTGAGCGCATTGCGGCCGCGGTTGCGCAGAACTCCGCCGGACAGCGTCAGGTTCCCACCGACCTTCGCGCCGGGGATGCGGATCTCCCCCGCGGCCTGCAGGCGGATGCCCAGCAACGCACCGGATACCTTCAGCCGGTCGCCGTAGATCGCGCGGTGTCCGGGATTGCGCAGTTCACTGTCGTTGAGCAGCAGCGAGCCGCCGAGATCTGCGTCGGCCAGATCCAGGACTCCGCCGATGCTCCGGCAGCCGCGCAACACCGTGTCGTTGCTGACGCTGAGGTTGCGCGCGTTGAGGCCGGGGAACCGGCAGCGCCACATCACCAGCCCGGCCAGGCGGGCCTGCCGCAGGTCCGGGGCGTTCTCGAACCGGCAGCCGACGAATTCCAGCAGGTAGGGCAGTTCGGCGTTGCGCAGCTCGACCCGGCCGGTGATCGCCGCGTCCTCGATCTGGATCACCAGCGGTTGGGCGCCGCGGCGGTTGAACAGGCGCCAGCCGCCGTCCTCCAGGGAGTCGATCAGCCGGCGGGCTAGGTATTCGCCGCGGATCTCCCGTTCCGCCGCCTCGCCGTGCCCGTCCACCGGCGGCGCGGCCTCGTCGGCCGGCGCCCTGCCCGGCCTGAGCAGGTCGTCGAAGCGCCGCTCGGCGACGCTCTGCGGTCCACCGTTGTCCCACGGTCTGCCCGGCACGGCGTGCTCTCCATCGCTGTTCGGCCAAGTGATCCACACGTACGGTAGCCGATCGACCACCGCCGCATGAGACGTTCGGCCGGATCCGCAGGTCGCGCACACCCCGGGCAACGTCGTCCACATTGGACAAACCCCGGCCCCGAGTGGAGGCCCGGCTGAGATCAACGTCACGACTCCGCGATCGGGGGCGAGCCCTGACACTGGGATCTGGGATGCTGCGCCCGCCAGGCCAAGATCGAAACGCCAACGCAGGGAGGATGCCCATGAGCATCATCGGCTGGATCGTGCTGGGACTGCTCGCCGGCGGTATCGCGAAGGTGCTCATGCCGGGCCGGGACCCCGGCGGCTGCATCGTCACGATCCTGCTCGGCGTCGCGGGAGCCTTCGTCGGCGGCTGGGTCGGCAAGACCCTCTTCCACGTCGAGCTCGGCACGTTCTTCGACCTGCGCACCTGGGGCCTGGCGATCCTGGGCGCGTTGATCCTGCTGATCGGCTACCGCCTGATCTTCGGCAAGCCCCGCGACTAGGACGACCCGAGCCCGCGGCCCGCGTTCGCACCAACCGGCTGGCGGCGCGGGCGTTCGCGCTGGTGGTGGAGAATGCGGGCATGCGCATTTCGGCCAAGGTGGATTATGCGGTACGTGCTCTCGTCGAGCTCGCGCGCCTGTCGCCAGGAAAGGTGGCAAGGGCCGAAGATGTGGCCGCCGCCCAGGAGATCCCGCGCAACTTCCTGCTGGCGGTGTTGGCCGACCTGCGCCGGAGCGGGATCGTCGCCAGTAGGCGCGGCCAGGCCGGGGGCTGGGTGCTGGCCCGCCCGGCGGAAGCGGTGTCCGTGGCGGACGTGATCCGGGCCGTGGACGGGCCGCTGGTGAGCGTGCACGGGGTGCGACCGGAAGACGTCCGCTACGAACCTTCGGTGGCCGTGCTGCAGCAGGTGTGGATCGCCGTTCGCAGCAGCCTGCGGGAGGTGCTGGAGGAGGTCACCCTGGCCGACCTGATGCACGACAACCTCCCGGTCGCCGTGGCCGGACGCACCCGCAGCCCCGAGGTGTGGCAGAGCCGGTCAACGCGGCGGCGTCCTACCACGTGAGACCCCGTGCTCAACTGGCGGATCAAACTGTACTGTCCCTATCGACTTTGTCGCCAATACGACGAAAGAACACGTCGGAACGGGTCTGGCGGGCCGAAGCAAGGCCCCGGCACCGGTTCTGCTGCCGTCGTGCGAAGGGACCACAACGTGAGCATCGCGCCGCGCAAACCACGGGTACTGGCCGTGGCGGCCGCCGTACTCTCCTTGTTCGCCGCCGTGGCCGGGTGCTCGCGCGCCGAACGCACCACCTCCGATGCCGAGGCGCCGCCGGCGAACACCGCCCCGGCCGCCGAGGTGCGCCTGGGTTACTTCCCCAACGTCACCCACGCTTCGGCGCTGATCGGCCTGGACAAGGGCCTGTTCGGCAAGGAGCTGGGCGCCACCAAACTCACGCCGGTGCAGTTCAGCGCCGGGCCAGAGGAGGTCTCGGCGCTGCTGGGCGGCTCGCTGGACATCGGTTTCATCGGCTCCGGCCCGGCGATCAACGCCTTCGCCAAGTCCGACGGGCAGACGGTTCGCCTAATCTCGGGGGCCACCTCCGGCGGCGCCCAGCTCGTGGTCGCGCCGCAGATCAACAGCCCGCAGGACCTCCGGGGCAAGACCGTCGCGGCGCCGCAGTTCGGCAACACCCAGGACGTCGCGCTGAAGAAGTGGCTCGCCAACAACCAGCTCGGCGACGTCCAGGTGCAGAACATCGAGAACTCCCAGACCCTCGACCAGTTCCGGCAGGGCCGGCTGGCCGGTGCCTGGCTGCCCGAGCCGTGGGCGTCGCGCCTGGTGCACGACGCGGGCGCCAAGGTGCTTCTCGACGAGAAGCAGCTGTGGCCGGAGGGGAAGTTCCCGACCACGGTCGTCGTGGTGCGCACCGAATTCCTCAAGCAGCATCCGCAGACCGTGCAGGCAGTCCTGCGCGGCTTGCTCGCCGCCAACGACCTCGCCGCCGCGAACCCGGCCGAAGCCAAGACCGCCGTCAACAAGCAGCTCAAGGAGCTGACCGGCAAGGAGCTGTCGTCCGAGGTCATCGACCGGGCGTTCACCGGGATCGAGCTGACCGCCGACCCGCTGGCCTCCCGGTTCCCGCAGCTGGCCCAGGACCAGGTGACCGCGGGGATCGAGCGGCAGGCCCCCGACCTGAAAGGCCTGGTCGACGTCACCGCGATCAACGCCGTGCTCGAAGCGGCCGGCAAGCCGAAGGTCGCCGACGGCGGACTGTCCGGATGATCGACCACGTCGCGAGGAAGGCAACCGAGACATGACCGCCGTCCTGCACGCCCCCGCGAACGCCGACCACGTGGTCCGGTTGACCGGGGTGCACAAGAGCTTCGGCGAGGCACGCCGCAGCATCACGGCGCTGCACGGCATCGATCTGACCGTCCGGCCGGGCGAGTTCGTCTGCCTGCTCGGCGCGTCGGGGTGCGGCAAGACGACGCTGCTCAACCTGATCGCCGGGTTGGACGAGCCGTCGCGGGGCACGATCGAGCTGAGCGGCTCGCGGCCCGCCGTGATGTTCCAGGAAGCCGCGCTGATGCCCTGGCTGACCGCGGCGGGCAACGTTGAACTGCCGCTGCGCCTGGCCGGAGTCGACCGCGCTACCCGCCGCGAACGCGGTCGCGAACTGCTGGACCTGGTCCGGTTGGGGAACGTGGGCGGCAAGCGCCCGCACGAACTCTCCGGCGGGATGCGCCAGCGGGTGGCGCTGGCCCGCGCGCTGGCGTCCGCGCTCGGCGCCTCCGACGACGACGCGTCCGCCTCGCTGCTGCTGATGGACGAGCCGTTCTCCGCGCTGGACGCGATCACGCGGGACGTGTTGCAGTCCGAACTGCTGCGCGTGTGGGAGTCCACCGGGGCCGCAGTGATGTTCGTGACGCACGACGTCCGGGAAGCGGTCCGGCTCGGACAGCGCGTGGTGCTGCTGTCGTCCCGGCCGGGCCGTGTCGTGCAGGAGTGGACCACCGGTCAGTCCACTTCGGACGGTCCGGGTCTCGTCGAGGTGATCAACCGTCGGCTTCGGGAGGTGATCAGCAACCATGCCTCGGCCTGACAGCATCCGCACCACCACGGCGGACACCGATCTCGACGCCGCGGTAGAAGCCGGTCTCGACGCCCTGGACACCCCGCCCGACCCGCAGCCGAACACCCGCAACCGCTGGCGCCGGTTCGCGGGCGCCGTCCTGCCTCCGCTGGTCGCGCTCGCCTTGGCGCTCACCGCCTGGCAGGCGCTGTGGGCATCCGCGCTGTGGCCGGAGTTCAAGCTGCCGGAGCCGCGGGCGGTCGGCTTGGAACTGTGGGACGAGATCACCAGCGGCAACGCGCTGAGCTTCATCTGGACCTCCGTGCACCGCGCCGTGATCGGGTTCCTCATCGGCATCGTCATCGCGACCCCGTTGGGACTCCTGGTGGCCAAGGTCCGGGTGATCCGCTCGGCGATCGGCCCGCTGTTGTCCGGTCTGCAGAGCCTGCCGTCGGTGGCCTGGGTTCCGGCCGCTGTGCTCTGGTTCGGCGTCACCCCCGCGACGATGTACACGGTGCTGCTGCTGGGTTGCGTCCCGTCGATCGCCAACGGCTTGGTCGCCGGGATCGACCAGATCCCGCCGATCCTGCCGAGGGTCGGCAAGGCGCTGGGTGCGGGCCGACTCGCGACGGCCCGGCACATCCTGCTGCCCGCCGCACTGCCCGGCTACCTGGCCGGGTTGAAGCAGGGATGGGCGTTCTCCTGGCGCTCCCTGATGGCCGCCGAGATCATCGCCACGTCCCCCGAACTGGGCAAGGGCCTCGGGGCCTACCTGGAAAACGGCCGCCTGCTGTCCGACATGCCCACCGTCATCGCCGCCATCGCGCTGATCCTGCTGGTGGGCGTGGGCATCGAACTGCTGGTCTTCCGCCCGCTGGAACGCGGCATCCTGCGCGCCCGCGGCCTCGGGACCGCGTGAGAGGGCCAAGGCTGTTCGAAACTCGTCTTCTGGCGATCTGCGCGGCGCGACCACCGGAGGCCGCACCTTCGTCCGCCGGGGCAGCGACGGCAACCGGCTCACCGCTGACGGCGGACCCGTGATGGACATCCTCGGGGATGCCGACCCCTGGTCGGACCTGTGGTTCTACGCCAACCCGGTCTTCGTCGACGTCGTATGACCACGACCAACAGCTACTGGGTCGCCGCCGCTCTCGGTCCCGAGGCCGGCAGCGGCGGCCTGGCGAAAACGCCGAAATCGAACCATTCGGTCACATTCCCGACGGCCGCCGCCGCGACGGCCCGGCGGACCAGGCCCGGATCGACGACGGTGATGCCCTCGACCGAAAGCACACCGGAACCGGGGCGCGACACCTCCTCCTGGCCGGTCATCGCGACCACCGCCCGATCCGATTGCGGACCGGATTCGCGGCGCGACGATCTTGCGGCGTCATCCCTCGGAAAGCGAACATGCGGAGGAACAATAGTGACCGGAATGGGGAAAGGTGACCCCAGGGCGGCCGGAACCGATATCGATCACGAGAACTCCGGACATTTAATGCATAGTCCGCATTCGCCCCAGCGGAGAATTCACCGGAAGATTTCGAAGAATATTCGCAGCCCGCTCGTACCATTCGGATCGAGCCGAAAGGGCGGGAATTCCGGTGGTGCCGCCCGGCTCCGGCGCGGCACCACCGGGGGGTCAGCCCAGGCTGACCTTGGGGTCGAAAGTGTTGCAGGCGTTCGGGTTTCCGGTGCGCAGACCGGTGGTGAACCACTTCTCCCGCTGCGCCGAACTGCCGTGAGTGAACTTACTCTCATCGACGTGCCCGCCGCCCAGCTTGGCCTGGATGTAGTCGTCGCCGATCCGCCCGGCGGCGTCCACGGCGCGGCGGATGTCGTCGTCGGAGATCTCCTGGATCAGCGGCTTACCGGAGCGGGTGGGCACCGTGGTGGCGTGATTGGCCCACACTCCGGCGTAGCAGTCAGCCTGCAGTTCCAGGCGCACCGCGCCGGAGGTCGGCCCGGTCTGCCGGGGGTTGACCTTCGAATTGGTGCCGAGCAGGTTCTGCACGTGGTGGCCGTACTCGTGGGCGAGCACGTAGGCCTCCACGAAGCTGCCGCCCTGGGCACCGAACCGCGTCTTGAGCTCCTTGAAGAAGTCCAGGTCGATGTAGACGTCGGCGTCGGCCGGGCAGTAGAACGGGCCGACGTCTGAGGTCGCGCCCCCGCAAGCGGTGTTCACCGCGCCGCGGAAGAACTTCGTCGGCGCGGCCTGATACTTCCCGCCCGAACGCACGAACTGCTCGCTCCAGTACCCCTGGATCGAGTTGATCGACGCGACCAGCGCGCACTCCTCCCGCTTGTTGGCATCCGCGCCGGTCCGGCATTCCTGCGCCAGGCGCTGGTCGTCCGCCTGCTGACCGACGGGCAGCTGGTCGAGGCTCAGCGGCGGCAGCGCCGGCTGTCCGCCACCCCCGGCGAAGTTGCTGAGCAGGAAGTAGAGCACCATCCCGACGAGAGCCAGTCCCCCGCCCCCCACCGCGATGGTCCCGCCGCCGAAACCACCGCCGCCGGAACCGCCGACTTCCTCGACCTGCGATGCGTCCAGCTCCGCATCGTCGTTGAACCGCACAGCACCCTCCTGGGACTGATCACACCTGCCGGCATCCCCGGCACCGACCCCGACGTGGCCGCAGAACAAGATATCGGGCCCACCCCGACGGCCCGACGGCCCGCCGCCCCGGAGATCGACCGAAAACCGCACGACAGCTGGGAAAAGAGCCGAGAATCCACGCCGACCAAACAGCATTCGGGTCGAGAGCCCACAGATCGCGTGCGCGGGGCACCACTTTCGCAATTCAGCGCCAATTCGGCACCCGAAACGGCAATGCGGCTCGCGACAATTCCCCGGAAAATGCCGCGGCACGAGATGATCTCGAAGGACCACCGAGATCTGGCTGCGCTGACCGGCAATCCGCTGCCTTGGTTCCGGCCGACGACGGGTCATCGCGGAAGTCGGACTGGCGAAGGGCGTCTACGTTGATCATGGTTTGCCCCACGGAGCGAACAGCGGGGCGGACGTCTGACACCGCACAGCGCTGCCCGACTCCTCGTCACCTGATCGGGAGATCGCTACGCTCGGCAGTACCTCTTCGCGGAGGTATGCCCCGGTCGACGGGCCGGGGTTTCACGAAGAGGCACTTCCGCGAAGAGGTGATGTGATCGTGTCCTCGAACGGTCCGTCTGTTGGTGCCCGCATCCGGCAGGCGCGGGAACGCGCCGGGATGAGCCGCCGCGTGCTGGGCGGTCTCGTCAACCGGTCGGCCGAGTGGGTTAAGGCTGTCGAGACCGGGCGCTTGCAGACGCCGAAGCTCCAGATGCTTACCAAGCTTGCCCACGTACTCGACGTCCGAGACCTCGCCGAGCTCACTGGGAACGATGAAGCGGTGTCGGTGTCGCGGTTCGCGCCTGGCGCTGCTCACCAGGCGCTCTACGACGTGCAAGCCGCGTTGACCGAGTACCGGCTCACACCGGACACGCGGCCGGTGGACCTGGCGCACCTGGCGGAACGGCTGGCGTCGGCGTGGAAGGTGCGGCACAGTTCGCCGGACCACCGGACACAGCTCGGGGCACTGCTGCCCGACCTGATCCGGGACGCGCAGCGTGCTGTCCGGGCACCGCGGGGTGAGGAACGGCGGGATGCGCGGCGCATTCTGGCGGGCGTTTACCAGCTCGCCGACTTCTACGTCGCGTTCCAGCCCGTGCCGGAGCTTGTGCGGCTGGTCGCCGACCGGGCCGTCACCGAAGGGGCAAGACCGAACTCGACGCCCTCGACGACGACGAACTGGCCGCCAAGGCCGCCGACATCGCGGTATTCGCCCGCACCACCCCGGCACACAAGGCACGTGTCGTCCAAGCACTGCAGCGCACCGACCGCGCCGTCGCCGTCACCGGCGACGGCGCAAACGACGCACCCGCGATCAGAATCGCCGACATCGGCATCGCGCTCGGCGAACGCGCCACACCCGCCGCCCGGGAAGCCGCCGACGTCGTGGTCACCGACGACCGCATCGAAACGATCGTGGACGCCATCGTCGAAGGACGCGCCATGTGGGCCTCGGTGCGCGACTCCCTGGCCCTGCTGCTGGGCGGCAACCTCGGCGAAATCCTCTACATCGTCGCCACCGGCCTGCTCACCCCCGGCGGCTCGATGAACGCCCGCCAAATGCTGCTGGTCAACCTCCTCACCGACGTCATCCCGGCCATGGCGATCGCAGTACGCCCCCCACCGGAAATCACGCCCGAGATGCTCCTGGAGAAGGGCCCGACGCCTCCCTCGGCGCCGCACTGCACCGCGACATCTACCGGCGCGGCATCATCACCGCCGCATCCGCGTTCACCGCCTGGGTCCTCGGCCGCGCCACCGGAACCCGCCGACACGCCGACACCGTCGCACTCGTCGGCGCCCAACTCGGCCAGACCCTGGTCATCCGCGGACGCACCCCACTGGTCGTGGCCGGTGCGCTCGCGTCCATGGCGGCACTGGCCGCCATCGTGCAAACCCCCGGCCTCAGCCACTTCTTCGGCTCCACACCCCTACTGCCCCACGGCTGGGCCATCGCCCTGAGCTGCACCATCGCCGCCAGCGCAGCCGGCCTCATCCTCCAGCCACGGGCGCGCAGCCAGCAGGCCAGGCCGTCGCAGCGCGGGAAGAAAACCGAGCACGTGACCGATCACACGAACGCAGCCCAGGAAACAGCACCCCGCGACGGCAATGGCCACCAGAGCCGATCCCTTCACCTCACACGAATTCAAGCGCAAACCACACCCAACCCGACACCACAACGCCGGAAATGCAGTAGCCCACACGAAGTCCACCACCGCAGTCGGGCGCCAAACCTCATGCAGGCATACCTGCGAATCGACCAGTCTGCGGTGCACCGCTTCGTACTCAAGGTTCGAGGAGCGAGGACCACCACCAAGTTCTCCGTCATCACGTCACCTCGCTCAGCCCGTGCCGTGGAAGGCGTCGATGCCCTTGCGCCAGGCGGTGTCGAGATCGGCGTCGGGTGGGAAACGTTGGTTCAGCTCGAGGTTGACCATGCCGTGCGCGAAAGCCCAGATGGCCCGCGCTCGTTCGCGGTCACCGCCGGTGGCCTCGAGGAGCGGCATTGCGGCCGCCTCCTCGACGCCGGAGGTGAGCAGGTCGCGGCGCAGGGGCCGCTCGGTCATCAGCCGATAGAGGTTCGGCTGCCGGCGTGCGAAGTCGCGGTACGCGGCGGTGAGGGCGGCGATCGGGGTGTCGGATCGATGGACGGCCTGCGCGAACAGTTCGGCCTGCTCCTCGAAGCCGACCGAGATCAGCGCCGCCTCCAGTGCCTGCTTGTCCCGGAGGTGCTCGTAGATCGAGGAGGCGCGGATCCCGAGTTGGGCGGCGAGGCGACGCATCGACAGCGCATCGGGACCTTCCCGCTCGAGGAGTTGCCGCGCGGTCTGCACGATCTCCCGGGCTCGCGGGGTGAGCCGGCTCAGTGCGCGGGAAGCCATCCGTCCCGCCTTCCTAGAAGGACCTAACGGTGTTAGGCTAACACCCTAACGCCGTTAGGGTGAAAGGTAGCGCCGATGCCCGCTCGTGCCCCATCCCGTCACGTCGAGACCGGCACCGGCTCCGCGCGGATCCATGACCGCGTCGCGCGGGCCCTGCTCGTCCTCGCCGCCGCTGGCGCCGTCGCCGCGGTGGCCGGCGCAGTGGGCGCCGTCGCGGACGCCGGACCGGCCACACGGATGGTCGAGACCTGGCGCATGCTCGGCTTCGGTGTCTTCGCGGGCGTGTTCCTGCTGCTGGTCTACCGCCCCCGGCTCTACGCCGGGATCTGGGAGCTCGCCATCCTCAACAAACTCGCCCTGACCCTGGCCGCCTTGTCCTTCGGCAGCGGGGCCGACGGCGCTGACGCGGCGCTGATCGCCGACGGAGCGGTCACGCTCATCCTGCTGGCCGCGTATGTGCTCAGCCGGGGCTGGACTGCCTGGTCCACCGCAAGGGCCGTGGCGTGATGCAGGGCGTCCGTGACCGCCGCCGAACGCCGCTGGCGGACACGCTGACCGCGTCCGCACCACACTTCCTGGCCGAGAGCATCGCCTGGGCCGTCGTGCCAACGGCGCTCGCGTCATACTCGATCTGACTCGCCGCGCTGGCCGGAGTCGTGCTGGTTTGCCTGCCCACCGTCTTCGGCCTGCGAGTCAGCCCGTAGCGCTCCAGAATTTCTTCACCGGGCCCCACGATCCGTGGTCACCCGGGGTGGGCGCAATTTCTCGCGAAATTGCGCTCGTCCGCCTGGCGTCGACGGCGTGCCCGGTCGGTGACTGGGCACCACGACGGCGCGCTGACCCGGCCGCAGCACCGCATGGCAGACCAGGTGCAGGCCGTCGTAACCGCCGTTGACCCACCATCAGTTGTCCCGGCGAGAACGGCCACGTGCGCTCCTGCTCCGCCGCGAACGCGGGAAGCACGGCCAGCGAATCCGGAGACATCGCGACTACTTCCGCGACACGGCGTAGCGGCGGTGTGCGAGTGAAGGCAGCACGGCCCGGGCGTGTTCCAAGCGCTGCTCCGTCACCTCCACCACCGCCACGCCGGGCTGCTCGCCGAGATCGGTGAGTTGCAGGCCCAGCGGGTCGAAGACCGCGCTGCGGCCGATGTTCTTCGGGTTGACCTGTCCCGCGGCCGCGACGTAGCAGGTGTTCTCCACCGCTCGTGCCCGCAGCAGGGTCGTCCAGTGGTCTTCCTTCAAGCTGCCGCGCACCCAGGCTGCTGACACCGCGAACAGCTGCGCTCCCCGGTCCACCAAGTCCCTGAAGATCTCCGGGAAGCGCAAGTCGTAGCAGATGATCAAGCCGACGGTCAGGCCGCCACAGCGGAACGTGACCGGATCGGCGTCGGCGGCGATGATGTGCTCGGACTCCCGCATCGCGAAGGCGTCGTAGAGGTGCAGTTTTCGGTAGTGGGCGATCAGCTCGCCCCGCGAAGCCACGATCGAGGTGTTGTACACCCGGCCGTCGCTGCTACCTGCCGGTTCGTGCATGCCGACCACGATGGTGAGACCGGTTTCGGTCGACAACTCGCGGATACTGGTGGCGAACGGGCCGTCCAGCGGCTCGGCTTCGGTCCGGATCCGGGCGCGGTCGTCCTCGAAGGTCACCATCGCGGCTTCCGGGCAGATCAGCAGCTCGGCCGACCCTTCGGCAGCGCGCGCCGCGAAACCGGCTATCTCGGCCAGGTTCGCGCTCTTGTCGGCGCCGGTGGCGGTCTGGGCGACGGCAACACGCATCTCAGCTTCCTTCCGGGTGGTGGCAGGCGACCTGGTGGTCACCGGAGCCGGTGAGCGCGGGGCGTTCGGTCGCGCACTGTTCACCACCACGATCCGGCGGAAACCGTGCCGCACCAGCTCGTCGCAGATGTCCACGAGCACCGCGGTCAAGGTTTCGTGCCACAGGTTGATGGTGCCCGCATACCCGCGGAAGATCGGCGAATGCCCGTACATCATCGTGGGTGCCAAGAGCGCCCCGGTCTGCTGCGCCACTGCATCGGCCACGTACTCGGCGACGACCGAGTCCTCGTGCAGCGGCAGATGCGGTCCGTGCTGCTCGATCGTGCCGACCGGCAGCAGCACCACCGGATCGCGTTCGGCGGCCGCGCGCGCTTCTGTCCAGCCCATCTCGCCCAGCTTGTGGGTGCGCCAGTCCTGGCATGGATTCCCCTTCCTTCGACGGATCAGCCGTGTCTGCGCGGGTCGAGTGCATCACGCACGCCGTCGCCGAGCACGTTGAGCGCCAGGACGGTGGCGGCGATGACCAGAGCGGGTGCGATCAGCAGGTTCGGTGCAACTTCGAGGAAATCCCGGCCCGCCGAGACCATGCTCCCCCGCGACGGCCCACTCGACGACGCGCACGCCTCGGCTCGTATGTCAGGCCGGCACACCGACCGCACTCCGCAGCTCGGATATGAGAGAACGGACATCGGATGCGGCCGAGACGATCGGCGGAGCAACACCGGGGCCGACGAGCCTCGCCCACTTCCCGCCGATCGCCTCGTTGTCCGGAGGAACGGACCACAACGTTCGGGGACGGTCTGGGAGGTCGACCCGGGCCCACGGCTGGTAGGCGGAGTCCTGATCCTCGGCATCGACCCGGACGACCACCGTGTCGAAGGCAGCCCGAACCGCTGGGTCGATCAGACCGTCACGAATCGCGTCGTTGTCGAGGCGCCCGTAGTACAACGCGCACGCGATCGTGTAAGGCAGGCTCATCCGGGCTTCCGGGATTCCTGCGGGCCACGCCGTCGTCGTCTCGTCGGCAACGAGCTGCGGGACGGTGACATCGACGGTGTCGCGCCTGCTCAGCTCGGACCGCAGTGACAGACGAGCTCGACGGCCGGGTGTGTGCCGCTGCAGCTCGGGTAGAGCTTCGCAAGCATGTCCGCGTCGTCCACGGTGTCGTCGCGAAGCGCCGCCGCCCGGAAGCCGAACGCCGCGGCCATCGCCGGGAGCGACGCCTCCCCGGCCCAGCTCTCTTGCACGGCGATCCTGTGCGCCAGAAGGGCGTTCTCCGCCGCACGACCAGCGTGCACGCACTTGAGGCTCGACATGTTGTTCGCACGCAGACCGCCCATCAGCGAGCCCACGATCCCAAGCGCTCGACGGGTGCGCGCGTGGTCGTCGATCAGTGCCCCGTACGCGACGACCGCACCGAGCGCCGAGGCGGTCCCGGTTGCATGCCATCCCGCCCGCAGGTGGTTCGGCACGACGAACCCGCCGAGCATGCGGAGGAACCGATGCCCTGCCGTCGCCGCCCGGGCGACGTGGAGTCCCGGGGTCGCGGACGGCACGACCGCGAGCAGTGTTGACCAGACGACGCTGGACACGTGTGCCGTCGTCGATAGCTGGGTGTCGTCGAGATCCTGACTGTGGGCCGCGGCTGCGTTGACGAACGCCGCATCGTGGTCGGGCACGTCATCTAGCGAGGTGTGAGCGAGAAGCCGTGGCGGTACGCGCCGGGCCTCGGCGAGTGCGGCGACGAAAGGTTCGTATCGACCGCCGGCCATGCATGCGATCGTGTCGACCGCCGTGCGATCGGTGATGGCGGTTTCGGCGCGAGGCGTGGCGAAGATCCGGCTGAGCGCTTCCTCCGCAGCCTCAGCGAAGCCGAGTTCGCTTTCACTGTTCACTGGCTGCCCCCAGCCGCGACTTGCCGGTCTCCGGTGCGTAGAAGTAGCACGCGCCGCCGCCGAGAACGAGGACGACGACACACGCGAGCATCGCGACGTGGATCCCGAGAAATTCGGAGACAACCGGGAGCAAAAAAGTGCTGATGCTCGCGCCGACCCGACTCGCGGCAACGGCGGTGCCGACTCCGGTTCCTCGCAGATCGGTCGGGAACAGCTCCTGCGGATAGATGAACGCAAGCGTGTCCCGCGCCGACAGGGCGAAGGCGAGTGCCGCGAACAGGGCGATCGTCACCGAGGTCGGGAGGTTGAGCACGGAGAGCGGAAACAGCAGCGCAGCTGCGACGGCGAAGCTGCGACGGCGAAGCTGCCGACCAGGAACGATCGACGTGCGATGCGGTCGATCACGAGCATGCCCACGACGGCACCGACGAGGAGGAGCAGGTTGTAGATGGCTCCACCGAAGTAGGGGTCGCGCACGCCGAGTGCTTCCAGGATCCGCGGACTGAAGGTACTCAGAGCGAAGTAGGGCATGATGTGACATGCGTAGAAGACGCAGATCAGGATGGTGCGACGGCGCAGCGGCGACTGAAACAGTCTCCGGAACGCGTTGCCCTTCTCCTCCGCCCGTCCCGGGTCGTCTGCATCGATGGTCACATGCGAGCCGAGCTTCGCCTGCAGGATGGCAGTGGCTTCCTGGGCGCGTCCGTTGGCGACGAGCCAGCGGGGCGACTCCGGGATCCCGATCCGCGCGAAGAGGATGGCGACTGCCGGTACAGCGCTGCTCGCCAGCATCCACCGCCATGCCTCGTCACCGATATCGAGACTCACGATGAAATAGCCGACCAGGTATGCGGCGGCGTATCCGGCCGCCCACGACAGCGCGAGCAGGCTCATCATACGGCCGCGGGTTTGCCGAGGAGCGAACTCGCTGACGAGGGTCTTGCTCGCGGCGTAGTCCGCTCCAAGGACTACACCGAGCAGCAGGCGCAGGACGAACAGCTGCCACGGAGCTGCTACCCAGAACTGGACCAGCGACAGGATCGCCAGGACGATCATGTCGAATGCGAAAATTGGCCGCCTGCCGATGCGGTCGATCAGGAAGCCGGAGAACAGACTTCCGACGAGAAGTCCCAGCATGGACGCCGCGCCGAGCAGCCCGAGCCAGATCGCGTTCAGGCTGAGGACGGAGGTAGCGGTCGCCAGCGAGATTCCGACGATTCCAAGAATGTATCCGTCTGAGAACTGTCCCCCTGACCCGGACACGGCCACACGAAGGTGGAACCGCCCGAAGGGAACATCGTCGAACTGCACGGACTTTTCGGAATTGGCGACGCGCCCCACGGATGAGGTCGTCGACTGTGACGACGATTCGGTCATGAGAGTTCCTCGATAAGAATGGATTTCGAAGTTGTTGGCACGAGGCACCAGACGTGACGCTCTAGTGCTCGGCCTCGACCGGCACCGGCCAGCCATGTCCGCAGGTATCTGCGCGACGGCTATTTCGTTCGGTGAGCAGCGGCGTCTCCGGTGCTCGCTGCCGCGAACGGCATCACAGGCGCTCCTATACCTCGATGGAAGCCCAGTCGAGTGGTTACGCTCTGGGAGCCCTCGGCGGACGACACCTCAACCCGGTGGTCGAGTGCGTCGGCGAGGTTGCGCTCGCGATGCGGGCCGTTCCAAGCCAGGCCGGAACGTCCTCGTAGGCGAGAGCAGTGGTCGTGTTCTGCGCTTGGGTGCTCATACTGTCCGTTCCCCGTTCCCGGAATCCCCGCGCAGTCGGCCGGTGGCGGTCTCGTAGCCCTCGGCGGCGGACAGTTCCACCCACTGGTCCAGCGCGCCGGTGAGGTTGCGCTCCCGGTGGACGCCGTTCCATTCCACGCCGTTGACGCAGCGTCGGGCGAAAGTTCCGGCAGCGGCCGTGATGTCGTCGAAGATGGTCGTCAACGCATCGAGGATGACCGGCTCCATCACGTTGAGCTCGAGTTCCCCGGCCGCGACGGCGCAGTCCACCGCGTGGCTCTGGCCCCGGACCCGGTAGCTGAGCTGCATGACGTACTCGGGGATCACCGGGTTGACCTTGGCAGGCATGATGGATGACCCGGCCTGCACGGCCGGGATCGTGAGGTCACCGAATCCGCCGTGCGGGCCGGAGGAGAGGATCCGCAAGTCAGCGGCGATCTTGGCCATGGCGATCGCGGCCCGGGTTCCGGCCGCGGCGATCTCGGAGTACGGGTCGAGGTGCGCCAGACTGTCGTAGCGGTTCTCCGCGCTGGTGACCGGACGCCCGGTCAGGCTGGCCAGCACCTCGGCGCACCGCTCGCCGAACCCGTCCGGGGCCCCGATACCGGTGCCGACCGCGGTCGCCCCGATCGGGACCGCACTCAGCCCTGCGGCAGCGTTCGCAAGCCCGGCCGTGACGCGGCTGATCGCCGCGGCGTGGCCCCGGTGGGTGTCCCCGGCGGTGAGGACCACCGCGTCCTGCAGGCAAGTGCGTCCGAGGTGCGGCGTCTGGTCGAACTCGGCTGCCTTGCGCTCGAATGCGGCGGACAGCTCGCGCAATGCCGCAACCGGTGCCTCGACGAGTTCGAGGATCGTCAGCGCCATCGCAGTGGGGTAGGTGTCGTTCGTCGACTGCGACGCGTTGACGTGGTCGTTCGGGTGGACCGCGACCCAGGCGATGGTGCTCGCCCGCGCCGCGAGCACCTCGTTGATGTTCATGTTCGCGGTGGTGCCGCCGCCGCCGTGCACCAGCGGGGTCGGGAACTGGTCGGCGTGCTCGCCCGCGATGATCTCCTGGCACGCGGTGACGATGGCATCGCAGCGTGCCTCGTCGAGCACACCTGACGCGTGGTTGACCCGTGCGGCCGCGAGTTTGACCCGGGCGTAGTTGTGCACGAACGGCATCAGATCACCGAAGGCGCGGCCACGCACCGGGAAGTTCTTCACGCCCAGCTCTGTCTGGGGCCCGTACAGCTGATCTCGGGACGTCGTGGCGTCCACGTCGGCAGTCATCGGCCGTCCACTCTCCTCTTCGAAAGCGACCTGTACCCGCGATTGTTCGCAGTACCGCAACGCTAAGCACGCCATACCCGAACGGTCCACACGCGTTGCTTTCACAGCAACACATAAACTGCCATGAGCTGGGAGAGCTGGAAGGACATTGATCATCATGTTGCCAACACAGCAACACGTGAGATGATTTCAGGCATGGCATCTGGAGCGGAACGTGTCGCCGAGCTTCTACTGGCCTTCGGCGTCGGGGGCGCCGGGCACGACCACGGAGTGAGCGACCTCGCTCGGGCCGTCGGGCGGGAGAGAAGCCAGGTCTCCCGGATGCTCAAGGCGCTCGAACGCGGCGGCCTGGTCGAACAAGACCCTCAGACCAAGCGCTACCGGTTGGGATGGACCCTGCTGGTGCTGGCTTCCAGCGCGGGAGACACGGCGCTGCTGCGTGCGGCCCGCCCCGCGCTCCGCGGGATCGTGGCACGCACCGGCGAGGTGGCGTTGCTGTCCGTGCAACGGGGAAACCGATCGTTCACCGTCCTGCGCGAGGAATCCACCCAATCCCTTCGAGCCGGCGGCTGGGTGGGACGGAGCTCCCCAATGCACTGCACAGCATCCGGACGGGCTTTGCTGTTCGACTCCGACGACGAACTGGTCGAAGCACTCACCGAAGAGGACCTCCGAATGCCGATCTCCGCCCCAGCGGCGCCTCGTACCCTCGACGAACTTCTGGAGCGACTGCACGCCGAGCGCTCCATGGGCTACGCGATGGCCAGCGAGGAAGTGGAGATCGGTCTGACGTCGGTCGGCGTCCCGATCCGCGACCACACGGGTGAGCTGACCGCCGTCATCAACATCTCCGGTCCCACATCGCGCCTGATCGGCAGGATCGACGAATCGGTCCGCCGACTCCGAGTCGCGGCCACGGCGATCGAGAACGCACTGAAACAGCCATACGGAAAGTAAGCCGGGTCGCCCGCCGGCTAAGCGACTGAAACACCGCCCAGGATCCGGCCCCCGGAAGCGCCGGGCGAGCCGCAACGGCATCACACCCGTACGAGCACCTTCCCGCGATTGGCCTCGCGCCCCAGGTAGAGGCTGCGGTATGCCGCCGGAATGGCACCGAAGCCGTCGTAGATGGTCTGGTCGTAGGTGATCTCGCCGCGCCGGATCATGCCGCCGAGGTCTTTCTCCAGTGCGTTCCAGTTGTCCTCGGTGAACCACTCCAGGGCGTAGATGCCGCGGATAGTGGTGCGCGGGTACATGACGTGGGGCAGCAGGCGAGGACCGGTGTCCTCCTCCCCGACCTGGCTCTCCCACTGCCAGCACACCGCCACCTGGCTTTGCACGTTGAGCATCCGGAACACCACGTCGGTGATGGTGCCGCCCATGTTGTCGAAGTACTTGTCCACGCCGTCTGGCGCCGCCTTCTCGAGTGCTTCGCGCACCGCGTCGGCGGCGTCGCCGTACCGGTAGTGGATCACCTCGTCGAAGCCGAGACCAGTCAGGTACTCCGCCTTCCCGGCGGAACCGGTGGTCCCGACAACCCGGGCGCCCGCTCGCTTGGACAGTTGGCCGACCAGGGTGCCGATCGCGCCGGAAGCAGCGCTGATCACCACCGTGTCACCGGGGCGGACCGTCAGGAACTTGGTCATCGTGCCCCACGCGGTCAAGCCCGCACCGCCCATGACGCCCAAGGCCGTCGGGAGTGGAAGCGCATCGTCGAAGTGCTGCGGGTTCAGCTTGCGGAAGGCCGGGAAGACCATCGGGAACGGACCGGTGTTCCACGGCATCTCGGCACCGGTGCTCACGAGGTGGGTGCGCCAGCCGCCCCAGCCCTGCACGAGGTCGCCGACCGCGAACGCCGCTCGCGGCCCGGCCTCGATCACCTCCATGATCGAGTCGCCTCCCGCGTGCGTACCGACCGGAGTGGCCAGGGTGATGCCGTGCAGGAAGAGGTCGACGGAGACGTACCTCGTCCGGAGCAGCATCTCGTCGTCGGCGAGGTCGACGACGAGGTCCTCGACCACCTTCTGATACATCCGGTCGACATCGGGCACGCCATCGACGTGCTCCCGCACGATCCACTTCTCGACCTTCACTGCATGCTCCTCGTTTCATCATGGAATGGATGTGCCTTGGCGCTGGAACGGAAATGGAGCGGATGGAAGCCGCTCCTGCCACCGCATCGGTGAGGGGCCCCGGCACGGCTGGTTCGGACGTGGATATGCGGAAACCCGTATCTGACACGGGGAACAGGGCCGAGCCCAGGCCTCGTCCACTGCCCTGGGCCGCGCGACAATGGGACTGTCGACGATCACTGCGATCAGGAGCGGTCGACCTCCCCAGACAGATCGTTGCTTTCGGCCTCAGACACCGACTTTAGGTGGCTAGACCATTTCAGACCACCGGAGATCACGCAATGCACCCGCCCAGGCAACGCGCAGCAGTGCTCGCGAAAAGCACGCGGCAGTCCGGAAAACCGGGACGATCACGCAGAAGTACGCCCCCGCGGGGCCGAACTCGGTCGGGTGACTGGCGGTGCCGGTTCCGGGCACTCTCCGATCATGAGCCTGCCCGGATGTGAAGTCGTCGGAGGCAGGCAGTCGCAGCAGACGTCACCAAACACGCAGCGAGCGATTGGTACGCCGGATTTTGGCGTGCTGCCCCAACAGATGCAGGTGGTCTGGGAACGCTGATGGTGACGGAAAGCCGTTTGGGGTGTCACGCTAAGTGGTCGCCGCCGGAAGTTTTTCGGGGGTTGACGGCCTGTGGGTCTTGTGCGGGTCAGATGTCGGGTGTTGTGAGGTAGAGACCGGCTGCGCAATCGAGGGCTTCTTCCGGGCTGCCTACGGGGAGGCCGCTGGGCAGGATCTGGTCTTCGTACTTCCCGGAACTGGCCAGGTACAGCGCGAAGCCCCATTGGCTGGCCGAGCCTGTGTACCTCAGTCGTATCAGCGGCCAGACCTCGCCGTCTGTCAGTTCGCCCTCGACGTAGGCGAACTGGCCGCGGTAGCGAAACCGCAGGTCGGCCACCCGGGGCCAGTGGGTTCTTGCATGAGCACGCAGCCGTTGACGCAACGAGATCTTGGTCGATTCCGGCGGGGTAGGCATGATGGTGATGCTGCCAGACCAGCAGGCCGACGCGAACCGTGATCATCGTATGGCAGGGTGCGCGAACCCTGGTTGTCGATCATGGATTGGGGTCGCCCCCGTCATGCCTGGCATGTCTGCCACCCCGGTGATTCTCACCGCAGCTCAGCGGCGTGTGTTGAAACGACGCGCCTACGGTCACAAGACACCGCATCGGGACAAGGTCCGCGCCCAGATCGTGTTGCTGGCCGGGCGTGGCTACGCCAACAACCGCATCGCCGCTCGGGTGGGCGTGCACCTGGACACGGTGCGCTGCTGGCGGGACCGGTTCGCCGCCGACGGCGTGGACGGGCTCCGGGATAAGAAGCGCAGTGGCCGGCCACCGCGCTTCACCCCCGTGCAGGTCGCCGAGCTCAAGGCTCTGGCCTGCCAGCTACCGGCCGAGACCGCAACGCCGCTGTCCCGGTGGTCGTGCCCGGAACTCGCCCGTGAAGCCGTGACCCGTGGCGTGGTCACAGCGATCTCCCCCTCGACCGTACGTCGCTGGCTGGCCGCTGACGCGCTCAAACCCTGGCAGTATCGGTCCTGGATCTCCGTGCGCGACCCGCACTTCGCCACTCGGGCCGCCCGGGTGCTGGACCTCTACACCGGCATATGGGACGGCGAACCGTTGACCGGCAACGAGTTCGTGATCTCTTCTGACGAGAAGACCTCGATCCAGGCCCGCTGCCGCTGCCATCCCACGCTCCCGCCGGGCAAGGCCCGAATGATGCGCGTCGAGCACGAGTACACCCGGGGCGGAGCGCTTGCCTACCTGGCCGCCTACGACGTGCACCACGCCCGGGTGTTCGGCCGTTGCGAGCCCGCCACCGGCATCGTCCCGTTCATGGCGCTAGTCGAGCAGGTCATGACCACCCAGCCCTACGCCTCGGCCAAGCGGGTGTTCTGGGTCGTGGACAACGGCTCCTCCCACCGCGGCCAAGCCGCGATCGACCGATTGGCCAAACGATTCCCCAACGCGGTCATGGTGCACACCCCGACTCACGCCTCCTGGCTGAACCAGATCGAGGTCTTCTTCTCGATCGTGCAACGCAAAGTCGTGTCTCCCAACGACTTCACCGACCTAGCCGAAGTTGAGCAACGCCTGCTGTCTTTCCAGAACCGCTACAACGCCACCGCCACGCCGTTCCGCTGGAAGTTCACCACCAACGACCTGCATGACCTGCTCGCCCGCATCGACACCCACGACACCCACGACACCGCCGACACCGCCGACACCGCCGACCACACACCCGATACCACCCCGAAGGCCGCATGATCAAGACCCGAAGCACTTACGGGCGAGACCACTAAGGTACGGGCGGAGGCCCCGTGACGAGGAACGGAGTACCTGGTGGCTGATAGCGCTGACATCGACTACACCGCACCGTCATCGCCGCGGATCTGGAACTACTGGCAGGGCGGGAAGGACTACTACGCCGTCGACCGGGCTGCGGGGGACGAGTGGATTGCTCTCCAGCCGGAGATCGTGCAGATCGCCAAGGAATCTCGGCAGTTTTTGATGAGGGCGGTGCACTATCTTGCAGCTGAGGCCGGTGTCCGTCAGTTCCTCGATATCGGGACGGGGCTGCCGACGCTGCAGAACACCCACGAGGTGGCCCAGGCGGTCGCGCCGGAGTCGAAGGTCGTCTACGTCGACAATGACCCGCTGGTGCTGACGCACGCCCGAGCGTTGCTGACCAACACCACTGACGCGGGCGTGACCGCGTTCGTCGACGCCGACTACCACGAGCCCGAGGTGATCGTTTCGGATGCCCGGTCCACGCTGAACTTCACACAGCCGATCGCGGTGATGTTCATGGGCGTACTCGGGCATGTCCCCGATTACGAGGAGGCGTTGTCGATTACGCGCCAGGTGATGGCAGCGGTTCCGTCCGGCAGCTACTTGGTGTTGTGGGAGAACACCAACGTCAGTGAGACGGCGTGCAAAGCGGCTGAGGAGTACGCGAACAGCGGCGCGATCCCGTACCGGCTGTGCTCGGTGGAGCAGGTGGCGAAGTTCTTCGACGGGCTGGAGGTGGCCGGGCCTGGTCTGACCCCGATCAACCACTGGCGGCCTGGCGCTGACCAGACCGGCGCGGGAGAGCCGTTGGACGCCTACGGCGCGATAGGCCGCAAGCCGTAGTGGCGTGGTGTCGCCTGCCGGTGAGCCGACCGCTTCCTGGCGGCAGGGCGCATTCTCTCGATGCCTGATGCGGGAAGGATCGTGGCTTTGAGCCGAGAGCATTACGGTCCGCCGTTGACGATCTGAAGCCGTGCCCTGGCTGTGCGAGCGGAATGCGCACCGCGGGAGCGGGTCCGGCTAGCAATGCGGACACCAACCTCAGATCGCCGACCACCGCAACGGTTCTTCGCCGTGGAGCGAGGCGTTAGTCGAGCCGGATCACGATTCCGGTCAGGCCGTTCAGCACGCTGGCGACTCCTGCCCTGACGGCGGCTGCGGCGCGTTCGGGCGTGATCGAGGCGGGATCGTACGTCGAGGACATGCCGAGACCCTCGCCGCGGAATGACGCGCCGGTCCAGTTGGCTGCGGTGACGTTCGCCGTGGGCTCGGCCAACTCGGCGCCGAGCACGAGGAACTGCTGGTCGAGATGGCTGGCCGTGACCACGGCGAGCGGATCGACGAGATCGTTGCCGGCGCTGATGACGAGGTCGGGTCCCAGGTCGATGGCTTCGACGATGTGCTCGATGAGCTGGCCGGGCTCGTCGGCCGTGACAATCTTGAGGCTGATCTGCTCCTCCTCGGCCCACTCCGTCACGGCGGTCACCAGAGTCCTGGTCTGGGGGTCGTCTCCCGCGGTGAGCAGCACCACGCGGTAGCCAGGCGACGGACGGACCCCGTCCCAGGAGCCGGGGCTGGGCGTGATCGTCGCCTCCGGGGTGGGCGGCGCGGCGGGGTTGACGAACCCGGGGCCGAGGGTGCCGACCGGGCTGGGCTTGGCGTGCGGTTGGGACCAGTCGTCGGGGGAACCGCATCCGCTGACCAGTACGGCGATCGCGGCTGCCGAGGTCATGCCGGCGGCCAGAAGTCGCGAGCGCAAGCGGATCATCCTCCCAGGCGGGCGAGAAGGTCGTCTCCTTCCTACCCGATCGACGGGGATTTCCGATGCGCGGCCTTTCTCCTTCGAAATGCGGTCGCCGTTTGTTCGCTCGTGGTCTGCCGCTCGTTCGTTTGCCCCGAGCAGTCTGCGGTCGACCGCAGAAAGAGGAGTTCATGCCAGACCTTCCCCGACGTCGTTTCCGCGCCATCGTCGCCGCCGCTGCCGTGGCCGTGGCCGTGGCCGTCGTACTGAATGCAGCGCCCGCTCTCGCACACGGCTTCTCCTCGACTGCGTACGTCGACGTCACCTCGCCCGAAACGGGGCATGTCCGGGCTGAGCTCGGACTGGAGTACGACCTGCTCGTCGTCTCGGTTGCCGACTACGAGCGCAACGATCCGCTCTTCCGGCAAGGCAACGCGGCATTCGAGGTCCGGGACTCGGCAGCGCAGGCCGCCGCGCTCGACACCCACGCCGGCTCGGTCGTCAAGTACGTGACCGGTCGCTTCGGCGTCACCGCCCAGGGGCAGGCGTGCACCCCGACGCAGGACGGCCACTTCGCGATCGAAGAACGCGACGGCGTGCCGTACGCGCGGCTGGTTCTCGACTACCGGTGCGCGGCCGCAGATTCGCACGAGGTGCACAGCGGGCTCTTCCCGGATTCCGAGGGCTATGTGCGCGACACCAAGACGATCGTCACCTACGACCTCGACCTGACCTCCGGCAGCGCCGCGCTCGACGCGAGGCAGCCGTCGTTCTCCACGCAGCAGTCCTGGGCCGAGCGGTTCTGGGAGTTCTTCCAGCTCGGGGCGGAGCATCTGCTCACCGGGCTCGACCACATCCTGTTCCTGCTGGCGCTCATCGCGGGCTCACGCCGCCTGCGCGAAATCGTGCTGGCGGCAACGACATTCACGCTCGCCCACTCGGTGACCTTCATACTCGCCGCACTCGGCCTCGTGCGGGTGCCTGCGTCGTTCGTGGAGCCCGCCATCGCGCTCTCGATTGCGGTCGTCGCGGCCTGGCCGCTCTGGCGGCTATGGCGCCGCGGGTCGCACGCCACCGATCTCGAGGCGGCCGAGTCCGGTCGCCTCAGCTTAGAGCCTGTCGGCGAATGCCGTCCGCGCCTTTGGAAGCGGCGTAGCCGCTTGCAGCCACCTTGCCAAGACGACCATCGGCGGGTTCTGAGAGGTTTTCTGGCGAGGACGGCCCCTCCGCCGCGTATTGGACATACATCAGGAGGGGCACCCGCAGTCCAGGGAACCTCTCAGGTTCCGCTAAGCGACCACCCACCCAGACCATTCACCAACAGGCTTTTAGATCGTGCTGGCTGGGCTCGGCTTGCGGTGGTCTTCTGCTTCGGCCTCGTGCACGGACTCGGTTTCGCCGAGGCGCTGGGTATCGACGAGGCTTGGTCGTGGACGCTGCTCTGGTCGTTGCTCGTGTTCAACCTCGGTATCGAGGTCGTGCAGTTGGCGATCATCGCGGTTGTCTTCCCGCTGCTCGCCCTGCTGCGCCACCGCCTCCCGGTCGCGCGGCGATGGACGACCGGGGTCATCTCGGCCGGCGTCTCGGTGATGGGCGTGGCGTGGTTCGTGCAGCGAATTTTCGGACTCTGACGTACTAGCTCTTCCGGCTCGTGCAACGAGTCCGTCCGTCCACGTTCACCTGGACGACGTCAACAGCGGAAACGCTACGAACCGGTCTTCTCACCCTTAAGACCGGAACGGATGCAAATTCAATGAAGACAACCAAATCCAACGATGCCTCGGGGCTTGTCCGACGCCGCGTCGCTCGCGGTGTCACGGCGGCTGCCATGGGCGTCGTCGTGGCGTTCGGCACCGGTCAGATGAGCGCGGCCTTCGCCGATGAGCCCGCGACGCTCACCGGCATCATCCTCGGTGTCGGTGCCAAGGAATCCCAGCGCGTCGTGAGCTGGTACTCCTCGACCGACACCGCGCAGGTCGTGCAGGTCGCCCCGACCGACAAGCTCATCGACGGCCAGTTCCCGAAGAACGCCGTGACCTTCCCGGCGACCGTCGCCGCGAACAGCGTCAACGGCGGCTTCAACGGTCACGCGACGATCGACGGCCTGAAGAAGGACACCGCGTACTCCTACCGCGTCGGTGCCGGGGACAGCTGGTCCCCGACGTACTCCTTCAAGACCCAGGACTTCAAGGGCGACTTCGACTTCCTGTTCTTCGGCGACCCGCAGATCGGCTCGTCCGGCAACGTGGCGAAGGACGGCGAAGGGTGGAAGGACACCCTGGACGTCGCCCTGACCGCGACCCCGAACGCGGAGCTGCTGGTCTCCGGCGGCGACCAGGTCGAGACCGCCAACACCGAGCCGCAGTGGGACGCGTTCCTGGCGCCCGACAAGCTGCGCCAGTACCCGTGGGCCGCCACCATCGGTAACCACGACGTCGGCGGCAAGGCCTACGAGCAGCACTTCTGGACCCCGAACACCGACCGTTCGGCGTCGTACTACAAGGGCAGCCCCGACACCCAGTCCGGCGGCGACTACTGGTACATCTACAAGGACGTGCTGTTCATCGACATCAACAGCAACGCCTACGCCAACGGCGCTGACGAGGCGCACCTCGGCTACATCACCGACGTGATCAACCAGCAGGGCGGCAAGGCGAAGTACACGGTGCTGGTCTACCACCACTCGATCTACTCGCCGGCCAGCCACGCCAACGACACCGACAACAAGCAGCGCCGCCAGGACTTCCCGACCGCCTTCTCCAACCTCGGCGTCGACCTGGTCCTGCAGGGTCACGACCACAGCTACTCCCGTAGCTACATGATCAAGAATGGCGAGAAGGCGAACCCGGATGAGCAGCCCGGTGCCACCCAGGTGGCTCAGGGCCCGGGCGGCGTCATCTACGTGACGGCGAACTCCGCCTCGGGTTCGAAGTACTACGACCTCACCGCTCCGATCCCCGGTTCGGACTTCGGCCCCGACCCGCTGAACCCCAACAGCCACTGGGCCAACTCGGTCGAGAACCAGGAGCACGTCCGTACCTACGTCAAGGTCGAGGTGCGTGACGACAAGCTCGTCGTCGAGAACATCCGCAGCAGCACCTGTGCTGCCCCCAACGCTGCGGTGGAGCTGGGCAAGGTGAAGTGGTGCGGCCCGAACAACGGTGCCGACGCTGCCCCGCCGGTCGGCTCCGTCGTCGACAAGGTTGCGATCCAGCCGTATACCGCCAAGGACAAGGGCAAGCAAAACGGCACCGGAAACGGCAACGGTGACCACCCGGCCCAGGGTGGGCCCGACTGGGTTCGGCAGCAGGATGTCGCGGGCAGCGAGACGCTGACCGCGCTGAACTGATCCAACCCGCTCCGCGTGGTGGGGTGGACACCGCTGGTGTCCACCCCACCACCTGCCTTTCATCCCGCCCATTCCGTTCGAGGATCACCAGATGCACTCCACATCCCGACCGGCCACAGTGGCCGGAGCCCTCGCTCGCGCCGTTGTCGTCGCACTGCTCGCTGTAGCCGGCCTCGCCGGAGTGGGAACCGGACTCGCTGCCGGAGCCGACGCCGTCCCGTGGACGGTGCGCACGGCCGCCAACGAATTCGGCTCCGACCGGAACAACTACAGCTACACCGTCGACCCGGGCGGGCGGATCGAGGACGGTCTGGTGGTCGCCAACCACGGCACGACCTCGCTTGACCTGGCCGTATACAGCGCGGACGCGTTCACCACTGATGCCGGCCAACTCGACCTCGTCACCGAAGACGCGACGTCGACCGGCGTGGGCGCATGGGTCGATCCGAGCCAAGACCACCTCACGATCCAGCCCGGCCAGTCCGCCGAGGTGCCGTTCACCGTCACCGTTCCGGAAAACGCCACGCCCGGCGACCACATGGGCGGCATCGTCACCTCGCTGACGCAGGGTGGTGTGGAGCGACGTGTCGGCATCCGGATGCAGCTGCGCGTAGGTGGCGGGCTCAAGCCGGGCCTGTCGGTCGAGGGTCTGGGCGTGCACTACTCGGGCACGCCCAACCCGTTCGGCAAGGGTGACGCCACCACCACCTACACGATCCGCAACAGCGGCAACGTCATCCTCTCGGCCCGGCAAGCGGTATCCCTTTCCGGCCCCTTCGGGAGCTGGCCCGTCCCCTCCGGGCAGATCGACGATTCGCCCCAGCTGCTCCCAGGCGAAACGTGGCAGGTTTCCGTGCCGTTCCGCGGAGTGGTTTCTGCGCTGCAACTGACCGGGACGGTCACCCTCGTCCCGCTGCTTACTGACGCGGCGGGCTCGACAGCCCCGCTCCCCGCCGCCGAGAACACGACGCACGCGTGGGCCATTCCTTGGGGGCTTTTCCTGCTCCTCGCCGTCATGTGCGTGCTCGTTGTCGCGGTTCTTGCTTTCCGGCGAAGGCAGGCCAAGATTTCCCCCGAATAACGTTAGCCCTGTGCTCACTGGGCCACCGCTCGGTGATCGCGGCGAAGAGTTCGGGTAAGTGTTATCGGTTTCTCGTAGTGGACTGGCGCCATCGCAGCTCAGGCTGCAGGACGGGGGGCACTGCTGGGGCGGGTTGACCGTTCAGGCGGCCTAGTAAGAGGTCGACTGCCCGGAGGGCGAGTTCTTCCAGAACGAGATCGACTGCGGTGATCGGCGGATTGTTGGCGCGGGTGAATTCGCTGTCTGTGAGGGAAGCGATCATCAGATCGTCCGGAACGTTCATTCCAGCCTTCTCGGCCGCCTGGGCGGCACCGGATGCGAATCGGCTGGCAGCGGCCACGATGGCGTCCGGCGGCCGGTTGCCGGCCAAGATAGGTGCTATGAAGCGCACCGCTCCGTCAACGCCTTCTCCTTCGTAGAGCGCATGTTGTTGCGGTCGCATCCGATGCTTGCGCGCCCACGCGCGGTATGCCTCGGTTGACCTGCGGTTCCACGCGTTGTCCTCGGTTCCGGTGAGAAGCATGACGCGACGCGCGCCCTCAGCTCGCAACCCATCGAGGAGCTCGGTCACCGCGGCGCGGTGCCCGAGCGTGACCGACCACGCGAAGTCGGGACGGTCGGGATCTTCGTCGACAGTTACCACGGGGACATTGCGACGCATCAGCTCCCCGAGCACTTTGTCGTCCCCGTAGGGGTGCGCCACGATGCAGCCATCCATCGGCACGCGTTGACCTGCAGGATCAAGCATGTCAGGAACGTGGATGAGCCCCAGGTTGCGCTCGAGCACTGTCGTGGCGATGGCGCCGGCTAGCCGGTTGAACGTTTGAGAGCCGGCCAGCGATCCATGCACGGCATCCCGCGGCCGCAAGATCAAGCCGATGATGCCGGACCGCCCCGTTCGTAGCGACCGAGCGTGCGGGTCAGCACCGTAGCCCAGTTCGTCGACTGCTTCCAGCACGCGCTGCCTGGTTGCCTCGGAGATCGGGCGTCTGCGGGACAGAGCATGCGAGACAGTGCTGATCGAGACGCCAGCGCGCTTGGCAACGTCGCGAATCGTCACCCTCGGCATCGCTGAGGCTTCGTCGGACTCGGACAACCTGTGCCTCCTCGTTCGAGACGTCGTCGTTCCCGCCGAACATCTTGACAGGTCGACAGGCCACACCCATCCTAGTCAAAACCATTTGACGAAAAACGTTTTGATAGGTGGCTCGGATGGGACAACGCCAAGCAGCTGAGGAGCCGGTAGTCGCGGTCGCCCAGTTCTCCGCTGGCTCCGACATGCAGGCGAACCTGCTCCGGATGGGCGAACTGGCTGGTGTCGCTGGTCGCGCGGTGCACGTCTGGTGGTGTTCCCCGAGGCGTCGATGTTCGCCTGGGACTCCTCCGCCGAGCAGCTCAAGGCAGCCGCTTCGGTGGGTACGGAGTTCATCGAGCGAGTCAGCGAGATCGCCGTACGCGAGCATTTGCACGTGATCGCTGGCGTCTTCGCCGATGTTGGTGACGTGCGCCCCCGGAACAGGCTGATCGTCGTGGGGCCGGACGGGAGCCTCCGCGGGGCCTACGACAAGGTGCACCTTTTCGACGCGTTCTCATGGCGCGAATCGGACAAGGTCAGCCCGGCCGATACCCGCGGTGACCTGTCCGAACTGTGCACCTTCGTCATCGATGGGTTCACCGTCGGCCTGCTCAACTGCTACGACCTTCGATTTCCGGAGATGGGTCGGGCGCTGGTCGATCGCGGCGCCGAGGTTCTCGCAGTCAGCGCCGCGTGGGTAGCCGGCCCGCTCAAGGAGATGCACTGGAACGTGCTTCTGCGAGCACGGGCCACGCTACCGGACACCCTTCGACGATGAGCTGCGCTCGACCGGCGCGGTCTTCGACGACGGCCTGTTCGTCTCGAGCTTCTACTCGGTGTACGCCTTCGCCTACAACACAAAGGTGGTTCCACCGGCGCAGGCACCCACCGAATGGTCCGACCTGCTGGACGACCGCTACCGCGATGCGATCGGCACGGTGCAGATCGGAGCAGGCAGCTACAACCTTTCGCTGATGGACTTCCTCATCCGCAACTTCGGAGCGGACTACCTCAACCGGCTGGGCACGCAGAAACCGACCGTCTACGACAGTGTCGCGGTCGAGATGGAGGCGCTGAGCCGCGGCGAGATCGCAGCCGCGACGGTCGGGCTCAACAACGGGATCGCCCTGCCACGGTCTGGCGCACCGACACCTTACGGTGCCGACGTTGGCCAGCGCCCGTCCGGCGCTGGTCTTCCCGTGGCGATACCCGCCGCCAGCACAGTGCTGGTCTTACGTGGGTTTCCATCGGGCTGTCACGACGCAACTCGCCGCCACCCAACCATGTTGGGAAACCAAGTTCCTGGCAGACCGACTTGGCTCTCGCCAGCCTGCCAGGTTCCTTCACGGCAAGCCATACCAACCCGAAACGACACATCCTTACCCAGCTCCCCGAACAGTTGGGCCCCCGAGGCTGCGGGCGAATGACCAACCGGCGGCCAGGCCGGTCCTGACCCTAGGTCAAAGGACAGGCGGTGCTGCCAGGTTTCACCGGCCACCGCCCTCCGTTGGGATCAGCTCGGCCAGTAGGTCGCGGATGCGGCGGTCGATGTCGTCGCGGATCGTGCGGACGTCGTCGACGTTCTTTCCTGCGGGGTCGGTGAGTTGCCAGTCGAGGTAGCGCTTGCCGGGGAAGACGGGGCAGGCGTCGCCGCAGCCCATCGTGATCACCACGTCGGCGGCTTCGACGGCGTCGGTGGACAGTTTTTTGGGGACCTCGTTCGACAGGTCGAGACCGAGTTCGGCCATGACGGTCAGGACGGCGGGGTTGATGGTCTCGGCCGGGGCAGATCCAGCCGAGCGCACCGTCACCGTGCCTTGGGCGTGGTGCTGAAGCAGGGCGGCGGCCATCTGGGAACGTCCGGCGTTGTGCACGCAGACGAACAGGACTTCGGGTGTGCGGGACACGATCACTCCAAGGTGGTCACGAGGTGGTGCGGGCGCGCTCGGTGTCGACCGAGGCGGTAGCGCTGAACCAACGGCGGGCGGCCAACGAGACGTAGACCAGGGCGACCAGCACGGGCACCTCGATGAGGGGGCCGACGACCCCGGCCAAGGCTTGCCCGCTGGTGACGCCGAAGGTGGCGATGGCGACCGCGATGGCGAGTTCGAAGTTGTTGCCCGCCGCGGTGAACGACAGCGTCACGGACCGCTCGTAGCTCAGCCCGATGACCTTGCCCAGCGCGAACGATCCGGCCCAGATGATCGCGAAGTAGGCCAGCAGCGGCACGGCGATGCGGACGACGTCGACCGGTTGGCTGGTGATTTGGTCGCCTTGCAGCGCGAAGAGGATCACGATGGTGAACAGCAGCCCGTAAAGGGCGACCGGCCCGATCTTGGGCAAGAACCGGGTTTCATACCAGTCCCAGCCCTTGGCGCGTTCACCGAGCTTGCGCGTCAGGTACCCGGCGACCAGCGGGATGCCGAGGAAGATCAGGACGGACTTTGCGATCTGCCAAGCCGAGACCTCCAGCCCGACCGTGGGCAGGCCGAGCCAGCCCGGTAGCACCGACAGGTAGAACCAGCCGAGACCTGCGAACGCGATCACCTGGAACACCGAGTTCAACGCCACCAGCACGGCGGCGGCCTCCCGGTCCCCGCACGCCAGGTCGTTCCAGATGATCACCATCGCGATGCAGCGCGCCAGACCGACGATGATCAGGCCCGTGCGGTACTCGGGCAGGTCGGGCAGGAACACCCAGGCCAGCGCGAACATCACCGCCGGACCCACAACCCAGTTCAGCACCAGCGAGGACACCATGAGCCGCTTGTCGCCGGTGACGGTGTCCAACCGGTCGTAGCGGACCTTCGCTAGCACCGGGTACATCATCACTAGTAGGCCCAGCGCGATCGGCAGCGAGATCCCGTCGACCTGCACCGCGTCCAGTGCCAGACCGAGACCGGGAATCCACCGCCCCGCCAGCAGACCGACCACCAACGCCGCACCGATCCACACCGGCAGCAACCGGTCCAGCGTCGACAACCGCGCCACCACCGGCGCGTCCACTGCCCGGCTCATGCGGTGACCGCCCCGGCGTCAGCGGGCACCAGCACGGACGAGACGGCCCACAGGGTCTCGGGGCGCACCCGGTAGTAGATCCAGGTCCCGCGCCGTTCGCCCTCGATCACCCCGGCCTCGCGCAACACCTTGAGGTGGTGCGAGATCGTCGGCCCGGACAGCTCGAACGCCCCGGTCAGATCGCACACGCACGCCTCCCCGCCAGCGTGCGAGGCGATCAACGACAGCAGCCGCAGTCGCACCGGCTCGCCGATCGCCTTGAACACCCGGGCCAGCTCGGCCGACTGCTCCGCGGTCAACGGCTCCCGCATTACCGGCGAGCAGCACAAGGCCGCATCGTCGACCTGCCCGTCTTGTTTCGACATGCTTCTATCTTGACAGTCGTCAAACCAAGAGCCGAGCTGGCCTCAGCAGCTAATTAGATGGACATCTAAACAAGGGGATGAGATGTCTCGCATGCAACTCGCCCTTCGAGTCGGCGACCTCGAAAGATCGATCGCGTTCTACTCGAAGCTCTTCGGCGCCGAACCGGCCAAGCGGCGGCCGGGCTATGCAAACTTCGCCATCGCCGAACCGCCGCTCAAGCTGATCCTGTTGGAGGGCGAGCCCGGCCAGGACACGGTGCTGGACCACCTCGGGGTCGAGGTCGACAGCACCGAGCAGGTCGACAACGCCACCGAACGGCTCACGGCACTCGGCTTGTTCACCGAAGTCGAGGAAGACACGACCTGTTGCTACGCCCGGCAGGACAAGGTGTGGGTGCACGGCCCCGGCCGCGAACCCTGGGAGGTCTACGTCGTCAAGGCCGACTCCCAAACCTTCAGTGCGGCCCCCACGGAGTCCGGGGCGCAGTGCTGCGCCAGTGACAAGGACACCACGGCGGTCAACGCCTGATGACCACTGCGTGACGTGGTCTGCGCAAGAAGCCGTGCCTAAAAAGGTCTACCCGACCCCACCGCCGTCACCGGCTACAGTTACGCGCGAAATCGGCAGCACCCTCATTACGCTGGTCATCGTGCCGTTCGCCACGGTCGGCCGCACCCTGGCGAATCCAGCCACCTCCAACCGCCACCAACCGACACGCGCGCCGTTCGCGATACTTCAGCACAGCACAGAGCCGTTGTCGGAAATTCATCAACAACTGCACCGCGTAACCACGAAATGCGCCCCCTTCTGCACGTCTCGCCAAAACCTGACGCCCACGCTCCTGATTAGCCCCTGGACCACCGATTCGATCTCGACCTCGCGATCAACGCAAAATCCACACCGAAACACAAAAGAGCCCGCCGAACTGCGCTTTCGCGCCGTCCAGCGGGCTCTTTCGGGACGACAGGATTTGAACCTGCGGCGGTGCCACGAGGGTCGAGGGCAATGCCACGTAGCGTAAGTTGATCATGGTGTTGTGTCAGGGTTTTGCTGCTGATTCGGCGTGGTGACCTGATCATCACGCGGGTAGATGGCACGGTTACTCCTCGTGGATGTGGGTGTGGTGTCGCCAGATCAGGTCTCGCTCGGTGTGCTGGTGGCGGCGGTGCCCCGGGATGCGGTCGAGGAAGCGGTCGCGGTGTGCGGGGTCGGGGCCCTACGTGCGGACGGGAAACTCCCACCGCATGTGGTGGCCTACCTGACGATGGCGTTGTGTTTGTTCACCGAGGATGACTACACCGAGGTCGCGACCAAGGTCACGGGGTCGCTGGACCGGTGGGGATGCTGGGACGCCGCCTGGAGTGCGCCCACCGCCAGCGCGATCACCCAGGCCCGGAAACGGCTGGGCCGTGCCGTGTTCCCCGAAATCTTCGAACGGACCTGCGGCCCGGTGGCCGGGGAATCCGCCCCCATGGCCGGGCTGCTGGCGACCGGCCGGGCCCGGGGAGCGTGGCTGCGTGACTGGCGGCTGCTGGCTATCGACGGGTTCGATGTGGACATGCCCGACACCGACGCCAACGCCGCCGAGTTCGGCTACGCCGGATCCGGTGTCAGCCGGTCGGCCTACCCCAAGGCGCGGGTGGTGGCGTTATCCGAGTGCGGCACCCACGCCTTCCTCGCCGCCGAAGTCGACGCCTACTCAGTCGGGGAGAAGACCCTGGCCGGCCGGCTCTACCCTCGGCTGCACGCGGATGAATTACTGACCGCGGATCGGAACTTCTACTCCTACCAGGCGTGGAAACTGGCTGCCGGCACCGGTGCCGCGCTGCTGTGGCGGGCCCCGACCCAACTGGCGTTGCCGGTGGTGCGGGTTCTGTCCGACGGCACGTACCTGACCATCCTGATCAACCCGAGCATCCACCACCGAGCCCGTCGGGAACGCCTGCTGGCGGCCGCCCAAGCCGGAGAGGACATCGATCCTGACCAGGCCCAGTGGGCCAGAGTGATCGAGTACGACGTACCCGACCGGGTCGGCAACGGCACCGGTGAGCTGATCGCGCTGCTGACCACGATCACCGACCCGACCCACGCCCACGCCGATGAACTGGCCGACGCATACCATCAGCGGTGGGAACAGGAAACCGGCAACGACCAGCTGAAAACCCACCTGCGGGGACCCGGCCGGGTACTGCGCTCCCGGCTACCGGATCTGGTGCACCAGGAGATATGGGCCTGGCTGATCGTGCACCACGCGATCGCCGCGCTGATCACCCAGGCCGCCACGGCCGCTGAACTGGACCCAGACCGGATCTCCTTCACCCAGACCCTGCGTCTGATCCGCCGCACCGCTACCGGGACGGCGGACATTCCCCCCTCAGGACTGGATTGAGGCACTACCCCATATCTTGGCCAACATCGCGGGCCTGCGCATCCCGCGCCGCCGTCACCGGACATGTCCGCGCGCAGTGAAACGCGCCCGCCACAACAGTTACCGGGTGAAGAAACCCGGCGAACCCGCCAGCATCCGCCACGACGGGCCAGCCACCATCCGGTTCCATCCCCTCCAACCCCGAGCAGCATGATCAACTTAAGCTACGTGGCATTGGGGGTCGAGGGGGCCGTAACCGCTGGCTTGGACACTGCGCGTCCGTCCGTGAGCTCGCCGCATCGAGACGGTCAAGCGCCGACCACGACATCCGCCATGCGCGTTAATCAGTCGCCGCTGCGCACGACCGCAAACGAGGTGCTCGTTTCGGGCGGTGAGGCATCAGCGGGTCGCTGGATACTCAATGAAACCGCAGAAATATTCTTTAGCGAACCCCAGATTTCGCCGATCCCGAGAGCATCGATTCTGGAAAACGATGCCGGTGCGCCTGCGATCGCCCTCTTGCAGAAGCTCGGAATCAAGCATTCCGCAGCGGCATCTTGCCGGACGCGTAGCTCAAATGGACAACGAATCAGGTCTCATTGCCGCTGACGAAGCAGCTCTTCCACCCCGGTTTTCCATGGAACGGTCCGTGATGTAGCCCTACCGGTCGAGACGCGTTGATTAACCGTTCGCACGGTACGAGTGTAAACATGCATGGCACGGAGGTGCCACACGATCGCGACCCTCCTTTCGAGTGAAGACGCTGGATCGAATATTCGCAGAGTATTGATGAATGCTGTTCATGGGGGATTTTCGGAAACGATGCGGAATATTCCCTGCGGTAAATTCAGAAGAAGCGGCGGACTGCGGCAGGAGCGGAACGAGGTGGCCTCGGAAGCGCCGGCCCCCGCCGTCGACGAGTTCTGCTTCGCGGCTGATGGAGTCCGTGAACGGTTTCGAGATCAGGGCCGCCGACGGCCCTTCGGCGGTCAGCAGCGGCGGCACGATCCGGCGCACGGACGTCAACAGGCGGGTTTCTTCGCCGTGAGCACGAGCAGAATCGGTTGTCCCACGAGCCAGGACGACCACGGCACCTCGGCGACCATCCGGTCATCGCCGACGAACTCGTGGTGTTGCACCGCGGTGAAACCCGACTCCGCAAGCCAGCCCTCGTAGTCGTCGACGGCGTAGGGGTGGGCCACCAGCTTGTAGGCCCTGCCGTCGTACTCGAACTGCGCCGACATCCCTGTCACCGCCATCATTGGGTGGAAGACGGAGAACACCAGCCGACCGCCGGGGCGCAGCACCCGGTGGAACTCGGCGGTGGCCCGGCCGGGATGGTCCAGGTGTTCGCCGAGCAGCGCGCAGTAGACCGCGTCGAATGCGGCGTCGTCGAAAGGCAGCACACCCTGTAGGTCCGCTTCGAAGACCGGAACCTCCGGGCAACGGATTCGAGCGACCTCCAGCATGCCCGCGGAGAAATCGACACCCACGGGCGCCGCCCCGGCGGTGAGCATCGCGGCGAGGTTGCGGCCGGTGCCGCACCCCGCATCCAGAATCCGCTCCCCGGAAGCCGGCGCCAGCAGCCGGATGCTGTGCTGCGCGTCCACTGCGACCACCGGGTTCGGCGTCTGCTCGTAGGAACCAGCCCACAAGTCGTACCCGGCTTTCGTCTCTATGTCGTGCAACTGCATCCTGGACCGTCCAAGGGCTAGTATGAAAAAGTCTGCGCGGGGGCTGGACAAACCTGGGGGTGAGTTCGCCACCGCGGTGAACTTCGCGTCACCAGCGCGAATCGCGGCAATCGACGGCTCAGGTCATCGATTGCCAACACATTCCGCACCTTACCGACCGGATTGCGCGGCGAGCAACCAACAACCGAATGGGAACATCCGGGCGGCGCCACGACGCCGATGACGAATACCGGGAGCACAGGAGGCCACGGAAGAATGTCCGACACATCGTTCAAGGTCATCGTCATCGGCGGTGGTATCGGTGGGCTGTGCCTGGCGCAGGGGTTGAAACGAGCCGGTGCGGATGTAGCCGTCTACGAGCGCGACCGCACCAGGACCGACCGCCTGGAGGGCTATCGGATCCACATCGATCCGGACGGGGCGAAAGCGCTGCACTCCTGTCTCCCGACGACGACCTGGGACGCGTTCGTCGCCAGCACCGTCGACCTCGGCGCTTTCCGCTTCCTGACCGAGGGTCTGCACGAACTCATGGTTCTGGAGTCTGATTCGCAGGTGGCCCCGGAATCCGGCCCCACCGAACGTTCGCACGCCATCGACCGCGTCACACTGCGGGAGGTGCTGCTGACCGACCTCGACGACGTGCTGCACTTCAACAAGAAGTTCGAGCGGTACGAGCGCGATCCCGACGGCATGATCACCGCGCACTTCGCCGACGGCACCACGGCAACCGGCCACGTGCTCGTCGGTGCCGACGGCGTGAACTCCCAGATCCGCAGGCAGTACTTGCCACAGGTGGAGCGGGTCGACACCGACGCGTTCGGGATCGGCCTCAAGCTCCCGCTCACCGAAGAGGTGCGTGACTGGCTGGAACCGCCCCTGTCCACTGGGCGGAACATGATTATGGCGCCGGCGCCCTACTTCCTCTCCATCTCGGTGTTCGACCGGACCACCGACCGCGATGACCTTCCCTCGACTCCCGGTGACAACGCTTACGTCGGAACGGCTTTCGTCGTCCGCCGAAGTGCCTGCCCAGCGAACATCCACGCGCTCAATGGCACCGAGCTCAAGAAGTTCATCGAGCGGCTGATCTCCGGTTGGCATCCGCAGCTGCGCAGACTCGTCGCGGAGTCCGACCCGGACAGCGCGCTGCTCGTGCCCTACAAGACCTCGGTCCCGGTGAAGCCGTGGGAGAGCACCAACATCACGCTGCTCGGCGATGCCGTGCACAGCATGTCGCCCGTCGGCGGACTGGGCGGCAACACCGCACTGCGCGACGCGGATCTGCTGTGCCGCAATCTTGTCCGGGTGCACCGCAGCGGCACGCTGACGGTCGAAGCGATCCGCGACTACGAAACGACGATGCTCGAGTACGGCTTCGCCGCCGTCCGCAAAGCGTTGCGCTACCAGAAGCAGGGCTTGCAGAGCAACAAACTGGCGGTTTCCCTCTCGCGGATGTCCTTCCGCGCGATCAACAGCATGATGCAGCACCGAAGCAAACAGGCCGCTCGGCGCACCGGTCCGTTGTCGAAAGCACGTTCCGCAGGCTGACTCCCCGCTCCCGCGACGATCGCCGAAGCGGCGTGCGTCGCGGGAGCCTACTGCCAGGCCGCCTCGTAGAAGTCCCCGGGCGCTCGACCGGAACCGATCATCACCTGGATCAGGCTGGTCAGCCCGGTACCGTCGACACCGAGCAGCCGGTTGGTCCGCCGCACGTCGTAGCCGAGACTGGCGTGGCATCGCAGGCCCAGCGCCGCCGCGGCGAGGTAGAGCCGTTGCGTCATGATGCCGCCTTCCATGTTCTGCATCCGGAACCAGCGGTCGCCGTAAACCTCGAACCCGGCGCCGTAGTCCCCCACCGGATACACGCAGAGGTTCGCGTGAGTGAGGTTGAAGAGCCTGATCAGCAGCGACTCCTGGAGCTCGTCACCGATGTCGCCCGCGCGCACCAGTTCCAGCCCGGCTTCGTCGTCCGCCGACGCGGGCCGGTAGCGGTAGACGCCCGGGTCCACTCCGGACACGCGGTTCACCGCGCAGAAAAGAATCGTGTGCTGCATCGACTGCTGACGCTGGTCCAGGTCGTTGGAGTAACCCTGCGCGGCGGCGGCGAGCAGCGCGGACAGCGCCTCCAGGCTCATGTCCGCGGGCGTGAAGTAGCCCATCGACGAGCGGCGGGCCGACAGGCCCGACAGCAGATCAGTCCGATGGCGGGGCAGGCTCAACGTCGCCCGGCTCAGAACTCCGGACGCGGTGACGGGTTGCTTGGCCCCTTCCGCGCGCAGCGAAGTCCGATCGGGCAAGCGGGACGCCCGGTGCACCCGCGCCTGCAGCGGCAGCAGGTCGAGTGACCAGTCCGGCTCTGACACCGATGATCCCCCGGTCCGCGATACGAGCACGTCGTCGGTCAGCCGCGTACCCGAATCACTCGGTACCGCATCCGACTCCTCGAGCTCGCCAATCGTGATCGCCGCGTAGACACTCTCCCGCATCGGGTCCAGCCGCAGCAACCGGTCCAGGCCGTCGTCCACGAACTGGTACGAGACCCTCGCTTGGAGTTGGTAGCGCGCGACCACCTCGAGCAGTTGCCCGACGAGCACGCCGCAGTCCAGGCCGCACAGGCGGTAGGTCAGGTCACCGTACTTGAAGGCGTTCTTCCAGAAAAAGGCGCTCACCAAAACGGTCAGGCTCGCCCTCGTACCGGGAAGGCCCAGACCAGCAGCCAGTTCCGCGGTCCAGTCGCCTTCGCGGACCGCCACCAGGGCGTGGTGCGCGGCGTCGTAGTGGTGGACTCCTGGCGCGACTCCGCTGTCTGGAGCGGAGACCAAGTACAGTTCGGCGGGAAACCGCGACCCCCCGGAAGGGACCGGGCGAAGCGAGTTGCGGGCGAGCTTCGCGCCACCGGGCGGGTCGGCCCCCCTGGTCCCGATCAGCCTTCGCAGCGCATCCGCGGCAGTCCACCGGTAGCGGGCCACGCCGTAGGAGTCGAACAGGAGCTGGCCCACCCGGTCGAGGCCCACCCGGTCGAGGCCCACCCGGTCGGCAGGCGCGGTGGCGGTTCGGTTCTCGTAGCCGAGAGGTATCCGGGGGTGGCCGCGGTAGAGCTTGAACTGGGAGGGAGCGTCGTCCCAGTCGACTTCCTCAGGAAACGGCATGCTCTCGGCGAGTTCCTGGTATTCGCGCGCCGCTGAGCTCGCGTCGAGTCCCGCTTCCCGATCTCTCGCGCGGGCTTCGGCACTGTGGAACGTCGTTGGCCGCTCGGCGTTCAGTTCGCACCCCCGGTGATCTCGGAAATGGATCGCCACAGCAGGTACATCAGATAGGACTCCGCCGGCAACGAGATGCCCAGGCGGTTGTTGTGCATGTGCGAGCAGAAGAGGAGCACGCTGCGCAGGCCTGCATCCGGCGTGGAGCCCATCAGCAGCTCCCGCGGTGCGAACAGGCCCTGCTGCTGCAGCCCGTCGAGCCGTTGGCGCAGCGCGGTCGTCGAAGCGGTCCACCGGGCCACTTCGGGCCCAGCCTCATCGGTCGCGCCGGCTTCGACCAGCTCGACAAGTTTCCTGACGAGCCGTACCAGGCGGGCCCGCTGCCGTTGGAACTTCGCCTCGAACAGCTGCTCGCTGGCCGCCACGTCGCCGAAGAGGAGCTGGCGTCCCCAACCGCGCTGCCCGGTATCGAAGTACCCGGTCAACCCGTTGGCTCCGTTGGCGGCGACCATCGCCGACACCAACATCATCGTCAAGGCTTGACCACTCCGGCGATCAGCCGGCGCATCCGACGCCACGATGTCAGCAGCCAGCTCGCTGGATTCCGTGAAGTGCCGCTCGACCGCTCGCATGGCCTCGGGCGTGTCTCCGTAGCGTCCGAGCTCGGGTTCGTAGTGCGCCGTGCGCATCGAGTTGTCCGGTTGCAGCGGCTCGACGGTGTCCTGGCCGCGCTCCACAGCGACCAGCGGCTGCGCGATTCGGAGGTACTCCTGCTCGCTGATGACCGTCCGCGAAGGACTGGTTTCGAGGAAGCCGCGCACGTGGCGGTCCACCAGGCCGGCGACCTTCGCCGCGTCCTGGGGTGCCCGCGGCTTCAGCCGCAGCCGCAGGTGGGGGCCGGCCTGCCAGTGCCTGACGAAGAAGTGGTCCTCGACGAGACATCCGCCGGTCAGGTCGGCGAACAGCGGGCGGATCGCGCCGTTGATCAGCCGATCGAGCGGCTCGTGGTAGTGGATGTGCATGCTGGTCCAGCGCGTCTCAGCCATCCCGGCCTCCCCGGGTCAGTTCGACGACGAACTCGCAGGCGTGCCTGGCATCTCCGTCCCGCGCGACCAGGTCCGCCGGCCCCGGCAACATCTCCTCGAACACCAGCGCCTCGTCGGTTCCGGCGACGACCTCGTCGAGCACGTTCAGGAAGAGCGCGCTGGAGAAGTCGACGTACACCGGCTTGCGTGTCTTGTCGAACATCCCGTCCACACGCGATTTCTGGGCGGCGTGGCCGTGCCCGGCGATGGCCCGGACGAAGCACTGCCGCGGGATTCCGTGCCGTCGGCGCCACCGGGTGACGTCGATCAGGTGCCCCACGTCCGAGCCCCCGGCGGGTCGCCACGGCAAGTCCTGGGCCCGCACGACCCACGAGGCCCGGTTGACGACGAGTTCACCTAGCACTAGCCGGGGATATCGGCGAACGCCGTCGAGCTCATCGGAGGCTGAGGCCGTCGACAGCTGCTTGATGAACTCGAAGCGGGGCACGGCCTGACCGAACATCTGGAGGAGGAACCGGTAAGCGGGGGGCAGCAGGAACTCGACCATCATGCCGAGGTGCACCGGTATGACGCCGATGCCCCGGCTCTTCGAGACGAGGCGGAGCTGCCGCGTCTGCGGATCGTGGACGACCACCAGATCGTTGAGCGGTATTTGCCGTTTCGCAGGCCGGTCACTCGTGCTCATTGGGTAGCTGATCTCGTAGCAGGTCACCGGTCGTTTCAGGTTGAGGTTCGACCCGACCGTCCCGGTGACCTCCGCGTAGTACCGGCCGTCCGGGCCGGGGGCGGGGAGCTCGGGCTGCTCGAACGCACCGGTACCGGCCTTGTGGTCGAGCCTGAGCAAGCGCGCCTGGCTGCGCCCGAAACCCGTCATGAGCTCGTTGAGCACGGCGCGCGGTTGACCGTCCGTGTCGGCGAGCGGCTGGAGGTAGCAGGCCAGGGACTCCTGCGGACGGACGTGGCCGGGCAGGCGGTGGAGGAAGTCGCGGACCGGTTCGCTGGGCAGCCGCCGCACCCCTTCCCCGTCCACGGGGGCCTCGGACACGAGCGCGACCAGCGTCTCCTGTAGATCGGCCAGCTGGTCCAACCGCTCGATCCCCATCCTGGGCACCGGAAACGCCTGCTCGTAGCAGAGCGCCAGTTCGGCCCCGCCCACGCGGAATCCCGCCGGCCGCTCTCCCGACTGCCCGATCGCTTTGCAGAAAGCGCTGTAGAAATCGAGGAAGTGCACCTGGGCACCGCTGCCGTAGTGCTCGGCGAAGAACTCCTCAGCTGCGATCTGCCCGGGCAGGAACCGGTCGTAGAGCCCCGCAAGACGGCGCACCAGGTCCAGGTCGTTGAACAGCTCCTGCCAGTGCTCCGGGGCACGCACTGGCCGGACCCCGGTCATCAGCACGTCCTCGTAGAAGGCGTTCTTCGGGATTTGCTCACCCGACGCGCTCCATCCGAGCAGGTCGTAGACGTTCCCGAGCCGGTCATGGATGGCTTGGGCCTGGTCCAGCCGCGCGGCCGGGGCTTCGAGGTCCTCGTAGTCCTGGAGAGCGGACCGCAGCCGCCCCAGAGATTCCCGCGCGGACGCGACGCGCTCGCCGTCGAAGCGGGCGAGCAGGTCGACCAGCCCTCCGAGCGGGTCCACGTCGTTGTCCGGCAGCTCGAAGCCGATCTCGATCAGGCCGATGTCGATGAGTTGGTCCAGGAAGCGGGCCACCTCCTCGCTGCGGTTGCGCCGGTCCGCGGCGGCGAGCTCATGCACGACCCCACCGTGGGTTCGGTTGCTGCCGTGCCGTACCTGTCCCAGAAATCGCCGCAACGTGGGTGTCGCGTTGAGTTCGAGGACGGCTTCACCGTCTTTACGACCGAGGAAGCGGATCATCTCACCGTCCTCCACGACACTGCTGTTCACCCGCATCGGCAGCCCCGCCCGGATCTCCGGCCACGTCGCCAATGCCCGGGGTATCTGCTGCTGGAGGAAGGCGTTCAACTCCACGACGCTGCGACGTCCGGCGCCGTCGAAGGACAGTTCTGCGCCGGTGCGGGAGGACCACCTGCCTTGCGTGGAGGCCGTGAAAGTGCTGTAGGGGCTGGTCTTGGCCGCCATGCGCGAGAGGTACTTCGCCAACTTGCGCTCCAGCTTGCGGTCCGCGCGGGACGGCGACCACTTGCCGAGGCTGAGGTAGAGGTCCCTGCTTGCCAGCACCAGTCCCCGCTGGACGGCGGGACGGGATGCGATGTCGTGCAACGCGCGCCGTTGCACTTCTTCTTCAACGAGCAGTTCGTTGCCGGCTCGGGTGATAAGGGCATCGCGGTCGATCACCTTCCGGTGCCACGTGTCCAGCGCATCGGCCAGTTCCGCGGGCACCGCCGCCAGCAAATCAGCGTCCGGACCGCCGGCGCGGGGAGCACGCCCCTGGTACACGTCGCGCCGCAGGGTGATCAGGCGGCGCCGCAACGGGGTTTCGGTGACGCGCCCGATCATCGGGTGCAAGGCATCGGAAAGCGGTTCCCCCTGGGCGTCCAGCCACTCCTGGATGTCGACGATCTGCTCGACGAGCTGCGCCGTCTTCTCGGTGCGCAGACGCGCCAAGACGGCCAGCGGCAGCTCCGCAGCACGCACCACGAAGGTGGGTTCGACGCGGTAGTTCACCTTCCCACCCCCACGTCAGAAGATGACCGGCAGTCCGTGCTGGACTCCCGGTCGGTTGTGCGCGACGGCGATCTGGAAGAAGGGCGTCAGCTTCGCCCCGTCCAGCTCGACGATGGCCTCGACGCTGGCCGAGTCGTATCCGTTGTGGACCCGGGCCGAGACGCCGTGGGCGGCGCTGAGCACGCACAGCCGCTGGGCGACGAGACCGGCCTCCAGGTTGATCAAGCGGTAGGCCCGGTTGCCGAAGACGCGGCTGGTCTCGGCGTAGTCCGCAGCGAGGTACAGGGCCATGTTGGACGCGCACAGGTTGAGGTTGGGCACTGGGAGGGCGCCCTGCAGCGGGCGGGAGAAATCGCCCTCCGACACCACGTGCAGTCCGCCGTGCTCTCGGCAGAACCGGTAGATGCCGGGCGGCAGCCCCGCCACGTCGAACACCGCGACGTGCAGGCTAACCCCGGGCGCTGCCACGCCGGGCCGCAGATCGCACGTGTACGGCTCCGTCGCATACCGGACGATCTCCCAGAAATCGGCGAGCGGAAGCGTTCGCGCGACCGGGTTGAACAGCACGTTGCCCGAGTTGCGGGCGCGCAACGCAGCGCCGAGGCCCAGCGGCTCTTCCCGGGCCGGCGGTGCCGGCAGCACCGAGGACACCTCGTGCGGGCAACGCGACGCGGCCGGGAGTTCTCGGGCAAAGTCAACTCCGTCGTCGAGCAGGCAGTTCTCAGCGATCGAGGTGAACAACTCGTCGTGCGCGTGCGACGGGCCCTCCGGCCGCACGTAGGTGTGCCGCATCGGCGGGAGCTGCTCCAGGCCCGCACGTCCGCCCGCAACCCTGGCCACGCCCTCGAGGGGCGACCCTCCGGCGGGACGCAGCGGCAGCGCGGCGAAGAGGTGTTCCTCGCCGGGTTCGAGACCCAGCAGGCGGCCCGCCGGGCGATCCGGGAACTGGTAGTGCACGTCACCCCACAGCCCCAGCGCACCGGCGACCATCAGCAGGTTGCCCACGACCATCCCTGCCTCTTGCGCGCACAACCGATAGGAGTAGCCGCGGTATTTGAAGGCGTTCTTCCAGAACAGCGACGACAGCAGCACCACGCTGCCGGCCTCGTCGAGGTCGGCCCCCAGCAGCTCGCCCAGCTCCGCCAGGAACTCCCCCTCGCGGATCAACGCCACGGCGTGGTGCAGGGTGTCGTAGTGGTACATGCCCGCCGGGAAGTCACCGGAGCGGGGCAGCCACAGGTACAGCTCCGTGGGGAAGTAGCAGCGGGCGGATGGAACCATCCGGTGATGCGGCCAGACGGCACCCGGCCCCACGTCCCACCGGGAGAAGCCGTACCCGTAGTAGAGCAAGGTCGACAGGACCCGCTCCGGGGAGGTCTCCTCGCGATTCGGCGCGCCGGCTCCCGCGAAGTCGGCGAACGTGCTGCGCACGTCGCCCAGGTCCCATGACAGCCGACCGGGCAACGGGTAGCGCCGCACACCTCGGTAGACCTTGAACGGCAGCGGGTCCGCGCCGATTGGCTCCTCGTTGAGCACCTGCGCGAAGAGGTCTTCGGCCTCGTGAACGGTCCGTTGCAGGTACCGATCGCCGATGGTCAGGTCCCAGTTGCCCATGTCACCTCCAGTCCTGGCCTCACGGGAAGGGATGCGGATGCGGGTTGATATCGGCGTCGGTCAGCGGCCTGTCGTAGTACCCGAGCTGGTGGGGAATCCGGTACAACCGCTGGAAACCCCGCTCCCTGCGGCGCTGGTGTCCGAAGGTCATCGGCAGCAAGCCCGGGATGATCACCTTGACGCAGTTGAAACTTCCGGCGCGGTGCTCCGGTGTGGTCTGGTCGACGACGACGACGTCGAGCCCGCCACGCAAGTACTGCCCGGCCGTTTCCTCCAGATCCACGCGCAGGTCCGTGTTCTTCGGCTTCTGGTAGTAGTCCTTGAACGCCTCGGCGAAGGTCTGCCGCGTCGGTGAGGAGAGCAGGAAGTCGAAGCGGTCGAAGACCTCCGGCGCACCGTTGAGCGCTGCGTGGTCCTCCATCGACATCACCGCGTAGGGATCGGCCAGCATCTCCTCGACCCGCGGTCTGTTCTGCCGGTGGAACTCGGCAGGTCTGCTGACCAGCGGCCCCAACTCCATCAGTGCATTTGTCAGGGCCTTCGCCGGGTTGAGGTTCGAACCCGAAGCGCACAGGACCTTGGGCATGTCCGGCATCCCCTGCCGATCCACTGCCATGACCCAGAAGCAGGGGATGCCCTGTTCCAGCGTGATGTTGAAGACCTCGATCGAGTACCCGGAGAAGCTTTCGATGCTCTCGATGACCAGCGGTACGGCCGGGTCCGGGGCGGAACGCGGATCGATGCGGGGCGCGGGTAACCGGGCGTACCAGGTCATCAGGAAGGCGTCGCGCTCAGCCACCTCGAGGATGCCGTGCAGGATCGCCTCCTCGAGGCACCCGCCGAGCGCGCAGCCGTTCGAGATCTCGTAGACGAACGGGTGCTCCCTCGTGTCCCGGTAGACCGTCCCGTAGTAGGCGTATTTCTCCGGTACCAGGATCGGCCGCTTGCGGGCGAAAGAGTAGCCCCAGACCCAGTTGCAGACGAGGTCGTGGTGGTAGCGCGGGTACGGGAAGCCCGGCAGCTGGTGGAGTTCGTCGGAGTGCAGCCCGAGCGTCGTCGGGTCCAGCGCGTCGTCGCCGAGCTCCCGGTAGCTGTCCCGCACCACGGTCCGCTTTCCACCGGGTTCGATCCCGCCGTAGCGTTCAATGCCCTCGGCGATCGCGGTGAGCTGGCTCGCGGCGAAATTCACTTGGTGGCCGTAGCCGACTTCGGTGCGTGTCGTGGCCCTTAGGCCCATCGGAGCGCTGGCGCTGGGGAAGACGCTGCGCCCTTCCTTGTACACGGCGCGCAACAGTCCGGCTTCGCGATCGACGTAGATCCGGTGCAGCTTGTCCCGCTCCCCCGCCAGCGACCGAACGCGGTAGGTGTCGGGGGACACCTTCGGCTGCGGGTGGAGCTCGATGCCGGCCGTCGCCGCGGAGTCATCGGGCAACCGACCGCAGCGCTCGCACAACGGATCGGGCAGCCAGCGGTGCATGCTGGTGCGCAACTCGTCCAGGGAAAGCCGGATCATCGCTCGCCGAGTGGTCATGGTGGTGCGGTCCGCGCCGAACCGGTCGATCTCGCCTGCGATCAGGCTGCTGAGCAGGTCCACGGCGAAGCTCGTCAGCCACAGCACGCCCATTCGCGCGATGAGCGCCGGATGAGCCGCGAGCGCCTTGCCGTAGTCGCCGAGGTCGTTGCGCGCCCGCAGGCGGCGCTCGTCGACGCAGACCAGGCAGCCGTCAGCATCCCCGGGTGACACGCACGGGCCGACAAGAGCTGCGCCGGGCGTGAGGTATGCGGGCAGCAGCGGCACGTCGTTTGTGAGGCCCCAGTCGTTCCACTCCCGCTGCCACTGCCGGTCCCAGCCGTCCTGCACCAGCAGCAGCACATCCACTTTGGACCGCGCGGCGTCCCGGTCGTTCTTCCCCACCACCAGCGGCCGGTGGTGTCGGGAGAGCACGCGCCGCACCTCGTCGTAGAGCCTGCCCTCCCCGGTGATCCCGACTCGGACTGCTCCGCCGATCCCCTTGCGAACGTCTTCGGACACTCTAGTTCTCTTCTCCGCGCACGACGTTGACGATGTAGGGCAGCACCAGGTTCATCACGGGATCGTGATCGAGCGGCACGATGACCGGCCGGTGGCCGGCATCCCGCAATCGGCTCAGCAGCAGTGCCCGGATCTCCGGCCACTGCCGTGGAGCAGGTTCGCCGACCGCCGTGCTCCGCTGGGTGCGCTCGGGTCCGCGCAGCTCCTTCGGCAGTTGCGGAAGGGGTTCCGGCATGGCGTTGCCGGGCCACTTCTCCGCGTGCGCTTGGTGGTGGCGTAGCGTCTGCTCGAGGATTTCTTCGAACAGCTGCGCCTCGTCGAATCCGGACGCGCAGCCAACCGTGTCCATTCCCATGCAGGACACCAACGTCGGCACCGCGAGCGTGCCGGTTATGTCGTAGACCTCGACGTCGATGCCGAGGATCTCCAGCATCGTCAGGTAGCGCTGCGCGATCGCGGTTTGCGGGAGTGCGTTCTGGTCCACCCGGGGGAAGGGGTCACGGGCGTGCTCCAGTTCTGCGGCGGTCAGCTGGTTGGTCAGCGCGAGCAGCCCGCGACCAACCGCCTCGGACCAGGTAAAACCGGATGCCAGGCCGGGTGCGTCCGCAGCCGTGGGCACCGCTGCTCGAAGTCCGGGGAACGCATTGGCGGCGACCACCGAGACGGCGGCGCCCGACGCCAGGTCCAGCCCCCAGGTGCGCGCATCACCCGCGCCGGAACCTCGCAACCTGCGGCAGTCGACGACGCTGGCAGCATAGAGCTCGCAGGCCCGGCGAGTGGCGCGCTCGCGGGCCTCGGTGAAATCGGTGGCCACCGCGACGGCCGCGGCCGCCTCCTGGTCGAAGTCAGGGCGCAGCAGCGCGTTGGAGAACTCCGCCCTGGACACCTTCAGCGGGAGTTGCCCGAAGTCGCCTTCGTCGAGGCGGCCGAGCAGGCCGGTGTCCTCTTCGAAGCATTCGGCAGCGGCCCGCGAGAAGTCCTCGCCGGAGAGCTCCGGCCCCTCAGCGAGGCCGTTGACGACCGCCAGGAAGTCCTGCTCGGTGGGTGGTGCGGAAGTACCGTGCGCGGTGCAGAGCGGGTGCGGGGACACCGGGTGGTCGGCGCTCTGCAGAGTTTCCAGATCCAGACCCACCACGGCACCTGCCGTCTCGACCGGGCCGGCTTCCGTGATGTGCTTGAACACCTCGAAGGCGAGGTGGTTGGCCACGATCGCCGCGGTCGGCCCGGCCAGGAACTCGCTGGGAACGGCATCGGGACGGTCCGCGAAGGGCTCACCGGCTACGGGGTTCCTGCCCAGCACGCGCAGCCAGGAGCATTCCCAGCACGCGTCGACGCCGACCGGGTTGACGAGCGGGCCGATCCAGGCGCCTCCCCCGACCACGACGGCCTGGATGAACAGCACTCCCCGGTCGACGCAGACCTGGTTCAGCAGCCGGGCGCGGCCGAGCATCGGCTTGTCCGACACGTGGATGACCACGTCGAAGGATTCGACTGCCTTCCGCACCGCCTCCGGCGAGTCGTCCAGCGCCACGTCCACCACCTCGACCAGCGACTGCCGCGGGTCGCGGTCGCGGGCTCGTCCGACGTACTCCTCGATGCGCGACCGGTCGGTCGCGGCTTCGTCGGTGATCACCAGCCGCACATCACGCACCCCGGCGTGCAAGCAGGCCTGGGCGAGTGCCGCCGCCGTCTGGCCTGCGCCGATCAGCAACACCTTGCGCTCGCGGAACCGCTGGAAGCGGTACGCGGCCGAATCGCGGTAATAATCGACGAACGCGATCTCCGACTCGTAGGCGGCGAGTTCCCGTTCGTCCAGCCCGTGTTCGCGGTCATCCCCGACGTCCTTGACGAATCCCTTCTCCACCAGACCGCTGATCAGCGCGGTGACCATTCGGCGGCGATCCCCGGAAAGGCCGGCGGTGATCTCGTCGAGCGTGTGCGCACCGGTCAGGAACGGAGCCAGTTTGTCGACCCACTGGTAGATGTGCTTGCCCTCCAGCGTCAGGGTTCCGTGATTGCTCACGAAGTAGATCCCCTCGGCCGACGGAAGGTAGAGCGTGTCGTTCTTGAGCTTCGGCTTCACTTGCTCCATCCAAAGGATCACGCGGTCGACGAAAGTAGGTGGACGCGCGACGAGGCACGGGGTTCCGGGTAACAAGCGCCGGCGAAACACGTCCCGGAACCCCGCTCCCGTCTAGGCGGTTGACGAGCAGAACTCGCCTAAGCGACGGAGTTCAGCATGCCGAACTCCGCGACTTCCGCGCGTGGAGTCAACTCATCCGCAGGGGCAGCAACAGCAGCTGCAGGTGCAGCAGCAGCACCCCGCGGACGACCCGACCTCGGTCATCCCGTGGCCCATGCCCAGGGACTGCAGGTCGCGGTCGGCGTCAGCGCCGAAGCTGAGGCTCTCCACCTCGAGGCTCTCGAGATCGAGCTTGAGATCTTCCATATCGGTCCCCAAATCGCTCTCATCGGATAATTGAATTGTCAACGTGGTACCCAGGATCCCGACGCCGACAGCGCCATTTTTAGCACGCGAGCGCCGATCACGAGTTAATTTCGCCGACATTTCGAGGTCTCATCGGACTCCGCGCAGCGCCGCGACTGACCGTCGTGAAACATCACTAGTCCACTTGCCAGACGCACCCTTTACTTACGTTTTCGGCCGAATGGAGCAGCAGCGGGGTGACTCCTCGCTTCTGAAACGAGCCATCAGCCGAAATCGACGAAGCGGCGCGTCCCAAGCTGAGAAACATCTGAGAAAATCCGGTGCGGTGAACGCGGGCGGACAACCGAATCGCCGGGCGGCGCGTTGCCCGAACAGTTTCGCTGACCGGCAGCGCCGCCGGACAACAGTGCGCGGAGGCGAAATCATGGGGAGCCGACAAGCTTCGCGGGGGGGAAAGCGGGGCTCAGAGCCTGTCGGCGAATGCCGTCCGCGCCTTTGGAAGCGGCGCAGCCGCTTGCAGCCACCTTGCCAAGACGACCATCGGCGGGTTCTGAGAGGTTTTCTGGCGAGGACGGCCCCTCCGCCGCGTATTGGACATACAGCAAGGGGCACCCGCAGTCCAGGGAACCTCTCAGGTTCCGCTAAGAGTTCCTAACAAAGGATCTTGATGTGTCGGTAGCAGATGATGCAGGTAGCCAGGCCGAGAAACGCCTCGTGGATGTCGTCGCGGCGTTCCCAGCGGATGCGCAGACGTCGCATGCCGTGGTACCAGGCGATTGTGCGCTCGACGACCCACCTGATCACGCCGAGTCCGGAGCCGTGGCCGGTTCCACGTTCGGCGATCTGCGGGTCGATTCCCTTGGCGCGCAACTTGTCCCGGTGTTTATCAGAGTCGTAGGCGCGGTCGGCGTACAGCGCATCGGGTCGGCGGCGGGGGCGCCCGCGCTTGCCTCGCACGGGCGGGATCGCCTCGACCAGTGGGAGGAGCTGGGTGACGTCATTGACGTTGCCGCCGGTCAGGCTGAATGCCGTCGGAATGCCGCCGCCCTCGGTGATCACGTGGTGCTTGGAGCCCGGCCGGGCACGGTCGACCGGGCTCGGGCCGCTTTTGGGCCGCGCCGCGCCGCCCGCACATGCGAGCTGTCGATCACCGCCCGAGACCAGTCCAGCATCCCGGCCGCGTTCAGCTCGGCCAAAAGCGCCTCGTGCAGCCGCTGCCACACCCCGGCCTCGTTCCATTCCGCCAGGCGCCGCCAGCAGGTCATTCCGGATCCAAACCCCAGCTCCTGGGGCAGAAACTCCCACTGGATCCCGGTATGCAGCACGAACAGGATTCCCTGCAAGACCAGCCGGTCCGGCAGCCGCTTGCGGCCCAGCTTGGGCAGCGCGTTCTCCCAACGCGGCAACACCGGCTCGATTCGCTCCCACAGCTCGTCGGGGACGATCCATGGCGGTTGCTCACCTTTCCTCACCTGTTCATGATCTACGATCAAGGAACCTATGGCACGTCAAGTGATCATTTTGTTAGGAACTCTAAGCGACCACCCACCCAGACCATTCACCAACAGGCTCTCAGGACGTTCCGGCCCGCGCGATGAAGTCGAGGACCTGGGGCCAACTGTCCCAGCTGGCGTCCTCATCGGACTCCGGAGTCCCGCCCATCAACAGTCGGTCGAAACCGGCGCGACGCTGCCGGAGCGCGGCGCCGGGGACGCCGAGCCGATGTCCGGCGCCGGGATAGCGCAGATGCTCGTGCGGAAAGCGGTGGCCGTGCGCGACCAACCTCTCGACGATCCGCTCGGCGAACAGCTCCGACGGCCAGAGCTGGTCCTGCCCGCCGCTGAGCACCAGCACGGGGCCGTTGATCCGCTCCACCTCGATAGTCGCGTCGACCACCGCGTCCCACTGTGCCATGGCGCGTTCAAACGCCGGGCGGAAGGCCACCGGCTCCCCGGTCAGGAAACCCCGGAACTGCGCCGCGTCGGCCGCGGTGGGCGGCGGCATGGCGACGAACGGGACAGGGACGCCACCTCGGCTCCACGACGAACGCGGCGCCCCCAGCATGGCGCGCGGGTCCGACGGAACTGCCTGCCACACCACACTGCTCGGCACGTAGGCAACGACTCCCTTGATCCGCTCCGGATAGGCGGCGGCGAGCAGCAGCGCCAGCTCGCCGCCTCGCGAGCGACCAACCACGGTGAGCCGCCCGGGGTCGGCTTCCGGCCGCTGGGCGAGCCAGTCCAGCGCGCCGGCGAAGTACTCCAGCGGGATCTCGACGAGGTCCCGCGGTAGCGACCCGACCCCGAAGAAAGCCACCGCCAACGCGGCGACGCCTTCCTGCGCCAAGCGCATTGCCGCGCACTCCGGTATCGCACCCTCCGAACCGCCGACCACGAGCACGGCCGGATGTGGGCCGGGCGAACCGGGACTGCACAGCACACCGACCAGGTCCGGGCGGAAGACCGGCACGGACACGACGTCACCGTTGTCCACGAACGGCAAGCCTAGCCCAGCCAGCGAATGCCGAACGCCGATCTCGCGAGGTTTCCGGACTGGTCCGCGCAGGTGGCCTCGCAGCGGCTCCCGCAGGAGTTGTCGCCGCCTGGCTCCGGGATCCACGACAGCATGCATGCCCGATGCACCACGCCGGGCCGGTTATCCCCGCCCCACCCATGCCGGCACGGGCTGGGCACCCACCGAGGCTCACGACGCCACGAAATCGTGGGCCGATATGCCGTAGTGGTCCTCCACCGTGTTGGCGACGAGGTGGCACAGGACGAACCGCTCGACCGGTCGGACACCGATCCGGTTGAGGTGGAGGTACAAGTAGTTCAGCGCGAAACGGAAAGCGAGGAAGTCGGGGTCCCGCTGCAAACGGGCCATCCGCCCGCCTTCGCCCTGCAGCAGGCTGTGGAACGTGCTGTGGGCCAGCATCTGCGGATCCCAGCTCTGCTGCGCATACCCCTGCTCCGCCGCGACGAACGACACCTCGCCGGAGGCGATCAACGGTCGCACCCGCGACCGGTAGCGGCCGAGCACCGCAACCCATTCGCGGACCAACGGCACCTCGCCATCGCCGTCGAGTCCGTCGAGTCCGTCGAGGACGGCGACCAGCCGCCGCCGCAAGCCGGCTTTTTGGGCGCGGTACTTCTCCTCGCAGAACGCGCGGCGCCGCTGCGGGTCCCCGGCTCGCGCGATGAAACCTTCGGCGTGCGAGCGAAAGGAGATGAATCCGCGATTGATGCCGGGCCACATCGCATGTGCGGTGGCCACCATGAGGTCGAATGCGGTGGTGAGCCGGCTCCTGCCCGAACGAACGTCGTCGAGCGCGGCGAAGGCCTGGGCGTTGGTCTCGTGGTAGAAGCCCTCGAGCAGCTCCGCGGCCACCGCACTGCCGAGCACCGGGATGCGCCGGTCGTAGGGGGCCAGCTGCACGGAGTTGTCCGGGTGGAAGGGCACGAACGGCCCTGGCTGCTGCTCCTGTTCAGCCACCGCGCGGTGGACTGCGAGCAGCTCCTCCTCGTCGATCTCGGCGGTCGACGGATTCTCGGTGAGGTACCGGGCGACCGTCCGCTCGGTCTCGGGGTGGATCACGTTCGTGAAGTCGCCCTCGGACGCGAGGTAACTCAGGCGCAGGTGCGGGCCGCGCAACCAGTGACGGGTGTAGAACATCCGCTCGGCGAACGGAGCGAGCCGGCCGAACAACGGCCGGACACAGTTCAAGATCAGGTCGTCCTTGTTCTCCTCGTAGAAGTAGACCTGGACCCCGTGCCACTCCGCGGTTCCCACGTGCTCCGACATGCGCTCTCTCCCGCTTCCGATCACCGTGGTGTTGACCGCATTGAACCAAGCGGGCTCCGTCGCGTCCAAGCTCTTTCCGCCGTTGGCGGACCGCTGGCGGGTTTTCGCCGTGGACTTCGCGCAATGGCGACAAGACCAGGTCCTCGCCGCGTAGGATCGGTGCAGCCACCGGCTGACGCGGACATCCAGCCGGCACTGGGATCGACAACGCGCGAGGCGGGTAGGTGTAACGCGCACGGCGCATCTGGGAGGACGATGACCAAGCACTTCGCCTTCGTCTCACTGGCCGCGCACGGCCACGTCAACCCGACGCTGCCGTTGGTGGAGGAACTGGTCGAACGCGGTCACCGCGTCACGTACGCGACCGGTGCGGAGCAGGCGGCCGCAGTCGCGCGCGCGGGCGCCGACGTGGTGGAAATGCCGTGGGGTGTGGAGCTGAGCGGCATGGCGGGCCGCAACTACACCATGGACAACCTGATCGCGATGATGGCCGACGGCGCCGCGGAACTGACCACGACCTTCGCAGACCTGCTGGAGCCATTCCGGGCCGACCGCCCCGATTGCGTGTGCTTCGACGTCATGGGATTGGCCGGTCGTGCGTTGGCGGCGAAGCTCGGCGTGCCAGGATGCGGGCTGGCACCGAACATGGTCGGCAACGAGCAGTTCTCGCTGCAGTCGATCATGTGGCCCACCGACTTCAACCCGGCGGATCCCCGGCTGTTCGAGGTCGGTCGCACGCTAACCAGGTTCAGCACCGAACACGGCATCCATCCCGACACCCTCCGACCAACCGATGCGCGTGCCCCGCTGAATCTGGTTTTCCTCCCACGACGCTTCCAGATCGCCGGGGACACGTTCGGCCCCGAGTTCTATTTCCTCGGACCGGCGCTGCCCAGACGGGCGCGGCCCGGGGCATGGGAACCACCCGAGGACTCACCGGTGTTGCTCATCGCCCTGGGCACGGTCTTCAACGACCGCCCCGATCTACTCGGCGTCTGCGCCGATGCCTTCGCCGGCAGCCGCTGGCACGTCGTCATGGCCACCGGTCGCGCGCAGCCGGACGCGGTTCCCGCCAACTTCGAGGTCCACCAACACGTTCCGCAACTCGAGGTGCTCCGACACGCCTCTGCGTTCGTGTCCCACACCGGTATGGGGTCCACCATGGAGTCGCTCCTGCACGGTGTGCCGCTGGTGTCGCTGCCGCAGACCCCCGAGCAGGCGCTCAACGGCAGGAGGGCGGCGGAGCTGGGGCTGGGCCGGACCGTGGACACCGAGTCCGTGACCGTGGAGGAGCTGCGCACGGCCGTCGACGAAGTAACCGCGGACCCCACCATCCAGGCGAACCTGGCGCAATGGCGAGCGGAATTGCGCCGCACCAACGCAGCGAAGGCCGGCGCCGAAACCCTCGAGAACTTCCTGTCCCGGCAGACACCCCGCGCCGGGAGCGCCTCGCCGGCCACATGACGCCAGCGAGGGCAGTCGCCGCAGGACACCGAACGCCAAACGTCAGTGGGGATGCCATGACCAGATTGCACCTCGTCGCAGTCGCCGAGGATCTCGAATGCTACACCCCGGCAACCGGAAACCCGGTGCTCTCCGAGGCGGAGCTGATCTACGACGAGATCTTCGGCCGCAACAGCTACCTGCGTGCATTGGAACCAATCGAACCGACAGGGCTGATCGTCGACGCGGGAGCCAACATCGGTCTGTTCACCTTGTTCGTCAAGCAGCGCTTCCCGCGGGTCTCCGTAATCGCCATCGAGCCCATGCCGCAAACGGTGGCGGCGTTGCGCGCGAACATCCGCCTGCACGGCCTCACCGACGTCACCGTCCACGCGGAAGGGCTGGCCGACCGGGCCGGCACGGCCCAGTTCTACTTCTTCCCCGCGATGCCGGGCAACTCCACGGCGTACCTGGACGTGAAGCTCAAGGACAGGGAGACGATCGCCACCTACGCCACTCGGGCGGTAGCGGAACAGGTGTACCGCTACGAGGCTGTGTCCGTGCCGGTGCGACCTCTCTCGCAGATCCTGCGCGAATCGGCGGCCCGGCACGACGACATCGAGCTCCTGAAGATCGATATCGAGGGCGGCGAGGCGGCAGCCCTCGACGGCATCGCGGACGACGACTGGCCGCGCATCAAGCGGGTGGTGATGGAGGTGCACGAGAGCGAGCATGCCCTCGGTTCCGTGTTGGACAAGCTGCGCAGCAAGGGATTCGAGACGCACGCCCAGCCGCCTGATCGTTGCGCCAGAGGAATCGACAACCGAATCGTGCTCGCAGTACGGGCATGACCGGCTCACCGCCTGAAGGCGGGCGATTCTTCGTCCCTTATCTCCGGGCGTGGTGGGGATTCCTGGCTCAGGCAGCCTCCCGAGGCAGCGCCTCGGGAGGTCTTCCGCCCTCAACAACAACCGGGTACAACCCAGACCGGACCAGCTTCCGGTTGCCGGCAGCCCCGGGCACGGATTGCCCTTGGCAAGCCGGACCGGCTGATCTCAGGGCAGCACCGCGCGCTGTGCTCCACACGGGATTCCTTCACCAACCCTGGAAACCGCAACGAAACGGGGGCGCGTCCACAACGGACTCGCCCCCGCACCACGCACCGGATCAGTATCTCGGCTGCACCCACAGCTGGTACCGGCCGTGGTTGTGCAAGTCCTGGCAGTACCAGCCGACCCAGCGGTGCTGCTTTAAGCCCGCGTTGCCCGCCTTGGTGCAGGAGTAGTGAGACGAGTAGACCCCGCCCGGGACGAACGTGGCTGCGGACGCCGCACCCTGGGTGGCGGCGATACCACCGGCGAGCCCCAGCGTTAGCAGGGCGGCCGCAGCCAGCTTTCGCATCGTCATAATCGCGCTCCATTCGCATCGAGACAGAGGCGACGCCGAAAAACGGAGAGATTCGACGCCGTGCCGAAAACCTATGCAGCGACATCAGTCGTGACCAGGGTCATCCGAGGCGATAGGGCAGGCGCGGCCGTGAATGTTGCCTAAAGGTGCAAGCCGACTTCCTGAGTGTGGGCATGCCATTACAGCCCGCACACGTTGAATGCGCGGCCGCTATCACGGCGCGATCCGCTACGAACGGGGTGTGGAGCACCTCTACTGGGATCTCGGGTCTTGCGCGGGCGGCACCTCACTCTTCCTCGCGCGAGCCGGGGCGGTCCCACATCCCACGAGCCTCCGGGCAGGGCCTCCATGACTGCCCAGGACATCCGAGATTGCACGCAGCTCGGGAAACGACGACGTGACGTCCCTGCCCGAGCGGCTGACGCCTTCACCAGCGGGTTGGGCGCTGTTTCCTAGTAGGGCTTTGTTAGTTGTTGATCAGGGTGTGCGATGATCTTGGTGTGCTGGCTGCAGAACTTGATCGGGTCCGGGACCGCATGGAGGACTTCGCTGGGGAGTTGTTAACGTCTTTTGCGCGTCGCGAGCAGCGGCTCAACGGTGGGCTGTATCTGCGGGGGTTGATGCTGGACGGACGGCGGAAGTCGATGCAGCCGATGGCCGAGCGTGTGGGTGTTGATCATCAGCGGTTGCAGCAGTTCATCACCTCCTCGACGTGGGATTACGCGGCGGTGCGGCGACGGTTGGCCAAGCGAGCGGTCGATGTGGTGGCACCGGATGCGTGGGTGCTGGATGACACCTGGCATGAAAAAGACGGGGATGCCTCGCCGGGGGTAGCCCGGCAGTACACCGGCACCGCGGGCAAGGTCACCAACTGCCAGATCGCGGTGAGCGTGCACGCGGTCACCGATGCCTGCTCGGCGGCGTTGAACTGGCGGCTGTTTCTGCCGGAATCCTGGGACGACGACTGCGCGACCGGCGCCGAGGCCGAACGCATCGCCCTCCGGCGGGCGCGGTGCGCGATCCCGGCCGGGGAGGGGCATCGCCCGAAATGGCGACAGGCGCTGGAGATGATCGACGAACTCGCCGCGTGGGGCCATACCCCGCCGGTGGTGGCCGGCGACGCGGGTTACGGGGACAACGCGGGCTTCCGGTGCGAACTGGCCGATCGTGGCCTGTCGTATGTGATGGCCGTGAAAGCCTCGACCACCGCCCACCCAGCGGATGCCGTGCCGGTGACCGCCGCGTATAGCGGGCGCGGACGCCGACCCGTGCCCCGCTACCCGCACCCGCCGTCGACGCTGCGTGAGCTGGCACTGGCCGCGGGGCGCGGCAGTCTGCGGCGGGTGACCTGGCGTGAGGGCAGCAAGAAAACCGGCGGCAACCCCACCGCGAAGATGCGCTCCCGTTTCCTGGCGCTGCGCATCCGGCCCGCCAACCGCGACATCCCCAAAGACACTGGCGGCAACCTGCCGGAATGCTGGCTGGTGGCCGAATGGCCACCGCATCAGCCCGCGCCCACCGACTACTGGATCTCCAACCTGCCCGAGCACACCCCGCTGAAGACCCTGGTGCGTCTGGCCAAGATCCGCTGGCGCATCGAACACGACTACCGCGAACTCAAAACCGGCCTGGGACTCACCCACTTCGAAGGCCGCTCCTTCACCGGCTGGCACCGCCACGTCACCCTCGTGACCGCCGCGCACCTCTTCCTCACCGAACTCAGGTTGACAAGCCCAAAAGCACCTGGGGCGGCCTGACCCTCTACACCATCCTCAAAGGACTCCAGGTACTGCTGGCCACCTGAACAGGCCGATGCCCCACCTGCCACCAGAAACCATGACGATCTAACAAAGCCCCACTAGGTTATCGGTCGTTGTTGGTCGTTGCGCCGCCTGATCGTTGCGCCAGAGGAATCGACAACCGAATCGTGCTCGCAGTACGGGCATGACCGGCTCACCGCCTGAAGGCGGGCGATTCTTCGTCCCTTATCTCCGGGCGTGGTGGGGATTCCTGGCTCAGGCAGCCTCCCGAGGCAGCGCCTCGGGAGGTCTTCCGCCCTCAACAACAACCGGGTACAACCCAGACCGGACCAGCTTCCGGTTGCCGGCAGCCCCGGGCACGGATTGCCCTTGGCAAGCCGGACCGGCTGATCTCAGGGCAGCACCGCGCGCTGTGCTCCACACGGGATTCCTTCACCAACCCTGGAAACCGCAACGAAACGGGGGCGCGTCCACAACGGACTCGCCCCCGCACCACGCACCGGATCAGTATCTCGGCTGCACCCACAGCTGGTACCGGCCGTGGTTGTGCAAGTCCTGGCAGTACCAGCCGACCCAGCGGTGCTGCTTTAAGCCCGCGTTGCCCGCCTTGGTGCAGGAGTAGTGAGACGAGTAGACCCCGCCCGGGACGAACGTGGCTGCGGACGCCGCACCCTGGGTGGCGGCGATACCACCGGCGAGCCCCAGCGTTAGCAGGGCGGCCGCAGCCAGCTTTCGCATCGTCATAATCGCGCTCCATTCGCATCGAGACAGAGGCGACGCCGAAAAACGGAGAGATTCGACGCCGTGCCGAAAACCTATGCAGCGACATCAGTCGTGACCAGGGTCATCCGAGGCGATAGGGCAGGCGCGGCCGTGAATGTTGCCTAAAGGTGCAAGCCGACTTCCTGAGTGTGGGCATGCCATTACAGCCCGCACACGTTGAATGCGCGGCCGCTATCACGGCGCGATCCGCTACGAACGGGGTGTGGAGCACCTCTACTGGGATCTCGGGTCTTGCGCGGGCGGCACCTCACTCTTCCTCGCGCGAGCCGGGGCGGTCCCACATCCCACGAGCCTCCGGGCAGGGCCTCCATGACTGCCCAGGACATCCGAGATTGCACGCAGCTCGGGAAACGACGACGTGACGTCCCTGCCCGAGCGGCTGACGCCTTCACCAGCGGGTTGGGCGCTGTTTCCTAGCTAGGTTATCGGTCGTTGTTGGTCGTTCCGGTATGTTTCGGGCATGACTGATCGTTTGGTGTCGGCCACGATAGCGGCCCGGATGTTGGGGGTTTCGACGCGAACGTTGCGTCGCTATACCCAGCAGGGAGTGCTGCCGGATCGTCGTTCTGCTGGTGGTCGCCGGGTGTTCTCGGTGGCGGAGTTGGAGGATGTCCGCCGCAGGCGTGGATCGGTACCGCCTGTTGAGGGCGTGGTGTTGTATGCGCGGGTGTCCTCGCAGCGCCAGCGCCGCGAGGGTGATCTTGACCGGCAGATCACGCGATTGCGGCACGCTACCGAGGGCCGTGTTGTGGTGGGGGAATTCTGGGACGTGGCGTCTGGACTCTCGGATGGTCGTCGTGGTTTTCGGCGTGCTCTTGATGCCTGCCGGCGTCCCGAGGTGGCGACGTTGGTGGTGGAACACGAGGAGCGTTTAGCCCGGTTCGGTATCGGGGTGATCAGGGATGTGTTGTTGCCCGCGTTCGGCGTTGATCTGGAGGTGACCGGTACGGATGAGGAGTGGGATTCGTCGGCGGAGTTGGAGTCGGAGTTGGTGCGGGACATGGTGGCGGTGGTGACGTCGTTTTCGGGCCGGTTGTATGGGCCGCGGTCAGCGAAGCAACGCCGAGTGATCCACTGCGTGAAACAGGCGGTAGAGTAGGCCATTGCTGGACACGCGGTGGGAGGTGCGGTGAGGGGTGAGGTGGTGGCACGACGAAAGCTTCGGCTGATCGCTGCGCCGTTCACCGTGGCCGCGCCATCCGGAGCGCGTATCCGCGATCGTCTGCGGGTGTCGGCTGTTGATGAGAAGGTGCTGATCCTGGTGGGACAGCATCTTGGTTCTCTCGCCCGATCCGACCTGGCTGAACGGGTCTGTATCGGCGATGCGGCGGCGAAGCACACCCAACGAGCACGACGCAAGAGGAATCTCACCGCCCGGTGTTCGTCACGGTGGGCTGGTGCGATCACCCGGGCATCCGAGGACCAGTACCGGTTATCCCTGCGGTGCCTGGGCGCTCCAGAAAACCGGTCTCACCAGGGCAATCCGCGCTGTCGAACAACGTCTGGCCGCGCCATGGCGGGAAGCGGCGGGGGCGTGTTCGCGGCTATGCGGATCGCGACGAGCGTGTCGGTAAGCAGCGTCGCGTTCAGGTCCTCTAGGCCCGGCTTGCCCGCGTCGGGCAGCGCATCAGCGAACGCAGGTGACCGCCGTGAGTGCTTTTGGGTGCTATGGCACCCTAAAACACTCACGGGTGTTCTTCCGCCACGCGAAGGTGGCCATCGGCAGACGTGCCCACCAGCATCGGTTGCGGCGTCGGCCAGGTGTGACCCGGACACGACCAGAGGATCGTGGCGGGAGAGCTACCGGCCAGACCGCACCCGCGCTGACGGGCACCCGGGCAACACCAGCACCAAGGACAGCGGGCACACCACACCGTGGTGACAAGACCATGCTGGGCCGAGGTGACCAACTCGTGTTGTTCCCAGATCTCCACGACTGTTCGGGAGATCACCGGATCAGTCCGGCTCCGGATGACGTGACCAATAATGGCCACTCACCCTAGGAACGGTTCAAGCGCGAGTACGTCGTCCGCGGGCCAGTAACGGCGGGCGACGCCGCAGCGACCGCCACCTCATCTCCGAATGGGCGCCTGCGAGCCATGCCGAAACGTTTAGCTGTGAGCCTCCATCACGCGGCGCAGCCAGTCGATGCGGGCGGCTCGTGCCCGCCGCGACAACGCCGCGTCGGGCACGAGCTGGTCGAATCCGTGGCACCCGCCGGGCCAGACGTGCAGTTCTGCGTCTCCGCCGGCGCGCCACAGCCGCAGGGCGTAGTCGACGGCCTCGTCGCGGAACAGGTCGGCCGAGCCGATGTCGACGTAGGTAGGTGGCAGCCTGGCGAGGTCGGTGGCACGTGCCGGTGCGGCGTACGGTGAGACGTCGGGACCGCCCCGCGCATCGCTGAGCAAGGCCTCCCAGCCGGTGATCGTCGACGCGCGCACCCACGTGTTCCCGTCGAGGTACTCGTGGCTGGACGGGGTGTCACACCGGTCGTCGAGCATCGGGCACATCAGCAGCTGGCCGCGGATCGGCGGACCGCCGAGGTCGCGGGCCATCAGCGTCACCGCCGCCGCCAGCCCGCCGCCCGCCGATGTACCCGCGACGACAGGCGGGCCGAACCCGTTGCGGGACATCCACTCCAGCACCCGGAAGCAGTCCTGCGACGGCGCCGGGTGCGGGTGCTCGGGTGCGAGCCGGTACTCCGGCGACACCAGCACGACACCCAGCTCCGACACCCACTCGGCCAGCACGTGCAGGTCGGTGCGCCGGGTGCCCGCGACCATCCCGCCGCCGTGCAGGTGCAGCACCGGAAGACGTGGCACACCCGCTGGGAGCAGCACGAGCACCGGCACGCCATCGGCATCGGCCTCGGCGAACGTCACGGTGCCACCGCGCGTCAGCTCGGCATCGGTGACGACGCGTCCTGCCGCCCGGACCGCGTCGATTCCCGCTGGCGTCACCGGTGGTCTGGCGAGATCTACCAGCGCGGCGATCTCCGGGTCGATCGCGGGACTCACCCCTTCACCCCGGTGTGCGCGAGTCCCTCGATGAACTGCCGCTGCGCCAGCACGAACACGACGAGAATCGGCACCGCAGTCATGGTCGCGGCGGCGAGCTGCACGTTCCACATCGGACCGCGGTAGATGTCGACGAACTGCGTGAGCGCTTGCGGCAGCGTGTACATGTCCGGTGTGGACAGGTAGACGATCGGCTCCAGGTAGAGGTTCCACGAGTGCAGGAACGTGAAGATCGCGACGGCGCCCAGCGCGGGCCGGGACAGCGGCAGCGCCACCCGGTAGAAGATGCCCGCTCGTCCGAGGCCGTCCATCCGCGCGGCCTCCTCCAGCTCCGACGGCAGCGCGATGAAGAACTGGCGCATGATGAAGATCGCCAGCACACAGGGCGCCCCGAAGATCGGCACGATGATCAGCGGCCAGTGCGTGTTGGTCAGGCCGAGCGACTGGAACATCTGGAACAGCGGCACGATGGTGACCTCGCTCGGGATGAGCAGGCCGATCAGCACGACCACGAACAGCACGTTCTGGCCGGGGAACCGGATGCGCGCGAACGCGTACCCGGCCATCGCCGCCACCGCCATCGTGCCCACCGTGACGATCACCGCGATGTAGAGGCTGTTCCAGTACTGCTGCCCGAACGGCTGCATCTCGAACACCTGCCGGTACGTGGCGAACGTCCACTCCGACGGCAGCAGCGAGGTGGAGAAGATCTCGCTGATCGGCTTCATCGACGAAGTGATCATCCACCAGGTTGGGAAGACGAACGGCACGCACAGCAGGCACAGCAGCCCGTACAGCGCGATCTTGACCCTAGGTCTCATGCAGCACCCACTTCCGGCGCATCCGCCACTGCAGCAGGGTGAGTGCGGCGACGATGACGAACAGCAGCACCGAGATCGTCGCGCCGTAGCCGAAGTGGTGGAACTGGAACGCCTGCTGGTACAGGTAATAGATCAGCACGGTCGTGGACGTGCCCGGACCGCCCTGCGTGAGCACCGCGATCTGCGCGAACACCTGCAGCGAGCCGACGATGGTGATGATCGACGTGAGCAGGATCGTCGGGCTGATCAACGGCACGGTGATGCGGCGGAACCGGGTCCAGGCACCCGCGCCGTCGATCTTCGCCGCCTCGTACAACGGCTGCGGCACGCCTTGCAGCGCCGCGAGGAACAGCACCATGTTCAGGCCGACGTTCTTGATCACCTGCACGACGATCACCGAGACCATCGCGGTCGACTCACCGCGCAGCCAGTTCGGCCCGTCGGCGCCGAAGAACCCGAGCAGGCTGTTCACGCTGCCCTCCGGCTGCAGCATCAGCTGCCACACCAGCGTCCACGCCACCAGCGACACGAGGACGGGAGAGAAGAACAACGTGCGGAAGACCGTGGTGCCGCGCAGCTTCTGGTTGAGCAGCACGGCGAGCAGCAGCGCCAGTGACAGGTTGAGCACGACCAAGCCGGCGGCGAACCACGTGGTGGCCACCAGCGAGTCGCGCAGCTTCTCGTCGGCAAGCAGCTGTTGGTAGTTCTGCGCGCCGACGAAGTGGAACGTGCCGGCGAGCACGTTCCACTCGTTGAGGCTGTACCAGCCGACCAAGGCCAGCGGCACAAGCACGAACGCGATGCTGCCGAGCAGCGCAGGCGCGACGAACAGGTAGCCGACCAGGTTGTCGCGCCTGCGTTGCGTCCAAAACGACGCCCGCTCGCGAGCTACGGCCCGCGTGGAGTGTGCGACCGCCGTCACTTGTGTTCCAGCAGCGGCTTGATCTTGGTGCACACGTCGTTCAGCACGCTCTGCACGTTCGCGTCCGGCTTCCACAACGGGTCGAGCGCGGCGCGGATCGTCTGGTTCAGCTCCTCCTGACCCTGGTGGCTCGGCTTCACCACGCCCTTGTTGATGCCGTCGATGACGACGGACTGCAGTTGCTCGGCCTTGATCAACGGGTTGCTCTTGGCGAGCGTCTCCGCGTTGAGCAGCGACGACCGCGCCGGGGGGAAGAACTGCGCGAGCTTGGCGGAGTTCGCCTGGTTGGTGAGGAAGGCGAGGAAGTCCGTCGCGGCCTCGACGTTGGGCGACTGCTTCAACACACCGATCCCGGCCTGCCCGATCACCGCGTAGTCACCCTTCGGACCGGACGGCAGCGGCAGCAGCGTCCAGCCGAACTTCGCGTCCTTCAACGCACCGGCCCGGGAGATCTGGCCGATCGCCATCGCCGCGTCACCGGCGAAGAAGTCCACCGTCGTGCCGGGGCCCGGAATCGCCTTGTCGGTGAAGATGGCCTTGTGCAGGAACGACATCGCGTCGTTCATCTCGGTGCTGGAGAACCCGCACGAGCGACCGTCCGCACTCCACGCATCAGCTCCCCAACCGCGCCAGATCGCGGACAGCACCGCCCAGTTCTGGTACTTGAAGTCCGGCAGTGCCAGGCCGGCCTTGCCGGAGGCGGCCGCCGACGCAGAGGCCGCCGCGATCGCCTGGTCCCAGGTCCAGTCCGCCGAGGCGTTCTTCACCAGGTCGGTGTTGACGAACAACCCGAAGGGCGAGGTGGAGAACGGGTAGGCGTACAGTTCGCCGTCCTTCTCCCACAGCTTCGTCGCGGACGGCACGAGCTCGTCGGCCTTCTCGATCTTGCCGCGCACCGGGGCGAGCGCACCGGAGGCCACGAAGTCGGGTGCCGACTCCTCCAGGATCCAGGCCAGGTCCGGCGCGTTACCGCCGGCGATCTGGGTGGTGAGCGTCGTGGTGTACCCGTCGGCGGGCACTGAGTCGAACTTGATCTCGGTGACGTCCGGGTGCGAGGCCTTGTACTCGGCAGCGATGTCGTTGAGCAGCTTGAGATGCGCCGCGTTTGCAGTCCACACGGTCATGCGCAGCGACTTCGGTCCGGACTGTGCGGATGATCCGCCACCGCAGCCGGTGAGGGCGAACAGCCCTGCGACGATTAGTGCCGTGAGTCGTCGTGACAGCTTTGTCATTCTCGTCTCCCTGCGTCAGTAGCCGGACACGTCCGGCCAGCGGAGCTCGACCCCGTCGCGTTCCAGCGACCGCTGGAAGTCCGCGAGCAGGCCGGGGGTGTTGCGCACCACGCGAGGGGTGACTCGGTGCGCCAGGCAGAAGGCGGCGAGCGTGCCCGCGACCTCGCCGATGTTCCACTCGACCGGGTGCAGCCGGTGGGAACCGTTGGTGATGTGGGTGGTGCCGATATTCTTGCCCGCGGGTAGCAAATTCTCCACCCGTTGCGGGATCAGCGCGCCGAGTGGGATCTCGAACGGGCAGCTCGCGACGTCGATGTAGTTGTCGCCACCGGTGGAGGGGTGCAGGTCGATGCGGTACATGCCGACACCCACGGCGTCGGCGTGCTGCACCGCGCCCTTGTCGCCTCGCACGGCGAGCGAGAGGTCCTGTTCGACGATCGTGTGCTCGGCCCTGATGCGCCTGGACTCGCGGATGTACGGCGCCTGCGCGAGACCGTCCGCGCTGCCGGTGACGTCGCCGCGCAGGCGGAGGCCGGGGAAGCCGGTGCCGCCGTCCGGACGCGGTGCCTCGGTCTGCAGCCAGTAGAGCACCGAACGTGAGAGCTCCCGCGACGCGGCGATGTGCGCGTCGGCGTCCGGCACGTCGATCACCGGCGACTCGAAGTAGTCGATCATCGGCCAGTTCACCAGGCAGATGTCACTGTCGTAGGCACCCTCGACGAAGTTGCGACGCGCGGCGATGCGCCGGAACGTCCACAGGTTGCTGTCACCGGCGCTGAGCCGCTGGTCCGACACGACGGCGAGCGGGTCGTCGTCCGGGTTCGGGGTGAAGGTGCGTTCGGAGATGGCCAGCGTGCGCGGGTTGGGAGAGCGGAACGACAGCATCCGGTCGCCCCAGAAGTCCGGCTGGTACGCGCGCCAGAAGTCGTACCGCGCCGGTTTGTCGATGGTGTGGTCGCCGTCGACGTGGTCGACCGCGAAGCACACCGACACCGCCTGCATGTTCGCCGGCTGCGCGACTTCGGGTGCACTCGGCTCGCCGGTGTCCAGAGTGGACTCAAATCCGGTGACGTACTCCGTACTGGACAACGGAAGCAGCTCACCCGTCTCCGTTGCGTCCAGGATGTACGGTGCGGAGAGCTCGATCTGTTCACCGGTGTCGCGGTGCTGAACGGCCACCGCCACGATCCGGTCGCCGTCGATGCGTGCGGCCACCGGCCGGTACGGCTGCAGCACGGTCAGCCTGCCACTGCCGCGGAACGGCGCCAGCATCTCGTCGATCACCGCGACGGCGACGCGGGGCTCGTGGCAGAGCCTGCTCACGTTGCCCGCACCGGGGTTGAGCTCCCGCCACGCCCGTGTGCTCGGGGTCAGCGGGTAGTGGCGGCGGTAGTAGTCGCGGATGCCGTCGCGTAACGCCCGGTAGCTCGCGGTGACGCCGAAGCGCTCCACCCAGCTGTGCTCGTCGGGCGGCACGGCCTGGCTGGTCAGCTGGCCGCCGAGCCAGTCGTACTCCTCGGTGAGCACGACCCGGCGGCCCGCGCGCAGCAACGCAAGCGCGGCGGCGACACCGCCGAGTCCGCCGCCAACGACGACGACGTCCGTGGTGTGATCAAGCAACAGTTCCTCCTGGTCAAAGGCGTGGTGCGCCCAGCGTCGAGCCCTCAACGAACTCGCACGGGAGCAGTTCCTGCGGTGTGGTGCCGTGTTCGAGCACCTCGGTCAGCGCCTGCACCGCCCGGCACCCCATCTCGCGCCTGGGGATGCGGAAACCGGTGAGCGCCACGTCGTCCGGTGCCGCCCGGGTAGCGGCGCCGAGCGAGAGCACGGTGAGGTCGCCCGGCACGGAGAGCCCGCGCTCGCGTCCGGCGAGCACGAGCGCGGCCCCGTCCGACACCTCTTCGGTGAGCACGGCGGTGACGTCCGCTTCGCGCAGCTGGTCGAGCCGTGCGGTCTGCACATGCACCCCTTGGAGGCCATGTGCCGCAACGGCTTCGCGGAAGCCTTGCAGCCGATCCGCGGACGACTCCGCGCCCGCACCTGGCCCCACGTACGCGAACCCGCGGTGGCCGAGCGCGACCGCGCGGTCCACCAGGTCTCGCACCGCGGTGCGGTAGTCGGCGCCGACGTGCGGCACCGGGCCGCCCGCGTCGTCGCGTCGTCCGATGGAGACGTGCGGGATGCCCTCGGCGAGCAGCTGGGTCAGGTCGTCGCGGTCGACCGTGCGACCGAGCAGCAGACTGCCGTCGGCGAGCCGCACCCGGCTGTCGTCGCCGAAAATCCGCCGCCGCGCCCCGGCGGCCTTGGTGCTGGTGAACAGCAACAAGTCACAGCCGACCTCCTCGGCCTGTTCCTCGATGCCTTCGAGGAACGGCTGGTAGAAGTTCGCGTGGGTGCTCGGGAACACCGCCTCGTAGGTGAACACGCCGAGGATGCGGTTGTGCCGATCGTGCATCCTGCGGGCGATCGGGTTCGCGACGTAGCCGGTTTTCCGGATCACCTCCAGCACCTGCGCACGGGTCGCCGGCGCGATCCGGACGTTGCCGTCCTGCCGGTTATTGAGCACCAGCGACACCGTCGCCTGGCTGACTCCTGCCATCCTGGCGATGTCCTGCTGGGTGAGCCGTCGGGCCACGAACACCCCCACTTTGCCAATTCGAATTGGCAGGGATTCTGCGTCGTCCGCCCACGTGTCGTCAAGCCCCTAATAATTCGAATTATCATCTTGACGTGGGGCTGCGGAGCGAGTGAGGGTTTATCGGCCACAAGGAGGTAGACCCGTGACTACGTTCAGCCGTCGCAGCCTGATGACCGGCGTCACCGCTCTCGGACTGCTCGCCGCACTGCCGGCCCGCGCACTCGCACTGCCCGCGCCGCCGCCCACCACGCCGATCCGTCGCCTGTTCGCACCCGAGGAACAGCGCTTCGCGTCGTACCTCAGTGCGGTCTCGCCGATGGTCGCCGACATGGACTCGAGCGGCTTCTTCGCCGGAGGCTGGTGGCGCAGCCCGGCGGTGTCGTACAACGCCCGCGTCCAGGAGCACGTCTACACGCTCGCCTGGTTCGCCACCCAGTCCCGCACGTGGAACCCGTACCGAGGCGACGCGGCTCTGCTCGCCGCGCTCGACGCCGGGCTCGGGCACTACCTGAGGTTGCAGCACGCCGACGGCTCGTGGCCGGAGTACTCGCCGAACGAGCACTCGCTCCCTGCGACCGGCTTCGCGATGGGGTACCTGAGCAAGACCAACGCCTTGCTGCGCGAGTCGAACGTCCTGACGCAACGCCAGGCGGAGATCACTTCGGCGCTGCACAAAGCGATGACGTGGCTCCTCGACCCGGCAAACGGTGGCGTCTGGCAGCCCACTATCCACTACGCGAACCAGGTCACCGCCGGGCTCGCCGGTTCCGCACTCGCGCTGAACCAGGACCCCGACCCCGCGCTGCGGCTGCGGTTGACCGAGGCGTTCGCGCGCCTTGCCGCGAACGGGCAGAGTCCCGCGGGTTTCTTCTACGAGGAGACCGGCGCGGACACCAACTACAACTTCGAGGTGATGCTGCCGGAGATGGCAGACGCGTGGCGCCAGTCCAACGACGCCAACCTCGTCACGATGACGCGCAAGTACACCGAATGGCTCGGCTACAACCTGCTGCGCGAACCCGACGGCTCCGGCTGGTTCTCCAACGTCGCCCCGAACTCCCGCACCACGTCGCGGTTCTACGCCGACGTGCGGCCGGACCCGGAACGTACCGCGCTGAACAGCCAGTTCGTGCCAGTGGTGCCGAACTTGTCCGCGTTCCTGTCCAGCCGCGAAGACCTCGCCACCGCACGGGCGGCCTGGGCGGCGGACCCGGCACCGGTGCCCGCACTCGTCAAACAGGACACCTCACCGCGCATCCTCACCCACGCGATCTACGGCGAGCGCTATCCGACCCGTGCCCAGCGCACGGCCGCGATCGCGAAACTTCCATACCACCGGGCGAACTTCACCGAAATCCGCAGCGACCAGGGGCAAGACTTCCTGTTCCTGCGCAGGCCGCAGTTCTACCTCGGCGGCTACTTCGGCACGAGGCGCGCGACCTCGCGGGCCCGCACCGGTCTGACGTTCCTGTGGCACCCGGTGGCGGGCACGGTCGTCCAGTCGATTAACAACAACGACCACGCCTGTTGGGCGACGGTCTTCCCGGGCCAGGTGACGGACGCGAACGGACCGCAGCAGGCGGAGTTCCTGGGCGGCGATCCGTACCGGTTCCGCTACCGCACCGCGAGCGGCTCGGTCGTCACGGACGTGACCGTGCATTCCGACCGGATCACCAGGTCGGTGCGGGCGAACGCACCGGCAACCGAGCAGATCCCGTTGGTGGTGAGGGACTCCGACACCGTCGCACTCGACGCGCGAGGGCTGACGCTCACCCGCGGCCGGGTGGTGCTGCGATTCGACTGGGATCAGCCGCGGCAGCCCGAGATCAGGCCCGCCTCGATCACCTACCCCGGCCGCCAAATGCACATCCTCACCGTGCCGCACGACGGCACCTTCACCGTGACTATCTCAGTTCTTAGTTCATGATCAGGAACCCGCCGAGCCCGTGGAAGTCATTGTCCATTCGCGGGCGCTCCAGGTAGTACCGGGCATCGCCGACGCTCGCGCCAATCACGGCGTCGGCGATCCCTGGTCCGGCCGTCCGAGCCAATCGACACCTTCGCCAGCACGCCGCGGTAACCGCGCTGCGCCACCGGCCAGAACGCCGGGTTCACCGAAGGAACGTACCGTCCTTTGTACACTGTGCTGACCAGAGCAACACCGCCAGGGAGCACTACCGTGCCAAGGTAGCTCAACATATCGCTCTGGCCTGAGAAAATGGAGATCTCACAGGTCAGGCGGATTCTGTTGTGGACGGTTCAACGCATTTCGACCCAATTCAGTGCAGTTCGATCCCCCCATTTCGGCGATCTTCCCACGGGAATGCGGGCGGCCGTGCGTGCTCTCGCACGGACGGGTGTCCGTCGGGTCGTGAGTGGTGATGCCGGTTCTTACCGGTGTCGTGTCTCGGTAGATGTGTCAATCCCCGCTGCTCACCGCGGCCGGGTTCCACATAGAGCGGGTGCTGCAGATGCCCTCAGGCATCAGCCTCATCGAAGCGAAGCCCGTACCTTGACGCGTCGGCCAAGCCGCGCCAACAACTCACCGACCGTGCGGGAGCCCATCAAAGGCACAGTCGCGTGCAGACTTCGATAGCGCCGTCGAAGATCGAAGTAATGCGCGCAGGTCGCTTCGGACTCCAGTTCAACGTAGTCCTCGAAGATTGAGGGCATCGCATCGTTGTAGGAAGCCCACCACCCACGGCGCTTTGCGTCGCGGGCAGTCTTCACCAGCCATTCGGTGATCTTGTGGTCAGTTCCGTAGAGCTCGCAAAGCACCCGCACATCCGATACGGAGACCCCCATGTTCGCGGTCTCGACCTTGGAGACCGTCGAACGGGACCAGTCCAGCTCCTCCTTGACCTGCTCTGGGCTCACTCCTGCTTGGTCGCGGAGGCTGCGCAACGTGGCCGCAAGGCGTCGCTTGCGGACTGTTGGCTGTGCGCGCTTGGACATGCGCACACCGTATCCGATCACCCGAACCAGTCAGATTGGAAAATTTTCCGATCAGACAAGTTGATGATCGGCACCAAATCTGACGCTCTCAGTGGTGATCAAAGTTCACAGAGTAATCGACGCTGGGGCCCTGATGACTGACTACTTGACCTACGTCTGGCGCCCGGTCCCGGGAGGCCGCCACGCGTTTCCCATCGCAGCAACGAAAGTTCCGCACGAGGAGCGGGTGAAGGCGGCGGAGCTGCACGATCGGTCCGAAGTAGACTGGATTCGGGAGGACACCTGCATGCGCTGCTGGTACACCCTCACCACCAGCCTGTGATCACCCGAGGGCGGCGCAATTTCGCGAGAAATTGACCGTCACCCGGGTGAACGCCAATTTCTCGCGAAATTGACACCCCTCGCCCAACCGAAGGAGAACCACCGATGTCCTGGATCCAGCTCAGCACGTTCGTCCTGTTGAGCGGATCAGCGGAGCCCGAGGCGTCGGGAGGTACCGCTGCATGTGGTGACCGCCGGATTGCTTGACAGTCGTTCGTGATACGTGTTGTCGGTGGACAAGGGACGGGAGTCGGCCACGTGGGCCGCGGTGCTGGAGGGCACGCTGGAGCGGATCACGTTCGCCAACGAGGAGAGCGGCTACACCGTCGCGCGGATCGACACCGGCCGCGGCGGTGACCTGGTGACGGTCGTCGGCGCGCTGCTGGGCGCGCAGCCCGGCGAGGCGTTGCGCATGCGCGGCCGGTGGGGGTCGCACCCGCAGTACGGGCGGCAATTCCACGTCGACGACTACACAACCGTGCTGCCTGCGACCGTGCAAGGTATCCGCCGCTACCTGGGGTCGGGCCTGATCAAGGGCATCGGCCCAAAGCTTGCCGAGAAGATCGTCGACCACTTCGGCGTCGCCGCGCTCGACGTCATCGAGCAGGACCCCGCGCGGCTGATCGAGGTCCCCAAGCTCGGCCCGAAGCGGACGAAGCTGATCGCCGACGCGTGGGAGGAGCAGAAGGCGATCAAAGAGGTGATGATCTTCCTGCAAGGTGTCGGTGTCTCGACCTCGCTGGCGGTGAAGATCTACAAGCAGTACCACGACGACGCGATCCGGACCGTCAAGGAGGAGCCCTACCGGCTGGCCAACGACGTGTGGGGAATCGGTTTCAAGACCGCCGACACCATCGCCAAAGCGGTGGGAATCCCGCACGACTCCCCGCAGCGGGTCAAGGCGGGCCTTCAGTTCACGCTCTCGGAGTCCACCGGCGACGGCAACTGCTACCTGCCGGAGACCGATCTGATCGCCGAGGCGGTGAAGATCCTCACAGTCGACACCGGGCTGGTGATCGAATGCCTCGCCGAACTCGTTGCCGAGGAAGGTGTGGTCCGCGAGGAGATCCCCACCGATGACGACGAGGTGCCGACGGTCGCGATCTACCTCGTGCCCTTCCACCGCGCCGAAGTCGCCCTGGCCAACCAGCTGTCCCGGCTGCTGAGCACCAGCGCGGACCGGATGCCCGCCTTCGCCGGGCTCGACTGGCACAAGGCCCTCGACTGGTTACGCCGCACTACAGGCGCCGAACTCGCCGAGGCGCAGGAGCGCGCCGTCAAGCTGGCCCTGACCGAGAAGGTCGCCGTGCTCACCGGAGGCCCAGGCTGCGGCAAGAGCTTCACCGTGCGGTCGATCATCGCGCTAGCTCAGGCGAAACAGGCCAAGGTGATCCTCGCCGCGCCGACGGGACGAGCGGCGAAGCGGCTGACCGAGCTCACCGGACACGAGGCGGCAACCGTGCACCGGCTGCTCCAGCTCCAGCCGGGCGGGGACGCCGCCTACGACCGGGACAACCCGCTGGACGCCGACCTCGTCGTGGTCGACGAGGCCTCCATGCTCGACCTGCTGCTAGCCAACAAACTGGCCAAGGCGATCCCGCCCGGCGCGCACCTGCTGATGGTCGGCGACGTCGACCAGCTCCCGTCGGTCGGAGCCGGTGAGGTACTGCGCGATCTGCTCGTCCCTGGCACGCCGATTCCACACGTGCGGCTCAACGAGGTGTTCCGGCAGGCCGCCGAGTCCGGGGTGGTGACCAACGCGCACCGAATCAACGCCGGGGACTATCCGCTGACACACGGGCTGACCGACTTCTTCCTGTTCCACGTAGAGGAATCCGAACCGACCGCCGAGCTCACCGTCGACGTCGTCGCCCGCCGGATTCCGCGGAAGTTCCGGTTCAACCCGCGCACCGACGTGCAGGTGCTCGCCCCGATGCATCGAGGCCCCGCAGGTGCAGGCGCGCTGAACCAGCTGTTGCAGGAAGCGATCACCCCGGCCAGGGAGGGCCTGCCAGAGCGGCGGTTCGGCGGACGGATCTTCCGCGTCGGCGACAAGGTCACGCAGATCCGCAACAACTACGACAAGGGCACCACCGGCGTGTTCAACGGCACGCAGGGCGTCGTGACCGCGCTCGACAACGAAGCACAGACCCTGACCGTGCGAACCGACGAGGACGAGGACATCGACTACGACTTCACAGAACTCGACGAACTGGTGCACGCCTACGCGGTGACCATCCATCGTTCGCAGGGAAGCGAATACCCGTGCGTGGTGATCCCCTTGACCACAAGCGCCTGGATGATGCTGCAGCGCAACCTGCTCTACACGGCGGTCACCCGGGCCAAGAAGGTCGTGGTCCTCGTCGGTTCGAAAAAGGCCCTCGGGCAGGCGGTGCGCACCGTCGGCTCCGGCCGCCGCCACACCGCGCTGGACCACCGGCTCCGACAGGCCGGGACCGGTTCGAAGCCGGTGGAGTGACAACGACCGACATGACCGGACAGGTCGCGCTGGTCACCAGAAGCCCGGCAGGCCTCGATGAAGCCATCGGGCTCGCGCTGCCACAGGGAGTGCACAGTCGCCGTCGCCAGCTACCGTCACGACACCTGCGCGGACACGGCACGACCGATCGCACGGCGAGTTTGATTCTGCGGGACCCACATGGGTTTTAGTTCCGCAGTTCGTCTGCGGTAGGCACCAGCGAGCTGACTCGCAGGTACTTCGCGGCGAACTTCACCTCGTCGTCGCCGAGGACGTTGACCGGCTGGGCCTCGGACATGTCCGGCAGCGAGGACCGGAACCCGGTGAGGACATGAGCGTTCGGGTCGCCGCTGCCGGCCAGGATCATGCCGATGCCGGCGTATGCGCTCTGGCCGGGCTGGAGAGTGAATTCCTTGGCCGCGTCGGGAAGCCGCACGTCCTCGACGGGCAGGTCCTCGATCGGCGAGTTGCTCATGTCCACGCCCTTGAGGTTGGGCACGCCGCCGTTGATCGTGCAGGTCTTGTCCGACCGGTTCCCATACGCCACGATGAAACTGCCGGGCTCGCCTTCCACAGGTGTCGCGGTGGCGAGGAAATCGGCCTCCGAGCAATTCGACGTGCCGATGTCCCCGCCGCCCCCGCCCGAGGCCATACCGGCATTGCCCGCGTCACGCCCGGGCGCCGGCGAGGGCTGTAGTGCGGCGGCGGCTCCGCAGCCGGTGACCAGCAGTGCTCCACCCAGAATGCCGGTGATGGCTGTCGTCATACGGTGACGCTTGAGCATCGTGCTCCCCTTTTCCTTTGGCGTGTCCGCGGTTTCTCACCGCTCTGTCAGCAAGAAAGACGCACCACGCCCGCCGGCGTTGCGTCCACCGCACAGATCCGACCGAATTCGATCAACAGTTGACCAGCAAGAAATCGCTCCCAGCGGCGGCCGGGCACTGCTGGCGCTCCAGCGGAGGTGCCGGGCTCGCATCCGGTAGAACAGACCGCTGTCCTCGCTCTGGGCCGCCAGCGGCAGATCACGGGTGTCGGCCAGTTCGTAGACCGCCCCAAGCACCCACTGCGGCGCTTCCTTGTTGACCACCGAAGAAAAAGCTGGTCAGCCTCCGACCGCAACCAGGCCAGCAACGGGGCGGCGGCCGGTGGCGGTGGCGTGCGCGAAGACGCGGTCGCAGGCGCGGTGCGCAACCGCGAACCAGGGCTCGCCGACCTGGGCGGACCGCCTACCGGTCGTACTGCCGGATGTAGCGGTAGTGCTCGCGGGCCAAGCGGCCCAGGTCGCGCAGCACCGGGCGGACGAACCCCGAGCTCGGCCGCGGTGGATCGACCGGCGCCGCAACCGCCTCCTGGAAGCGCAGCAGCCGGTAGCCGAGGGCCTTGGCATGCCGGTACTCGGCGGTTCCCAGCAACACCGTGGTGATCAGTCCGAAGATGTTCAGCGTGAGCCACAACGCGGGCGGAACGTTCCTGGTGTCGCCGCCGACGAGCTCCTGGATGCTGATCGACACCGCGAACGCGGTGCCCGCGAGTGGCGCGAGCAACGGGTTTACCTCGCTCATCCACACGCTGGTGCGCACAGCCCAGAAAAACGTGCACACCACGAACGGCACGCACCACACCAGCGCGACTACGCCCAGCAGGATCAGCGGCAAAGCCACGACGAAGGTCAGCCAAGCCGCTAAGAAGGCCAGCAACACCACGCCGACGATGACCCCGAGCGGCAGCGGAATCACGATCAGCGCGAGGGCTGCCCGCTTGACCATCCGCACGAACCCGCTCCACAGCTGGGGGCCGTAGCCGTTCCGCCGCGCATCGAGTGCCATCAAGATCGGCAATGGCGCGATGAACACCGCGAGCCCGATGGTGGCATACCCCTTCCCCACCAGGTCCCAGAACAGATCCGACGGGCCCCGGAATCTGATCGTGGTGGCGACGACGACGACCAAACCGGCGACCGTGCGCCAAAAACCGAGCCGATCCAGCAACCGATCCCGATGCAGCGGGCCGACCTCGGGTTTGAACAGGTATCTGGCCGTCAACCACGGGAAGACCACGACGGCGAACATTCGCGGCTTGGCCGCATCAACCTGGCGTGCCACCTGCTTTCGCCGCACGAAGCGGACGATCGGGCCAAACGGCCTCGCGATCCCGCGTCCCACGACCGCGACCGCGTTGCCGGCACCTGCCGCGATGCGACCCGCCCGCTGCCGGTACTGCGCCGAAACCCCCTAATTTCCGGCGGCTCCCGGAAGCTGGTCGAGTGCTCGAAGTCCGCGCGGCAACGTCGGAGCATCGGGTGACGCAGCGCCGCTGTCCTGCTGCACCGGTTCCGGCCCGCTGCGGACCCGGAATCCGACCGCCCGAGCCCGCCTGAACTCGAAGACCGCGAGCACCAGCGTCCCGACAACTCCACAACCCACCAGCACGAGCAACAACGTTCCCGCGGAGCCGAGCTCAGCCACTCCCTGCCCGGTGACCAGCAACATCAGCACGACCGAACCCATCAACCCGAGCAGCGGATGGACCTCGCCCAACCACAGCCCGGACCGCGCCGCCCAGTACATGGCACAACAGCCGAGAATCGGGAACCAGACGTAGCTGATCAGCGCCCCGACGCTCTCGATGAGCGCGTTGCCCTCCTCCTCATCGGAGGAGACCCTGTCGCCGTTGTCGAAGCGGGTGATCAGGTTGCCGTCCCCGTCGCGGGTGGTCTCGTAGTAGCGGTCCGTTACGCGGCCGTCCTCCACAATGCGCAGGGTTCCGCGCTCCACCGACGGGGAGTCATCGGCTACTTGCCCCAGCACCAGCAACGACAACGAGAGGCAGACCGCGCCGAGCAGCAACCGCCACAGCATCCGCAGCGCTCCCGGCAACAACCTGCTGCGCTGACCGGACCGCGTCGCCACGAGCAGCCCGACGAACAGCACCGGAACGAGCACCGCAGCAGGCAACCAGATGTGCGCAAAGACCTCCAGCGAGCCGACGAGCACGCCCCCCGCCCGCCGGAAGCCAACGACCGCCGCCACCACCACCGACGTGACGAACACCGCGCGCAAGGACGCAAGCAGCATCAGTTTCCGGTCACGAACCCGTTCACCGGTCTTCGGCTTGAGCAGGAACCGCGCCGCCATCCACGGCGCGACCACCGTGAGGACAACCCGCTTCGCCTGCTCCTGCCAACGCTTCCGCTGGAAGAAGTACGGCTGCGGCGGCGGAACCGGGTAGTGCGGCGGGAGCGCCGGGTAGTGTTGCTGCGGCGGATACGGCTGGCGACGCAGGTTCGACACGTGCCCCCGAGCGCCGCCGGATCGGGAAATCCAATCCTGGCAAAGTCGGCAGTGTGACGGGTGAAACCCCGAAAGGAGAGAGTCCTGCCCGTTCCTCGGCTGTCCCAGCGGAAGTTCCTCCCGTTCCCCAGCGACCTGTTCCGGAACCGGAACCGATCATCGGCAACCACACCGCCGCCCATGAGGACGACGACGAAGATTCGCACGAATGGCCCAATCCTGTCGTGCCCGGCGCCGGGCACGGCTTTGCCTACGGAGGTGCAGAGCCGCCGCCATCGATGCAACCGCGCCTGCGGGCAAGCGCGGCGCGATCACCGCCGCGCTGTACGAGGCCTTCTACCTCGGGGCCGGGTCCCCGGCCGTCGTCGGCCTGGTGACACTCGGGCACCCACTGGCCAGCACGACGTCGTGGGTGACCGCTGCGGCTGCACGTCTCGTCCTTCCGGTCGGCGCGGCGGCTCGGTTCGTCCGCTAACCGCTCTTCATAGGGGCTTGACCACCTCGCCGTACAAGTCGGGCCTCCTGTCCCTGAAGATGGTCATTTGAGATCTTTCCTCGAGAAGCACATCTCGTTCCAGAACGCCGTAGATGATGGTTTCCCCGCCCTCCGCGGACGCGATCAGCTCGCCCACTGGGTTGGCGATCGCGCTGTATCCGAAGAATTCGATCTCGTGGTTCGCGCCGATCCTGTTGCAGGAGACGGAGTACATCCTGTTCTCGAAGGCGCGCACCGAGGTGAGGTTGTGGAGTATGGTGCCGCCGTTGGAGAAGCTGGGCATGTTCCACAGCATCACCAGGATGTCGGCGCCCTTCAACGCGTACGTCCTGGTCAGTTCCGCGAACTGGTTGTCGTAGCAGACGCCGATTCCGATCGTGCCCAGGTCGGTTTCGAACACATCGCTGGCGTGGGTGTGCGAGGGCACGAAGTAATGCTTCTCGTACCCGGGGATATGCGCTTTCCGGTGTACGCCCAGCAGATCTCCGGTCGGGCCGATCAGGACGGCGGAGTTGTAGAGGGTCCCGGGGATCGTGGGGTGCGCCTCGGCCATCCCGGAGATGATGTGGACGTCGTGCTCGTCCGCCAATTCTCCTAGAGCTTGGGTGAATTCACCCGGTATCTTCTCCGCGTGCTTAATATACTGCCCGCCGAACTGCTTGTCGCGGCCTTTGATGTACCCGATGTTCGCCAGCTCGGGAAAGACGACCAGATCCACGTCCTGCGCCAGCCTGGCCGCCTCGATCGCGGCTTTCATCCTTTCCAGGTTCTTGCTCGCGTCGAGGAGGGATACGTCCATCTGCACGGCCGCAACGACAACTTTTTCTTTCACCGGAACAACTTCCCTACTTCCGTCAGATGACGCGGCGGCCGGCGCGGTAGGTCGCCTGGACCGCGCGGGTGGCCTCGATGTCGTGGGTGGGGTCGCCGTCGAACACGGCCAGGTCGGCGATGTGTCCTTCGCGCACGAAGCCGATCTCGTGGGCCAGGCGCAGGTATTCGGCGTTGCCGCTGGTGGCCATGCGCAGCACCTCGGCGGGCTGGTAACCGGCGAGCACTAGCAGGTGCAGTTCGCTGGCGAAGTCACCGAACGACGTGTGCTTCCATCCGGCGTCGGAGGCCGGTGCGATGCGCGCGCCCATCGTCCGCAGCCGCCCGGCGTTGCTGACGTAGTACGAGGTTCGTTGGCGCTGTTCGTCGAGGTCGTCGGCGGAGATCCGGCCTGCCTCCGCGTCGCGGATGTAGTGGAAGTTGCAGCCCAGCGTGGATCCGAATGTCGTGCCGTGTGCGATGGCCAGTTCGGCGAGGCGCTCGTCGAACCTGCTGGAGCCGTCCGGGGCGAGGAACGCGATGTGCTCGATGCCGTCGCTGCCGGCGAGGACGGCCCGTCGGATGGCTTCGTTCGACAGGGCGTGCGTGGTGGACAGCAGCCCGTGCTCGTGCGCGACCGACACTGCGGCACCGATCTGTTCCCCGGTGAGGGTTTCCTGGTGCGGGACGGTGTTCAGGGTACCGCCGCCGGTTGCGGCGATCTTGATGCCGTCAGCGCCGAGCTCGATGTTGCGGCGCGCGACCTTCTGGGCCTGCGCGGCGTCGGCGGCTCCACCGCCGAAGAGGTGCATGTGCCCACGCACTCCGGTCACCGGCATTCCGTAGCGCAGCAGACGCGGCAGCTCGCTCGGGTCGGCCGGCAACCAGCCCAGGAAGTCCGGGTGCGAGCCGAGGTCGCGCACGGTGGTCACCCCGGCGGCGATGTGCTTGCGCAGGTTCTGCGCGGCGACGGCGAATCGGGTGCTCGCCTCGCGGTTCACCGCGGGTTCGTAGGCGGTGCCGTCCCCCGGCATCGTCAGGTGGACGTGCGAGTCGATCAACCCCGGGGTGAGGGTGCCGGTCGGGTAGTGGTCGAGCGCGATGCCCCGCCAGCGCGCCTGCAGTTCCGCCGCGGGTCCGACCGCGGCGATCTTCGTTCCGGCGAGCGCGACCACCACATCGCCGGTCGTTCCGGTGAGGCCCTCCCCGTCGAACACGCGGGCGACCTTGATCAGCCGATCAACGGGCATATCAGCTCTCCTTCAGCGGGCTGTGCGCGGTTTCCGGGATGGCAAGCACCGCCAGGGCGGTCACCGCGGCGGTGAGCACCAGGTAGTAAGCGGGCATCGCGCTGTTTCCGGTGGCCGAGATGAGGTAGGTCATCAGGAACGGCGCGGAACCTCCGAAGGCCGCGGTCGAGATGTTGTAGCCGAGCGCGTAGGCGGTGTAGCGCAGCCGGGTGGGGAACAGCTCCACCAGCACGATGTGGATGACGCCGGTGTGCCCGGCGAACAGCACCGCCATGATCACGCCACCGACGGTGGCAAGCGCGACCGAGCCCTGCGTGAGCAGCCAGTAGCACGGGTAGCCGAGGACCACGAGGGAAAGCGCCGACCCGGCGATGGTGCGTTTGCGGCCGATCCGGTCCGACAGCCGCCCGGCGACCGGGATCGCGGCGATGATCGCGATCAGGGTGCACACGGTGATCAGCAGTCCCTGGACCACGGAGAAGTGCAGGGTCTTGTTCAGGTAGGTGGGCATGTAGCTGAACAGGACGTAGTAGCCGGTGCCGTTGAGGATCGGGATCGTGATGGCCAGCAGCACGGCCTTGCGGTGCTCGGCCGAGGCCAGCGTCTCCTTCAGCGGGTTGCGCGCCGGGGCGGAATCCTTGCGCAGCTGTTGGAATTTCGGCGTTTCGTCGAGCTTGCTGCGAATGTAGAAGCCGATCACGGCCATCGGCACGGCGAGCAGGAACGGGATTCGCCAGCCCCACTCGGTCATCGCATCGGTGCCGAGGGTTTCGGTGAGCACGGTGGTGACGACGGCGCCGAGCAGGAGCGAGGCGTAGGACCCGAGCTGCGACAGGCTGGTGAGCATGCCGCGGCGGCCCTCCGGCGCGTACTCCGCGACGAACGACATCGCGCCAGCGCTCTCGCCGCCCGCAGAGAATCCCTGCGCCAGCCGCAGCACCAGCAGCAGTATCGGGGCGGCGACGCCGACGGCCGCATAGGTGGGCAGCAGGCCGATGGCCACCGTCGATCCGCTGATCAGCATCAGCACCAGGACCAGCGTGCGCTGCCTGCCGATCCGGTCGCCGAGGTAGCCACAGACGACACCGCCGACCGGGCGCACGAAAAACGTGAGCCCGAAGATACTGAACGTCAGCAGCAGCGCGGCGGTGCCGTCCTGCTTGGGGAAGAACACGGTTGCGATCGTGCTGGCCAGGAAGCCGTAGACGCCGTAGTCGTAAAACTCGACGAAAACTCCTACCGAGCCGGCCACGGTGACCCGGCGGAGGGTCTTCTTGTCCACTTCGGATGTTCCGAGTTCCTGGGTCGTTGCCATCTCGATTCCTCTGGGTGGGTGGCGGATATCGACCGTGACGCCGCGCTGCTCCGCGGGCGCTTGGTGGTTGCACGGCATCGGGGTCCGAGTCCGAACCCCGCTCGCCGGGAGGGTGTTGCTTCGCCGGCCTGGCGGGACCGCGAGCGTGGAACTCGGCGTTGAGGTGCTAGGCGCGGGGGAAGCTGTGCAGCACGGCGGCCATGCGCTTCAGTGCTGCGCCCCAAGCCTTCTCGTCCTGGGCGAAGCAGATGCGGAAGTGCTTGCGGCCGCGGGGGCCGAACTGGTAGCCGGGGTTCACCACGAGGCCGGCGTCGCGCTTGAGCGCGATGGCCACTTCCTGGTCGGTGGCGTCGATTCCGGGGAAGCCGGGGAACAGGTACGCCGAGCCGCCGGCGGGCCGGACGTCCACGCCGGGGATCTCGCTCAGCGCCGCCACGCTGACGTCGCGCAGGGACTGGTATTCGCCGATGCGCTTGGCGACGTAGCCGGTGTCGTCGTCGAGCCAGCGGGTCAGGACGTGCTGCGCGTAGGCCGGGCAGCGCAGCGCGGCGACGCTCATGACGTCTTCCATCCGGTCGATGATCTCCGGCGGTGCCACGGCCATGCCGATGCGGTAGCCGCTGAGGCTCTCGGTCTTGCTCGGGCCGAGCGTGGTGATGGTCCTGGAGCGCATGCCGGATTCGGAGATCATGTGCGCGAAGGGTTTGCCGTCGTACACCAGCCGGCTGTAGAGCTGGTCGACGAGCAGCAGCGCGCTGCTGTCAGCGACGAGCGCGGCGATCTCCGCCACGTGCGAAGGATCGAACACCGCACCCGTCGGGTTGTTGGGGTGCGAGAGCATCACCAACTTCGGTTCCTGCCGCAACCCGGCCGCGAGCACGTCCAGGTCGAGGCGGGGGGATTCCCCCTCGGGCCACAGCAGCGGAACGGGGTGGACGTCCGCGCCGAGGTAGCGCACGGATCGTTCGCTGGTGATGTAGTCGGGGTCGGGCAGCACCACGGTGTCGCCCGGCTCGATGATCGCCGAGAGGGCGGTGTAGAGACCTGCTTGGGTTCCCGGGGTCAGGATGATCTCGCCGTCGGGGTCGAGCTGTTCACCGAGGAAGGCGCTGACGTGTTCGGCCACGGCTCGGCGAACTCCTGCGTCACCCCGGTACGGGGTGTAGGTCATCCCCGCGCCCGAGGCGGCTTTGACGAACTCGTCCAGAACCCACGAGTCGGGCGGGAAGCGGTGGGTGTCGGCGTAGGTGATGTCGAGGAAATCCGGGCCGGCCGGGGTTCGTTCGAGTTCGCGTTCCAGTTCGCGCAGCGACGCGCCCTCCGTCGCTGCTCGTTCCGGCACGTCCAGTCGCAGCAATCGGCTCGTCGGCTGGTAGATCTCACTCACGGTGGTGCACTCCAATCAGGTCGTTGTCGATGGTTACGGTGCGCACTGGGGGCAGGGTGAGTCCGAACACCCGCGCGAACGCGACGCCGTCGGTCGGGTGTGGCCCGGTGAGGCAGTAGAGGTCTCCCTGGTCGGCGCGGGGGCTGCCCGGCTTCTGGAGCAGGCCGAGGGTCAGGTCAGCGGCGCTTTCCAAGGGGTCGATGAGTGCGAAGCCGGGTGCCGCGGCGCGCATCGTGTCCAGGATGCAGGTGAAGTCGGTGCAGGCCAGAACGGCCGACGTGCAGCCCGCCGCGGTGATCTGCTCCATTGCCCGCCGGGCGAGGCACCGCAGCCTTACCGGGTCATCGCCGCCGCCTTCCTCGGCCAACCGCAAGAGCTCCTCCGTGGCCACTTGGAACACCTCCCGTTCGGGAAGTGCCCGCGGTAGCGCTCCACTGGCGACGGTGCCCGCGGTGGCTAGCACTCCCACCGGACCTTCCGGTGCCGTTCGGACCGCCTCGCGGACCGCGGAGACCATGTCGACGAAAGGAATTTCGCCCACGTCGGCTTCTGCGGCCACCACGCTGGCGGTGTTGCACGCGATGACCCACGCATCACAGCCCGCTCGCACGAAGAACTGCTCCGCCTGACCGAGAAAACGTGCGACCTCGGTGCCTGGGTGGGGACCGTACGGGCGGCGCGCGGCATCGCCCAGGTACACCAGCCGGTGCTGCGGAGCACGGCGCCGCAGCACCGCGGCCAACGGCAGGCCACCGATCCCCGCGTCGAAGATGCCGACCGAACCACCCACCTCCGGGTTCACGACGTGGCCGCCGGTTCCGGTACGGCGCGCAGGAAGCGAGCGCCGGCTGCGACGACTGCTGTGGTGACGGGATTCGAGGCGTTGCGCATCTTTCGCTCCTCAGGCTCGTCCGCTCGCAGGCGTTGGATCGGTGCCAAGCGCCGCGGTCGACGTGGTGGAAACCCGGTATCGACGGATTGGTCCCGTGTGTCCCGTGTCTGGCGGGGAAGCGCTCCGGATGCCGACCGATCCTGCACCACGCATCACGATGACGCAAGGGCGGCTACGTTTCGGCTTTCGCGAATCGCGGCAGGCTCCATTCAGTCAAGTAAAAGATGAATCGCATACTTGATTCACACCCGGCGCAGCAACTTTGACAAGGAGCACCCTTGCGTCATATTTAGAAATGATGCAAGCTCCGAACATCGGGCGAGCTAACGGCAGACGCCCCGGAGCCGCCTCCGGACCGGTCCCTTGCACGTCGAACGAGCAGCCGGACCGGATGTGGGCGGCAGGGATTGGAGGCACGATGACACAACCGCACCCCACCGCGACAGTGACCCTCTCGTTGAACACCGACATCGGAGAGGGCTACGGCGCATGGGTCATCGCCGACGACGAAGTGCTGCTGGGCCTGGTGACCGATGCCAACCTGGCCTGCGGGTTCCACGCGAGCGATCCGGACATCATGCGGCGCACCTGCCGGACCGCGCGCCAGCGGTCCGTCGCCATCGGCGCGCAAGTGGGTTTCCGGGACGTGATCGGTTTCGGGCGCCGGTTCATCCAGGTGCCCCGCGCGACCTTGAGCAACGACGTGCTCTACCAGCTGGGCGCGCTCTCGGCGTTCGCTTCCGCGGAGCAGGCGCCGATCACGTTCGTGAAGGTCCACGGCGCGCTCTACCACGCCGCCGTGCAGCACGAATCGTATGCCCGGGCGATCATCGACGCGGTGCGGGACTTCGACCCGGACCTGCCTGTGCTCTGCCAGCCCGGCACCGCGTTCTGGCGCGCCGTCCAGGACGCGGGCCTGAGCACGGTCGCCGAAGGCTACCTCGACCGCGCCTACACGGCCGAGGGCCTGCTCGTCCCGCGCGGTGAACCAGGTGCCGTGATCATCGACCCCCGGGTCGCTGCACGCCGGGCGGTGCAGTTCGCCACCGAGCGCACCGTCACCGCGATCGACGGGACGGTGCTCGACATGCCGGTCGCCTCGGTGTGCGTGCACTCCGACTCGCCCGGCGCGTCGGCACTGGCCGCAGCCGCCCGTGAAGCTCTGGAGGAAGCCGGAGTGGCGTTGCGCTCGTTGTCCGGGGAGGTGGCCGTCGTTGGATGAGGCCGTCACCTCGGTGCAACGCGTCGGTGACCGCGGCCTCCTAGTCGAGCTTCCGCCGCGATCCGACCCGCACCGGCTGGCCGCATGGGTGCGCGACCACCCGTGCGCGCCCGGCCTGACCGAGATCATCCCCGCCGCGCGGACGGTTTTCCTGCTCGGTGACATCACCGCGCTGCGCCGGATCGCCCAGGCCATCGGCGCGACGAAGCTGCCCGATGCGGACGAGCGCGGCGGCAAGACGGTGGTCGTCCCAGTCCGATACGACGGGCCCGACCTCGCCGCCGTCGCGGAGCGCACCGGCTTGTCGGTGCGCGAGGTCGTGAAGCACCACTCCGGCACCGAGTACCGGGTCGCCTTCTTCGGGTTCGCCCCCGGGCAGGCGTTCTTCGCGGAGCTCCCCGACGTCCTGCGCGTCCCCCGCAGGCCGAGCCCGCGCGTGAAAGTGCCTTCGGGCAGCCTCGCGATCGCCAACGAGTTCACGGTGATCTACCCCCTGGATTCTCCCGGCGGGTGGAACCTGATCGGCACCCGGGCGGGCCCGCCCCTGTGGGACGCGCGGGCCCAACCGCCGAACTCCGTCAACGTCGGCGATCGCGTGGTCTTCTACGAGGTCCGTTGATGGAAGTGCTCGCCACCGGTCCGCAGGCGACCGTCCAGGACGGCGGCCGAGCCGGCTGTGGCCACCTCGGCGTGCCCCGCGCCGGAGCGATGGACCCGCTGGCCCTGGCCCAGGCCAACCGCCTGGTCGGAAACCTGCCGGACGCGGCTGCGATCGAGTTCCTGCTGGGCGGGCTCGCGGTCCGGTTCACCGAACCGGTCGGCTTCAGCCTCGCCGGCGCACCGGTGCCCGCCTACCTCGGCACGGTGCCTGTACCGCGGAACACCTGGACCTACGCCCGAGCCGGCGACGTCCTCACCACCGGCCAGCCCGCCTACGGCCTGTGGACCTACCTGGCGGTCGCCGGCGCCATCGCCGTGCTACCGGTGCTGTCGAGCCGGTCGACGGACTCGCTGTCCGGCCTGGGACCTCCCCCGCTGAAGCTCGGCGACGTCATCCCGATCGGATCCTGCCGCGGCACGCCGGGCACGCCGAGCGACGTCTTCGTCGAAAACGCCTCCGCCAGCGCACGGCTCGACCTGGAAATCCACTGGGGACCGCGGGACGACTGGTTCACCGACGAGGCGCGCCGCACCTTCGTCACGGCGACCTGGCTGGTCAGCACCGAAGTCAACCGCATCGCCGCACGCTTGACCGGCCCGCGCCTCGACCAGCGCCGCCACGACCAGCTTCCGACGGAAGGCGTCCATCCCGGCTCGATCCAGGTGCCGCCATCCGGGCAGCCGCTCGTCTTCCTCGCCAACCATCCGCCCACCGGGGGGTATCCGGTAATCGGTGTAGTGTCGGAGCCCGATCTCGGGCGGATGGCCCAAGCCGCTCCCGGAACAATGGTGACGATGCGCGTGGCCCGACCACGTACCGACCTGACCGGACGAGCCAGAAGGGGGTTCAGGTGAACAACGGGGCAGACTCTCTTCCGGAGCGGGTCAGGGTTCGCTACGACCAGCTGAGCAAGAGCCAGCGCAAGATCGCGCGCTTCTGCATCTCCCACGCAGCTGAGGCGGGTTCCCTGACCGCGATGCGGATCGCCGAGAAACTGGGCGTCAGCGAGTCGACCGTGGTCCGGTTCGCGATCAAGATCGGCTACGACGGCTTCCCGCGGATGCAGGACGCGCTCCGGGAAGAACTTCGCGGCGCGCCAACGCCATCCGGCGAGCACACGGAGCGCGACACCCACGACGTCGCGCTGGAGTCGTTGCGCAACGACCTGGACGCGCTGCAGCAATCCATCGACGAGATCGACCTCTCCGCGCTGACGCGCGCGACCACCGCACTCGGGCAGGCCACCAACGTCTTCGTCTGCGGGTTCCGCACCTCGTTCAGCCTTGCCTACCAGGCCTACTTCCACCTCAGGAAGGTGCGCCCCTCGGTGCGCCTGCTAGGCGACATCGGCGGCACGCTGGTCGACGACCTCGAAATGATCGAACCCGGCGACGCCGTCCTAGCGTTCACCTTCCCCGTCTACGACGACCGCACGATCCAGGTCGCCAACCGGGCCGTATCCGTCGGCGCCTCCTGCGTCGTCGTCACCGACAGCGCGCTGGCACCGCTGCCGATCGACCCGCTCCTGCACCCCCTGATGGTGCGCCACGACAGCTTGAGCTTCTTCAACTCCACGGTCGCCGCCACCGCACTGCTCAACTCGATCATCGTGCGCCTGGCGGAAGCCCGCAGCCGGCAAGAGCCCTCGTTTGAAAGGACCTTGTCGAAATCCTTCCACATCAAGGGAAACCTGTGAGCAACAAAGCCATGCAAGCCGTCGCCACGCCCGACGCCCCGGCACCGGCCGGAACCTACTCGCAGGCGGTCACAGCCGGAGGCTTCGTCTTCATCTCCGGGCAGACACCACGACTTCCCGACGGCACCCGCCTCACCCGCTCCCCGTTCGACGTCCAGGCCCGGCAGGCGTTGCACAACGTGGAGGCGGTGGCCCGGTCGGCGGGCAGCTCCCTGCGGAGCGCGACCATGGTCACCGTCTACTTGCGGAACCCCGACAACCGGGCGCGATTCGACGAGATCTACCGCGACTTCGTCGCCGACCCGCCCCCGGCCCGCGCCATCGTCCAATCCGACCTGTTCGGCATGGAACTGGAGATCTCGGCGGTACTACTGGCCACCCCACCGCCGCCCCCCGAAACCGGCGAAGGCGACAGTTTCCATCGACCGTTTTTCGTGCGCCCAGTGGCGGAGGCGGGCGGAGAGGATTAGTCCGTCGTAGTCGACGGTGGGCCATCGGTCACGTCCGGCGGTGCGGACGGTCCAGCCTTGTTCGTTGTTCGCGGGTTCGACCAGAACGGCTTGTCCGACGAGGACTACCGCCCGGCCGCGGAGCACTTCGACCGAACTCAGCTCGTTCGTCTGGTGTGGACGGTATCCTTGATCAACACTGACAACCGGCTGGCCGTCACGATGGTGCCCTGCTGACGCGAGCTCAGCAGTCACGCCTGTTCCGCGGTGGATTCGCGTGGTGTCGGCCGGTTCGCCAGTTCGTTGATGATCAGCAGCAGGACGGCGAGTGCGATCGGTGCGACCTGGGAGATCACCTGGAGTTGCACCGCGTTACCGGTCGCACCGTGGTGCTGGTGGTAGATCAGGTGCGGAACGTTGAAGACGAGTGAGGCTGCCAAGACCACGCGAACCAGCGTGCACCGCATCGACACCGCGGCGTATGCCACGACCAGCACGAACTGGAGCCCGATCAGCCCGAAGTCGCGCGTCATGTGCTCGTTGAAAGGCGGGAACCCGGTCAGCCACGCGAGCTCCGGAGTGGGGAAGCCGAGGTGAAACGACAACGGGGAGAGCGCGGCCCACAACGTGGGGATGCCTTCGCCCAGTGCGAGCAGCGCTAAGCCGATCCGCAGGAGCAGTTGCACGTGTCCTCCTCGCAACGACCGGCCGGGGATCCAGCATCCTTGTCCCAGGCCGGTCGTCTCGTGTGTCATCTCAGATGGCGATCGGCTCGACGTCGAGTCGCCCGTAGCGGTGGCCGCAAAGGTGTCCAGTGATTCGTCCGCCGACACTCCACCGTTGTTGTCCTCGCCGATCCGCTCGAACGCACCTCGGCCCTCTGCGTTCGAATTCGTGGCCCCTGAGTGCCTCGCCAAGCCATCGGCACTCTTCCGGTGACCCCGAATTTTCACTCAAATTTACTAATTTGCCGAGCTCGATCGTCCGACAGATACAAATATCCACTGTGGACTAGTCTGACGGTGGTGGCGTGCGGGAGCCCGCATAACCGACCCGCGGGTCAGGCGTTCGCTTCTCGCCGCTTCCCATCCGCGATGGCCCGTTGCAGGTCCTCGGTGGTGAGGTGGACCGACGTCATGACGTCGCCGCCGAGGTCGACCTCGTCGGCGCCGCTGGACGCGATGTAGGTGAGGATGCGCTCGCGGAACAAGCGAACATGGCTCACCGCAACGGTTTCCGCCTTCTCCGGGTCGCGGTCCTGGTAGGCGTCGATGAGCGCGGAGTGATCGTGGCTGACCCGCGTGAAGTGGTCATCGAGGCGGCTGGCGTTCCAGTCCTCCGCGCCACCGAACGCGAGGTAACCCAGCCGCTGCCCCTCGTCGTAGATCCGGGCGGCGAGCGCCGAGAGGTACTCATTCCGCGCGATGCGGGCTTCCAGGTTGTGCAGCGCAGCGTTGGCCTCGGCGATATCGGGCGCGGACCGTCGCCGGATCCCGTCGTTGACCAGCGCATCGGCCTCGCGGAGTTCGGTGATTTCCTCGGGGAGAGCGCGAATGGCCACCAGTCTCGCGATCGCCTTCGCGGTGACGATGTGCGCTTCGAACAGGCTGCTGATGCCGGCGATGTCCAGCGGTCGCACGGTGAAGCCGCCACCCGCCTGGGCCTTGATGAGCCCCTCGGAAGCGAGGAGGAACAGCGCTTCGCGCAGCGGCGTACGGCTCAGCCCCAGCTCCTGGCTCAGCTGCATGTCGTCGACCCACTCGCCGGGGGCGAGGCGCAGCGTCATGTATCGCGCTTTGATCTCTGCATAGGCCCGTTCCATCTGCGTTCGCTGCCGCCGTCCCATGTCGACCATCCTGGCATAGCGATTTCGCGACCCTTGACCCATCTTAGGCGCTCTGTATTATTTCTGCATGCAGAACTCCGGGGCACGTGAGCTGCCGGTAACGGTCGAGGTCGATGCCGAAACGGGCAGGTGGAGCGTCGACGGTCTGCCCATGGTGCTGGTGCCCCAGCACCTGCTCGTGAACAACCTGGATGCCGTGGAGCGGCACGTCGGCCGGGACTCCGCCGCCGAGCTGTTCCGCGGCGCTGGCCGCCGCTCGGCGCGACACTGGTGCGCCCACGAGGCCACGCGCCTCGGGCTGTCCGGAGCCGCGATCGTGCGGCACTACCTGGACCGCCTGAGCCGCCGCGGGTGGGGACGCTTCGAGATCGACGAACTTGACCCCGGCCACGGTGTGCTGCAGGTACGGGTGGCGCATTCCGCGCTGCTGCCGGTAGCGGGCTCGACGCGATCCGTCGACAGGGCCTGTTACCTGTTCGAGGCCTGGCTCGAGGGCGCGCTCGAGTACGCGTCGGAGGACCCTTCGCGCGTGGCGGTCCGCGAGATTCAGTGCGCTGTCAATGCTAAGGAGTGCGTCTTCACCAGCAACTGACCCTAGGTGACTGGTGTCGAACGGCCTCATTTTCATCAAAAGACCGATCCGGACAAATCGGACATGACTGAGATCTCCGTAGACGACCGGAAAGACGGTCGCCGATCGAATCAGTCCACGCTGAAGCCTCGAAGTTCGAGGCACCTGCCGGGTACTTCCCGGAAAACACCAGCCACCTAGAAGGTGCCATGACAAAGCAAGCCGCCCAAGAAGCGAAGATGCTGCGCAAGGTCATCTACGCGGCATCCATCGGCAATTTCGTCGAATGGTTCGACTTCGCCCTCTACGGTTTCCTCGCCACCGAGATCGCCACCAACTTCTTCCCCAGCAACGACCCGACGGCCGGTCTGCTCAAGACCTTCGCCGCGTTCGCAGTCGCCTTCGCGCTGCGTCCCATCGGCGGGGCGTACTTCGGCGCGCTGGGCGACCGCATCGGCCGCAAACGCACCCTGGCCATCACCATCCTGCTCATGGCCGGATCCACGGTCGCCCTCGGCATCCTGCCAACCCACGCCACGATCGGCATCGTCGCGCCGATCCTGCTCGTGCTGATCCGTTGCGTGCAGGGATTCTCCACCGGTGGCGAGTACGCCGGCGCCTGCGCGTTCGTACTGGAGCACAGCCGCACGGACAAGCGCGCCTGGTATTCGAGCTTCCTCCCGGTGAGCACCTTCACCGCGTTCGGCGCAGCGGGCATCGTGTCCTTCACGTGCAGCGGCGCGCTCGGCGCCGCATCGATGACCGAGTGGGGCTGGCGACTCCCGTTCCTCATCGCGGCACCACTCGGCGTGTGCGGCTTCTACATCCGTCAGAAGCTCGACGAGACACCGGATTTCCAGCAGGTATCGGACAACGAGGCGGTCTCCTCGGCACCGGTGCGGGAAGCCTTGCGATCGCACGGACGATCCATGGCCAAACTCGGGCTGTTCATCTGCACCACCGCGCTGTCGTTCTACATGTTCACTACCTACATGACGACCTATCTCAAGGTCACCGCGGGCCACAACGCATCGACCACGCTCCTGTCCAATGTGCTCGCCCTGCTGTTCGCGGCTGCGCTGTGCCCGGTCGTCGGCCGCATCTCGGACCGGGTCGGCAGGCGCATGACCATGTTCACCGCCGCCGGCCTCCTGGTCGTCGGCGGACTTCCCGCGTTCCTGCTGGCCGGGAGCAGCGGGCTGGCCATGGCGGTCATCGGCCAACTGCTGCTGGCACTCGGTGCCGTGTCCTGCAACGTCGTGACCGCGGTGATGCTCGTCGAGCTGTTCCCCACGCGGGTTCGTTACACGGCCTCCGCGCTCACCTACAACCTCGCCTACGCGGTGTTCGGCGGAACGGCACCGTTCATCGCGACGTTCCTGATCGGGGCGACCGGTAACCCGCTGGCGCCCGCTTACTACCTCGTGATCGCTTCGGTTGTCGCGCTCGTCGCGGCGTGGCGTATTCCCGAAACCTCTCGCCGCTCTCTCTCCGACCCCAACCCGGCTTTCCACCCTGGAGCGATGTCCTCTTGAGTTTCCTCCCCACGACTAAAGCCGGGGGAATCCCTTCCGCCTCGCGGCGGAAGCTTCCTGCTTCGTCGCCGGTTGCCTCCCCGGTTAAGGCGAGGGACGCGGGAAGCGCCCAGAGGTCTTACACCCGCTCCACAGGCCACGTCCCACACCCCGCGGGAACACCCTGTAAAGGCTTGATCAGTGTAAATCACGAAAGCAGCGATCAACTCTCCCAGCCTACCGGCAGGGGCACTGTCTTTCCTCAGGACTCGAAGTCCAGGAGGCAAGAGTGCTCACCCCCGGCCGGCTACCACCAGGAGTTTGCCGGATGGCTCACTCCCAGAACTGATTAGGAGGTGGGGTGGCTCCTCCCCACGGCTAAAGCCGGGGGTCTCCGCCACCTACACAAAATGAGCCCCAAGATCACCGTTTTCCCCGCCAGGCGCGTGCTGACCATGGACCCGGGACGTCCGAGTGCGTCCGCCGTCGCCGTCATGGACGGCCGAGTGCTGTCCACTGGCAGTGTCGAATCGATGAAGCCGTGGCTCGACCGGCACGATTACGAGGTGGACGACACCTTGCGCGACAAGGTCATCATGCCGGGCTTCATCGACCCGCACACCCACTTCGCGCTCTCCTCCGGCTACCTCGGCGTGCCCTACGTCGGCCCGATCGACTCGCCGGGTCCGTGCGGTACCAACCCGGGGCACCCCACGCGCGAGAGCGTCGTGGCGGAGCTGCGCGCCCTCGACGACAAGATGCCACCCGGCAAGACCTTGGTCGCCTGGGGATTCGACCCGGCCATCCAAGGTGGACACCTGCATCGCGACGAACTGGACGCGGTGGTGGGTCATCGGCCGGTGTTCATCATCTCCTATGCACCGCATTTCCTGTACGCCAACAGCGCCGCGCTGAAGACGACGCACGTCGGCGAGGACAGTACCGTGCACGGCGTCGGACGGTACGACGATGGCCGGCTCAACGGCCAATTCATCGAGCTCGCCGCGCACAAGGCCGCCGTAGGCCGCTCGGCCGCCGATCTCGTGGAGGACACCGGAGAACAAGGCCTGCGCGACATGGCCAGACTGGCCGTGCACTCGGGCGTCACCACCACTGCGGAACTGCTGTTCGGCCTGACCGACCCCGAGCACGAGTGGCGCATTCACGACGCCGCGTTCAACGATCCCACCACACCCGTGCGGATGGCGCTGGTCTCCTACGAGATGACCCTTCACGACCAGCACGGCGCCAAGGCCACCCACCACTTGGCCGAGCTGCACGGGCGCAACAGCGAAACGCTCTTCTTCCACGGAGTCAAGTTCCTCGCCGACGGCTCGTTCCCCGCCATGTCCCTGCGCGTGCGCTTCCCCGGCTATCTCGATCTCAGCAACGGCGTGCGCAACGACGTGCCATGGGAGCAGCTGCACGAACGCATGCTTCCCTTCTGGGAAGCGGGCATTCCGATCCACTGCCACGCCAACGGGGACGAGAGCATCGACGCCGCACTCGACGCGCTGGCGGCACTGCAGAACACCCGTACTCGCTTCGATCACCGCTTCACCCTCGAGCATTACTGCATCAGCACGCCCGACCAGGCCCGGCGGATGAAGGCACTGGGCGCGCAAGCCAGCGTCAACTGCTACTTCGTCCACTACCGCAGCCACGTGCACAGTCACGAGGGCTACGGCCCGGACAGGTCAGAGGCTGTGGGACGGCTCGGGTCGCTGGAGCGCGAGGGCGTGACGTTCGCCCTCCACTCGGACTTCTCCCTCGTCGCGGTGCCAATGCACCCCCTCACCGCGGCCTGGGTGGCGGTCAACCGCTTCGGGGCCGATGGCAGAACCGTGCTCGCCCCGGGTGAGCGCATCGGCGTTGACCGCGCGATGCGCGCCATCACGGTGGATGCCGCGCACATGCTCGGAATGGAGCGCACCGCGGGCAGCCTGGAGCCGGGCAAATTCGCCGACTTCGCCATCCTCGACGAGGATCCCTACCAGGTAAGCCCGACCGAACTGCGGGACATCCCCATCTGGGGCACCGCCCGCTCGGGCGTGCTCCACCAGGCCTAACCTCGGCCATCCCCGGATCAAGCCGCGTCAGCCGGCAAATCGAGGATGAGAGCCGCCGCTCTTCAAGTGGTGCCCTGGCGGACTGGAGAGCGGCGGCACCTAACGTGCACCTCACCGCACGGCGATTCCCGCATGTTGACTCCCTCCCCACGCCTAAAGGCGGGGGAATCCAACCTTCACAGGTTGGGTTTCCTGCTTCATAGCCGACTGCGCGCGAGCAAGCTCGCCCCGGCTTACACCAGCTCCACAGGCATCGCCGGATTTCCACCCGGCTACCGCTCGACCAGCGGCAAGGATGTTCTTCGCGGCGTTGTGGTCCCGGTCGTGCCGAGTGCCGCAGTCGGGGCACGTCCAGTGCCGCACCGACAGTTTCAGGTTCTTCAGCAGGTGCCCGCAGTTCGAGCAGGTCTTTGAGCTCGGGTACCAGCGGTCAACCACAACGACGATCTTTCCCGCTCGCTCGGCTTTGTATTCGAGCTGGCGCCGGAACTCGCTCCACCCGCAATCGGAGATCGCCTTGGCCAGTTTTCGGTTGCGGACCAGGTTCTTCACCGCGAGGTCTTCGACCGCGACCAGGTCATTGTTACGAACCAGGTCCGTTGAGGTGCGGTGCAGGAAGTCCTGCCGCGCGTGCCGCACCTTGCGGTGCGCCCGGGCAACCTTGGCTTCAGCCTTGCGGCGGTTCGCTGAACCGCGCTGCATGCGGGCCATCTGACGTTGATAGCGGGCAAGGTTGCGGGCCTTACGGTCCAAGTGGCCGGCGTTGGGGATCTTCTCCCCGGTGGACAGCACAGCGAAGTCCTTCACACCCAGGTCAACGCCGACCGTGCGGCCGGTGACCGGGGCGTGTTCGGGCTCGTCGGTGTCCACGGCGAAGGTCACGTACCAGCGGCCGTCAGCCTCGCCGGAAACGATCACCATAATCGGATTCAGAGACTGAAGAACCTCTGCACCCCAGGACCACACATACTCAAGCGGCGCGTTGTGCTTGGCCAGCTTCAGCTTTCCATCGCGCAGGCTAAACGCGCTGCGCGTGTAATGCGCCGACCGACGTCCATTACGCGACTTGAAGCGCGGGTAGCGAGCACGTCCAGCGAAGAAGTTCGCGTAGGCGGTGTGCTGGTGCCGCAACGTCTGCTGCAACGGCACCGACGACACCTCGGACAGAAACGCCAGCTCTTCGGTCTTCTTCCACGCGGTCAGCGCGGCGTCGGTCTCCTTGTAGGAGGTCTTTGTGCCGGTTGCGTGGTAGGAGCGGTGGCGTTCGACGAGGGTCTTGTTCCACACGAGGCGAACGCACCCGAACGTCCGGCCCAGCTGGGCCGCTTGCCCGGGGTCGGGATAGGCCCGAACCCTGTACGCCGTCCTCACACTGATCATTTTACACAGCGGGCCGACACCAGTAATCATCTGGTGGGATGGTTACCGCTGGACGCGTTCATCACGGCTTGACGTGCTTCCTCCCCACGGATAAATCCGGGGGCCTCCGCACTACGTTTCTTCGGTGAGTACTGCATCGGCGACACGCTTGGCCGCACCGAGAGCACCGTGCGTCCCGGCGGTGGGCGAGGTCCAGTCACCGGCGAAGTGCATGGCTCCGATCGGCCGCTACAGATCGTCGGCCACCGCTGCGCGTGCCGGGCGCTCAGAAGGGCGAATCAGTGCTCCCACGTCTGCACGTGGGTTCCGAGGACCCGGCCGCGCTCCGGCAGCTCCGGTGCCTCCACTAGCTGCGCGCCTTCGCCCAGCACCAGGTCGGGGTCTTCGGGCAGCAGCCCGACCAGGTGCTTGCGGTCCTCCCGCGCGGTGTCGGCCCGGGAGAAGAAGCGCTTGCCGATGAAGTCGCCCCGGAAATGTCTGCCAAGGTCCGCCGCACCTACCGCGAACACGGCGAGACCGTGCGCTGGCGCTCCCGGCCCAGGCCGCCCACGGAATCGATGAGGGTGGCGGTGGCATACCGAGGGCTTGCCGTACCCTCGAATGCGGTCTTCGAGAGAGGGGTACAGGCTTGAGTGAGGTCGATTTTCGTCCTTTCGCTCATCTCAGTGCGCCCAATGCTGAACTTTACCGCCGGATCATGGGCTCTTTCGTGCGGGCCAAGCTTCGGTTCATCGTTCACCTTCGGCCCGAGGATGTCCACGAGGTTATCGGTGGGGACCTGCCGTCCATCGTCGATGCGCTTTCCAGGCTGGTGGATTGGGGGAATCTTCGCGCCGATCCGGATACCAGCCGCGTCACCACGGTCGAGGACTTCCACCGCGCTCGGTTCCTCTACCAGCTCACGCATGCTGGCGAGGCTGCCGAGCAGGCGCTCGCCAGTTACGACGAGGCCCTTGGCAGGCGCGGGGCTCTGCAGGCCGTTGCACTCACGGACATCGCAACGCAACTTCGCGCATTGCTGGAATTGGTGCATCAGGATGACCCTGATCCGGCGAAGGTGCATTTGTCGCTGCGGTCGCTCGTCGACCGTTTCACCGATCTCGCCGACAACGCGCAAGCCTTCATGAGTTCGCTGCAGCGCACCATCGATCTGCACGACGCCGACTTGGACGCCTTTCGTGCTTATAAAGACCGGTTGATCGACTATCTGGAGCGTTTCATCAAGGATCTGGTCGCCACCGGCGGAGAGATCGCCGCGCTGGTCGGCGACATCGAGGAGGTCGGCGTCGCGCGGTTGCTGGACGTGGCTGCCGAGCGGGAAGCCGCCGATGCCGCCCCCGGTGTTGGCGAGGATGGGGACGATCCGCGCCAGGTTGAGTTCGAACGCGGGCGGCTGCGGTGGCAAGACCGTTGGCGTGGTTTCCGGGGCTGGTTCGTCAGCGAGCCGCAGCATCCCAGTCAGGCCAAGTTGCTTCGCGCCCGGGCTCGCACGGCCATTCCACAACTGCTGCAGGTGGTGGCGACGCTCAACGAGCGCCGCGCTGGGCGTTCCGACCGGTCCGCCGATTTCCGCAGCCTGGCACGCTGGTTCGCGCAGGCGCCCAGGGAGGAGGATATGCATCGGCTGTGGCGTGCTGCGTTCGGGCTTTCGCCGTCGCGGCACTTGGTTGCGGAAAACGACGAAGCGGACAACCCGGTTCCGGCGAACACTCCATGGGCGCAGGCACCTCCTCTGGAGATCAGTCCGCGATTGCGGAAAACCGGCAGCTATGAACGTCGCGGCAAGCCCAACCGGGTTGTCGACCGCTCGGCGCAGCGCCAGTATCTAGCCGAATTCGCGGCGAAGGAGGCGGCCGAGACCGCGGCGGCCAGGCGCGCTCTCGTGACCGAACACCCGACGCGCCTCACCGATCTCGGCGAGCTGGACCCGGCCGCGTTCCGCTTGTTCCTCCACCTGCTCGGCGATGCCCTGGCCGCGCGCGCACCAGGTCAGCGTACGGTCATGACCACTACCACCGATGGCACCATGACCATCCGGCTCACTTCCCTCGATGACGGCCGGAAAGCCGAGATCCACACACCGCAAGGGGTCTTCCGGGGACCCGATCACCTGGTGGAGATCATCGATCTGACCGTCGAGGAGCATGTGGAGCAAAGCGCATGAGCGCGCTCGGCGATGCCATGTCGGCCTCCCGCTCCGACGAGATACGCCGTGCCGCCCGGGCCCTGCTGCGGCGTCCCTTGCTTCGTGCCACGGACCCCGCGTTCGTCCTCATCCGCCGGTACGCACCCGAGCTGCGGGAATGGTTCGACCGCAACACCGGCTGGCGGCTGCACATCGACAGCGAAGTCGCCAGGCTCGTCAAGCAGCCGGCCGACACCACCGACACCACGCATCCAGCGCGCGACGTGCGGTCCAAGCAGCCGTTCGGTCGCCGCCGCTACGTCCTGACGTGCCTGGCTTTGGCCGCGCTGGAACGCGCCGACGCGCAGATCACCCTCGGTCGCCTCGCCGAGCAGGTCGTGCTCGGTGCCGCCGATCCCGAACTCGTCACAGCCGGGGTCGAATTCACCCTGAGCAGCCGGGCGGAGCGGTCCGACCTGGCGACGGTGGTGCGGCTGTTGCTCGACCTCGGTGTGCTCACCCGGGTCGCCGGGGACGAGGAGGCTTTCGTCAAAGACACCGGCGACGCGCTTTACGACGTGCGACGCCGCGTGCTGTCCGCCCTTCTCGCCGCTCCGCGTGGCCCATCCACAGTAACGGCTGAGGGATTCGAGGACCGCTTGGCCGCGCTGCTCTACGAGATCCCGCCCACCACGGACGACCTGCGCAACCAGCGCATCCGGCATCGCCTCACCCGGCGGCTGCTGGACGGACCCGTGTTGTATTACGAGGGACTCGACGATGCGGAGCGCGCGTATCTCACCAGCCAGCGTGCCGCCATCACCACGCGGATCACCGAGCTCACCGGCCTGGTAGCCGAGGCGCGCGCCGAGGGCATCGCGATGGTGGATCCCTTCGACGACCTCACCGACGTTCGGATGCCGGAAAGCGGCACCGAAGGTCACGCGACCCTGCTGCTCGCCGAGCACCTCGCCCAGCACCCCAACCGCGCCCTGTCCCTGGAAGAACTGCACCGGTACCTCCGGCGCAAGGCCGACGAGCACCGCACTTACTGGCGGCGCAACGCAACCGATCCGGGCGCCGAAGTCGAACTGACCGAGAACGCGCTGGGCAGGTTGGAGGCGCTACGGCTGGTCGATCGGGCGGACGGCTTCGTCACTGCGCTGCCCGCTCTCTCCCGCTATGCGCTGGCCGACCCCACCCTCCAGGAAGCGAAATGACCCGAGAACTGCCGGAACCCGCGTTGCAGCGATGGCAACCGCTGCGAGCCGGCCTGATCGACATGTTCTACTACGACGCCGAGGAGTTCTGGTTCCGCGACGGTCGGCTGCTGCTGCGCGGTAACAACGGCACGGGCAAGTCCAAGGTGCTTGCGCTCACCCTCCCCTTCCTGCTCGATGGTGATCTCTCGCCGCACCGGGTCGAGCCGGATGCCGACCCGAAGAAGCGGATGGAGTGGAACCTGCTGCTCGGCGGCGAACATCCGCATCCGGAGCGTCTCGGTTACACCTGGCTCGAATTCGGCCGCGTCGACGAGCAAGGTGCAGCGGTGTTTCGCACCATAGGCTGTGGCCTGAAAGCGGTATCCGGCAAGGGAATCGCGCGGCACTGGTACTTCGTCACCAGCAAGCGGATCGGCGACGACCTGGCGCTGGTCGATGCGACCGGAACCGCACTGTCCAGGGACCGGCTGATCGACGCGCTCGATGAGCAGGGCACGGTCTACGACCGCGCTCGGGACTACCGACGTGCCGTCGACGAGAGTTTCTTCGGTTTCGGCGAGCAGCGCTACGGTGCACTGGTCGACCTGCTCATCCAGCTCCGCCAGCCGCAACTGTCCAAACGCCCCAGCGAGCAGGCGCTGTCCAAGGCGCTAACCGAAGCGTTGCCCATGCTGGACCAAGCGCTGATCGCGGATGTCGCCGAAGCTTTCCGCAGTCTTGAGGAAGACCGCGAGGCGCTGGCCGCGATGGTCGAAGCACGCGATGCTGCGCAGTCGTTCCTCACCCACTACCGCCGGTACGCGCGGATCGCGGCGCGGCGGCGGGCGGCGCAGCCTCGCCTCGCGCAGGCGAACTACGAGCGGGTCAGCCGCGACTTGAGTGCGGCGGAATCCGAGTTCACCCGAGCCGAGGAAGAACTCACCGCGATCCGGTTGAAGCTCACCGAGCTCACTACCACCCGGAAACGACTACAGGCTCGGGACGAGGCGCTGCGCGCCAGCCCGGAAATGCGCAGCGCGCGCGAACTGGAACTTGCCGGGCAGCATGCACAAAGGCTGGCAGGTGAAGCGAAGCGGATCGCCGGTGAACGCAACCTCGCAGTCGGCAGGCTGGCCACGCAACGTGATCGGCACCATGCCGCGATGCAGCGGCTGTCCGCCGCGCGGGAGACCCTGACCGGCGTCCGACGCTCCGGTGTCGACGTCGCCGACCGTGCCGGGATTGCTGTCGAGCACACCGAGGACATCGATCGGCCGCTGGACGAACAACCTGAGCTGGCGGCGCTGCGCCGAGCTGCCGAGCAGCTCGCGGTTCGGCAGCAGAGAGCGATCAAACACGTGACCGGATTGGTCCAGGCGGTCGATCACGCTGTGCAGGCACTCGCGGCTGCCCGCCGTCGCGTGTCAGAGCTCGACGCGGAAGCCGCAGATCTGGCGGATCGGCGCGTCGACGCCGACAACGAGTTGCGGGAAAACGGCGTCGAGCTGGTGTCGGCGGTGCGCGAGCACCTGGAGAACGCGACGGAACTCCGGCTCGCAGATCTTGCCGCAGTCATGGCCGAGTTGGAGCTGTGGGTGGAGACGCTCGCCGGACCGAACCCTGCCGCGACGGCGGTGAGCGCCGCCGGTCACGCGGCGGCCGGGGACCTCGCCGCGGCGGCGGCCGATCTCGAAGCGCAGGAACGCGCCGGTCGGCAGCGCAGGACCGAACTCACCGACGAGATCGAGCGGCTGGAAAGCGGGGAAGACAGCGCCCCACCGGTTCCACACACGAGGGACAACGCAGCCCGGGAAGGGCGTCCGGGTGCGCCACTGTGGCGGCTGGTGGATTTCGCCGAGAACGTCGACGAGGCACGCCGGGCCGGGCTCGAAGCCGCGCTGGAAGCGGCCGGGATCCTCGACGCCTGGGTAACGCCAGGCGGCGAGCTCCGGGCCACCGACACCAACGATGTCCTGCTGCGGACCGGCGAACCCGCGTCGGTGAACTTGAGTGCGCTGCTCAAACCAGCAGTGGACCGAGCCGACCCGCACGCCGACGCGGTTTCCGACGCCACGGTCATGAGCGTGCTTGCCTCGATCGGGCTCGGTGAGCACGGACAGACCTGGGTCAGCCCGGGCGGGCGGTTCCAGATCGGGGTGTTGGAAGGCGCGTGGCACAAACCAGTCGCCACCTACATCGGGCGCGGCGCGCGCGAAGCGGCTCGCCGCGCCCGGCTTGGCGAGCTGCGCGAAGAACTCGCGCGCGTGCAGGCTGAGCTCGCCGAAGTCGCCGAAGCACGCCGACGGCTTGAGGAACGCAAAGCCAAGCTCGCCGAAGAAGTCGCGGCGGTGCCCAGCGAAGCACGATTGCGTCAAGCACACGCGCAGCTGGCCTCACTTGATCAGGAACACCAGCGGCTCACCGCGCGGCAGGCGAAAGCCGGACAGGATGTCGTGACCTCAACCGCGGTCGAGGAAGCTGCCCGAACCGCGCTGGACGAGGGTGCTGGTGATGCCGGCCTTCCCACCGCACACTCCGAACTATCCGAAGTGGACAATGCTCTGGGCGAGTACCGCGTCGTCATTGCGGGCCTTTGGCCAGCGGTAGACGCAGTCCGCGAGGCCGACAGGCACGCCGGGGAGACTGTGGTCGACTTGGAGCACGCCGAGTCCACGGTTGAAGAGCTGACTGACCGCGCGGGCACGGCAGAGCACGAGGCCGCTGCGGCCGATGAACATCAGCGCACCCTCAGCAGCACCGTTGGCGCGGCGGTGGCCGAGCTGCAGCGACAACTCGCCGAGGTCGCGGAATCCTTGCGGGACAACGAATCCGGCCAGCAACAGACCGGGCTGGACCGGGATCGCGCGATCGAGCAGCGCGGGGCGGCCAAGGGGCGTCGCGAAGAGCTGGGCGAACGGCTCAAGGAGGCGGCCGAGGAACGCGCGACGGCGGCCGAGTTGTTCCGCCGGTTCGCCGGTACCGGGCTGTTGGCGATCGCCTTGCCGGAGCTCGAGATCCCCGACGCGGCCGAAAAGTGGGCCCCGGACCCCACGGTTCGGCTGGCCCGCCGAGCCAACGAGGAACTCGCCGACGTCACCGACGACGACAACGCCTGGGAACGGGCGCAGCACCGCGTCAACAATGAGCACAAGGCGCTGCACGACACGCTGTCGCGGCACGGTAACCGGGCTTCCGCTGATCTGCGCGAGGACGGCGTGGTCGTGGAGATCGAGTTCCAGGGCCGACCGGCGTCGGTGCCGGAACTGACCGGGGCACTGGCCACCGAGGTCGCCGACCGGGAGCGGCTGCTCAACGAGCGGGAACGAGAGACCCTGGAAAACCACCTGGTCAACGAGGTGGCGAGCACTCTGCAGGAACTCATCTCGGCGGCCGAGACACAGGTGGCGCTGATGAACCAGGAGTTGGCGGCCAGACCGACCAGCACCGGTATGCAGCTACGGCTGCTGTGGCGGCCGCTAGAGGACGGCCCAGCGGGGCTTGCGGTAGCCAGGGAGCGGCTGCTGCGGCAAACGTCGGATGCGTGGTCGGCGGACGACAGGGCCGCTGTCGGCGGGTTCCTGCAGGCCCAGATCGCCGAGGTCCGCGCCCGGAACACGGCCGGAACCTGGTTGGAACACCTGACGGAGGCGTTGGACTACCGGAAGTGGAACCGGTTCGTGATCCAGCGGCACCAACACGGGCAATGGCGATCGGCGAGCGGACCGGCCTCCGGCGGTGAGCGCGTGCTCGCCGCCAGCGTGCCGCTGTTCGCTGCGGCATCGTCGCACTACGCCTCGGCCGGTAACCCGAACGCACCGCGCCTGGTCACCCTCGACGAGGCTTTCGCCGGCGTCGACGACAACGCGCGGGCGAAGTACCTGGGTCTGCTCGCCGCCTTCGACCTCGACGTGGTGCTGACCAGTGAACGCGAATGGGGCTGCTACCCGGAGGTTCCCGGGTTGCGGATTTCGCAGTTGTCGAGGGTGGACGGGGTTCCTGCCGTGCTGGTGACGAACTGGGAATGGGACGGTTCGACGCGAACCCGCGTACCCCTGCAGGATTCCGTTGCGCAGCATGGTTTGTGGGGGTAACCCGTTGGATCAGGATCGGCTGCGACGGCTGCTCGGCGATCCTGAGTTGGCCTGGCTGGTCAACCGGATCCGCACCCGAATGGAACGCGGCCAAACCCTGCACGGCACAGTCACGCTCGCTGACGCTACCGCCGCCCAACGTGCCGCCGTGCACAGGCTGCTAGGACGCCGCCCACGTGCTGGCAGCAAGGTAACGGTGTTACTGGACACCGTCGACGATGTGTTGCGCCGATCAGGTGCCTGCGAGGACGGTCTGGCGGCCGCGGTCGTAGCGCTCACCGGACCGGTGTCCGAAAAGGCAGCGGTTGCAGCGAAACTGGCGCAAGCCTGGCAGGATGCGTTCGCCCCGCTGGAAGAAGTGGTCGGCCAGCAACTCGCTGGCTGGTACTCGGCGATCCGCGATACTGGCCTGGTCCGCAGGCTTGCGGGCAGCCCAAAAATCGCCGGCCCGATTCTGCACGATCTAGCTGGGGTCGTTCGGAACCTGCCTGCCGATGGCGAGCCGCTGGGGCACTTCGCAGCACGGGTAACAGGTCGTGCGCATGCCCTGGACGAGGGCCCCCTCGCAACTCTCGCACTCGGGGCCGCACGTGCTCTGACAGGCATCCCGAACGGCAGCGGCTCCGAATGGCGGCACGAGGTATGGGCCTCGGTCGGTCTGCTGCGTGACGACGTGTCCAGCACCGTGTTGACCTTGGGCCTGCCTGGCGACGACCGCACGGCGACCGGCCGCGCGCTGGCCGCCTGGCACGAGGCCGGGCAGCCGGTGGTGTTGACCTTGCGCCAACTGGTCCGCGATCCCCCTGTGTTCACCGAGCAACTGGTGTCGGTGTGCGAAAACCCGGTGGTGGTCACGGCCGCAGCCGACCGCCTCGGCAGCACGTGCCGACCGCTGATCTGCACCAACGGCCAGCCGGTTGCAGCGGTGACTCACCTGCTGCGGTTGTTGACCGAAGCGGGAGCCGAACTCCGCTACCATGGCGATTTCGACTGGGGCGGCCTGCGCATCGCGAATGCCGTCCTGGACCGCTTCCCCGCACGCCCCTGGCGCTTCGACACGGAGTCCTACCTGGCGGTCGCGGCACGCGGCCACGACCTGACCGGCAACCAGGTGACCGCCCTATGGGACGCTGACCTCACCGAGGCCCTGCGCAACACCGGCAAAGCAGTCGAAGAAGAACTGGTCCTCGACACCCTCCTCACCGACCTCACCCCCAAGCCCTGAGTCCCTCGCCCAAAACCGCTGGAGGCGGCCAGTTCCATCACAACCCACACGACCAGCCGGCACTCGTCGAGGGCTGAGAAATCGCGATCCGACTGTTCGGCATCCGACGGCCGCCCTTGTAGATTGCGCAGGTCAACACGCTGATGATCGTCGCCGACCGCAGTTTGCCGAGACGACTTGCCCGATTGCCGACCAAGCCGCAGTCGTTAGCGCTGCGGAGGGTCCACCTGATTGAGCATTCGATGACGCCGGCGACACCGGGCGGTGAAGCGGTGTCGCCGACGGCGTCGTACGCGTCCAACAGCGCGCCGAAGTCACCAGGTGATGACATACCGGCGAACTGGGTTGACCGCGGCTCGATTGGATGACCACGGACTCGCTCAACGTTCGATGACGGCAAACCGCCGTAATTCGAGGGCCGGATTGATGGCACGAACTTCGGCAATCCGGTCGGCAGAGACTTCGGCGACGGCGACTCCGTCCGCCTCGCCGAGTGAGGCGAGCTGCACACCCATCGGGTCGACGATCGTGCTTCGGCCGACGCCGCCTGGCGCGGTTTGGCCGCAGGCAGCCACATACATGGTGTTCTCGATGGCCCGTGCTCGCACCAAAGTGGACCAGTGATCCTCTTTGAGGGGGCCCGGCACCCAAGCGGCGGGCAGCAAGAGCACGTCCGCGCCAGCGTCGACGATCCGCCTGGTCACCTCGGGAAAACGCACGTCGTAGCAGGTTTGCATGCCGAACCGGATGCCGTCGACTTCGAAGAGCTCGGGTTTGTCGATCTTGCCCGGCCGCACCCGGGTGGACTCGGTGTACCCGAACGCGTCATAGAGGTGCACTTTGCGGTAGGTCGCTGCGATGCGTCCGTCCTCGTTGATCGCGACGAGTGTGTTGTGGATGCGGTCGGGGTCGTCGCTGGTCTCGTTGAAGCCGCACACGATCGTGATGGTGTGGGCTGCAGCCAAGTGCCCCAAGCTCCGGACGAACTGACCGCTCAGGGGTTCGGCTGACCGCAGGAACCGCTCATCCATTCCCTGAACCGAGAACATGGCGAATTCAGGAAGCACGATCACACGCGCACCAGCCTCAGCCGCGGACCGCACGTGGTCGCTGATCTTGTCGGCATTGCATTTCTTGTCGCTGGTGGGGGCGAACTGGGCCACAGCGATGGGGAGCATTCGTTGGTCCTGTCTCTTCAGCTCACTCATGGGCGTGCGGCGGTCACAGCTGCCGGAGGCGGGTCGATGCGGTCCATCCGTCCGAGGACGAGGGTGTAACTGATGATTCCGGCCACGATCACGAATCCGGTGACGATGAAAGCCCATGCGAACGATCCGGTGCTGTCCACCACGATTCCTGTGACGATGGGCGCCGCGATTCCGATCGTGTTGGCGATGAAGTTGACGATTCCTCCCATGGTCCCGGTGTATCCGTGGGGAGCGATCAAGGACACGATGCTCGAGCCTGCGGGAACCGACACGGCCAGACCGGCGGCACCGATCGAGAGGAAAGTGATCGCGACAGTAATAGAGTTCGCATAAGCCGCGCCGACGACCGCTAGCGAGGTCAGCATGCTGGTGACGAGGATGATGCGGCGTACCCGCGTGGCCTGTGCGGTGCGAGCGATCCATCGATCCATCAGCACTCCGGCGATGTGGAACTGCGCGATGACCGCCACCAACCACGGAATCATCGTGTAAAGGCCACCTTTGAGCAGATTCACGCCGAACTGCTTCTCGAGGTAGCCCGGTAGCCACGTCAGCAGGACGTAGTAGGCATAGGTGTACGAGGCGAACCCCAAGGTCAGGCCCCACGTCTTCCTGCGCCGGAGGAGATACCCGAGACCGTTGAGCGATCCACTTGTTCGGGCGTCTTCGTCCTCGGCCCCGCCATCCCTGATGAGGGCGTATTCCTGCGCGGTGAGACGTCCGCTCGCGAGTGCCTGCTTGGGCGTGCGGTAGAGGATCCACCAGACCAGCAGGAAGACCACGCTCAGCACACCGGTGAAGATGAACGCCGCGTGCCAGCTGAACGCCGACACGAGAAAGGCCATGATCGGGATCCCGAGCACGTTCGACATTTTGGAGGAACCATCGAAGATGGCTGTGGCCGTGCCCCGTTCCTGCTTGGGGAACCACTGCCCGATCGCCTTCCACGCCGCGGGAACCGACGGTGCCTCACCGATGCCGAGGATCAGGCGGGCGATGATCACTAGGCCGAGACCACCGGCCGCCGCCGAGAGGAATGAGGCCAGCGCCCAGAGGGTGACACCGACCCGGTTGACCCAGCGCACGCCGATCTTGTCGATGACCGATCCGATGGGCATCTGCAGGACGGCGTAAGTCCACAAGAACGCCGACGAAACGATCCCCATTTGCGCGGCCGAGATGTCGAAGTCACGCATGATCTCCGGAGCCGCGATAGAGAGATTGACGCGGTCGATGTAGTTGACGAAGGCACCGATGCCGAGCACGCCGGCGATCTTCCAACGGACCCGGCCGACACGACTCGGTGCCGCCACCTCGGCGGAGACCTCGGACGTGCTCACGACGAGACCTCCTCGGCGAGCGCGGATGCTTCGTGGAACGCGGCGCTGAGCCCGACGCGTAACGCGTCGTGCTGCATGGTTAGAGCCAGTTGATGCGCACCGTGCTCCAGTGCGAACTTCTTCTCGTCCTCATTCCAAGCCGGCATGACCCAGTGCTTACCGGCCGCCCGCGCAGCATTGGCGATCGTGCGCTGATCGGCGAAGTCGCCAGCGTCCCTGGAATAGGCACCGCGGTCACGCCGCACCGACAGATCACCGGGACCGACGAACACCCCGTCCACAGTCGGAAGATCGAGGATGGCCTCCACCTCGGCGAGGGCACCGGCATGCTCGATCATCGGGTAGCAGCGGATGCGGGCGTCCTCAACCGCCAGCCACTCGTCGGTGTAAGGGCTGTATCCGATGGTGCGGCCTCCCGCCAGGCTGCGGTCTCCCGCCGGTGGGAACTTGGCGAATGCGGTCACCTCTCTGGCGTGCGCGGCACTCTTGATGTGCGGGAGCACCACGGCGTCAGCTCCGAAGTCCAGTGCCTGCTGGATCGGCGCCCGTTCGGGCGCGAGGACCTTCGCGAGCACGTCGAAACCGAGCGCCTTCAGAAATGGTGTGAATCTTTCCAGGTCGGCGAGCCCGAAGGCGCCGTGCTCGATGTCGAGGACGACAGCACCATAACCGAGGTGGCGAGCGATCTCGGCGGCAGCACAGTTCGGGTCGGACAGCCACACGGCGAAGCGGTAATTCGGGATGCGTTGGTTCACAGGACTACGACTCCTCGGTAACTCGAGCGCTTGATCGCCCGCCAGACGGCATTCCACATAGCGGGGAAAGGAGAGGCGAGACCCACACGCAAGCTTGTGTGTTCCTCGTGTATACACGAGGAGTACAGGAGGTGTCCAGTATGTTGAGGAGGGAACGGCCAAGTCGAGGAGGCAAATCATGGCTGTCGATGCACCCAGTCAGGTCGATTCGCGGCGCCAGCGGCCCGCCGCAGGGCGGGTCTACGACTGGTTGCGCGATGGGATCATCACCGGCCGGCTGGCCGAGGGCACCTTCCTCGATGAGGTGTGGGTCGCGGAGTCCGTCGGCACTTCCCGCACGCCGGTGCGCGAAGCGTTCCACCGCCTCAACGCCGAGCGGTTCATCGACCTGTTGCCCCGCAAGGGAGCGCAGGTGCACGTGGTCACTGCCCGCGAGCTCGACGAGGTCAACGCGACTCGGATGTTGATCGAAGGGCACGCTGGCAGCGCGCTGTGCGCAGACCGCGTCGGCGCCCCCCGGGAGATGCATGAACTTCTCGATCTCATGGAGGAGGCCGAGCGCGCGCTCGATTGGCTCCAGGCCGTTCAGCTGAACTGGCGGTTCCACCGCTCGATGGTGAGCGCGCACGGAAATGTGGTGCTCACCGAGATGTACGACACCTTGCAGGCGCGGCAACAACGTGTCGGGCTCCGGGCGCTCGAGTCCAGCCCGGCCCGGGTCCCAGTCATCGACGAACAGCACCGGGGCATCGTCAGAGCACTCGATGACCACGACAGCGACAGGCTGCAGCGCCTGCTCGGCGAGCATCTGATGCCGGCGCCCGAGGTGACCGCAGTTCTCGGGTCGGACGCCCACCGGATGTGATCACCGACGAGTACGTACGCCCAATTCGTCGTCTGGCGCGCACTGGGCCGGTCCGTCTGCGAGTGCCGAACTGGCCGTCAACGACCAGCGGCGCTTTCGTCCGCCCCTGGGGCTGGAGGTAGCTGGCCGCCTCGGCCCGGCGGGACTTTCGTGGTCCGCAGGCCCATATCGACCACGTGTCGTCGTCGGCCGCAGGACCGACCTTGAGGCTAGCCACGGCGGTGGCCAGGCGCGCACGCAGAGCAGAAGCGGTGTCCTCGCCGCCGGGGACGAGGTCCGGAATCGCCATGCACTGCACGCCGCAAAGCCGTACACGGCGTGCTCCGATAGGAGTCCAGTCCTTGTCTCCCAGCTGACCAGGTGTGCCACTGATGCTTGCAGCCGCCAGCCGCTTGTTCCAGCGGTACGCCTTCGGGTTGCGGCCTGACAGGTGAGTCAGTGTGCGGGCACCGCCGTATCCAGGGCTGCAGCCAGGTCCGCGATGAGGTCATCGGGATCTTCGAGCCCCACCGCCAGACGCAGCAGGCCGTGGGTGCGGAACACCTCGGGGAACATGGCGGCACGGTCGGCGGGGGTGTCCTCGTAGACGATGAGGGTCTCGTCGTGGCCCAGAGACACTGCGGAGGTGATCAGCCGCAGGCTGTTGACGAAGGCATTGCGGGTGTCATGATCGGCATCGAGAGCGAATGCGATCATCGCGCCGAAGTCTTGTCCGCCGAATTGCCGCTTGGCGAGCTGGTGCTGCGGGTGTGACGGCAGTCCCGGGTAGGCGACGTGTAGCACGCGGGGGTCGCTGTCCAAGAACTCCGCCACGCGCTGGGCGTTGGCGAGGTGCTGACGCAGGCGAAGTGGCAGCGTGATCGACCCGCGGGAGATCAGCCATGCGTTGAACGGGGATATGGCAGCGCCCACGTTGATCATGGCCTCGGTTTTGATCGGGAGGATCAGTTCCCGCGGCCCGATGACGGCTCCGCCCATCGCGTCGCCGTGCCCGTTGATGTACTTGGTCAGGGAATGCACCACCAGGTCGGCGCCGTGCTCCAGCGGACGGAACATCGGTGGAGGCGTGCAGGTGGAGTCCACTGTCAGCAGCGCGTCTTCCGCATGGGCGATGTCGGCCAGGGCCTGGATGTCGGCTGTTTTTACGGTTGGGTTGGCGATGACCTCGGTGTGGATGATCCGCGTGGTGGGACGAATCGCCGCACGCACGGCATCAAGATCCGTGACGTCGACGAATGTCGCCTCGATGCCCGACTTGACGGGCAGCAGCTCGGCGAACAGCCGCCATACGGCGCTGTAAGTGACATCGGAGACGATGACGTGATCCCCGGCGTTCAGGTGAGTAAAGAACATGGCGTGCAAAGCCGCCACACCGGTGCCCAGCACGACCGCGTCCTCGCCTCCGTCGAGGGTGGCGAGCTTGCTCTGGAGCGCGAGCTGGTTCGCGCCGGACTCACGTGTGTAGACGAGCAGGTCAGGGTTGTCCGGGTCAAGCGTGTACGGGTCCTCTGGCAGGGCGTAGGAGTTCGCCATGATGATCGGTGTACGGATTGCACCCGTGCCGACGTCAGCCTGATTCCCGCTGTGCACCGTCTGGGTCTGGAAGGCGAGTGTCGCCGGATCGTGCTTATTAGGCCTGGAAGGCGGAGGGCTCGGGTTTGACATGGGACTCCCTCGAATCGCGGGTCGATCTGCGGCGCTGCATCAGATCAAGTACACCCGACGTGATCATTCATCCCGGTGATCGCGGCCTGGCTAGGCCCGACCGCCGGTTGTCGAGCGGTCCCGGCCGAAATGCACCGGGTACTCGATCTCTTCGGTATCGGTCCACGGGTACATCGACTTCGGCAACCGGCGGAAGTCCAATCGGCTCAGGTCGGCCGCGGCCGATCCCGGTGTATCGGCTTCGCAGATGAGTCCCGCGAACTTGGTGTAGGCGGCGCGGAACGACGTGTTGGCCTTGACCACCACGAGGTCGTACAAGGTCGGCTCGATCCCGAAGGCCCGGTAGAGCTGCGGGTCGCCGTTTCCCGCCATCCACTCGCAGACGACGGTGTCGAGGGTGCCGAACCGCAGCACCGTGGTCGTCCCTATGCGATTGATCATTCCTCGGCCGGCCGGGCCTTCCTGCGCGAACTCACCATCGTGGACCGAGCGGACGTAGCCCTCGGCCTTGATCGAGACGGCGTTCGGGTCGTGTGCGCGGCCGACCTCGAAAGTTGCGCGCCCGCCGATTCCGATCCGGTGCGCTTCGGCGGCTGCAGCCGGATCGTTGACCACCGTGGCCGCGCGAATCTCCGACCCGCGCTCCAGCAGGCGCGCGGCCACGGCCATGCTGTCCCCGGGAGCACCGGCGTTGCACGAGTCCGCGGAGTCAACCAGGATCACGGGTTTCGGTGTGTCAGGGTCCTCGGCGAGGTCGATGATCTCGTCGATCGACATCAGGTTCGGGGTGAACTCGTGGCGCGCTGCGTAGAGCCGCTGGGCCAACTCGCGGGCACCGGCCGCAGCTGATTCCCGGTCCGCTGCGATGACCACGGCCGAGGAATTGCCCTCGGCCAGGTCCAGCCAGGGCTGCATCTGGTAGACGGTGAAGTCGATGATGCGACCTTCGTCGACCATCGCACGTCCGTGCTCGATCAAATCCCGGAACGGGCCTTCGAGCGTGTTGTACGCGGACGCGGAAACGATCATCGGGATCGGTACCCAAGCCATCTCCAACGTGCCGCCGGCGATCGCCTCCAACGCCAACTTCGCCGTGCGGTAACCGGTTTCGAAGAAGTCGACGTGCGGGTAGGTCTGGTACCCGACGATGAGGTCGGCGTCCCGGACGAGGTCTTGCGAGATGTAGCCGTGCAAATCCGTCGAGGTCGCGATCACGCATCGGTCGCCCACGATCTCACGAACCCGCCGCGTGATCTCCGCCTCGGGGTCGTCGAACTCGGTCGTCTGCAGGGCGCCGTGGAACGACAACAGCACCCCGTCCAGCGGCAGGCACGCCTCGAGCTGCGGAACCAGTCGCTCGAGGTAGTGGTCCATGACGGCTTGTTCTGCGATGCCCCCGCTCTGCGAGAACATGACGGTCCCGTGCACGACTTCAGCGTCGGCCGCGTGGTCCTCCAGGGCCTGGATCATTCCGCCGATGGCGCACGGCTTGCCCGCCAGGGACTCGTGGACCTGCTCCGGATCCAGGATCCCTCCCTGGCGCCACTGCTCCAGGGTCGAGCGGACGGGGCTGAAGGAATTGCTCTCCTGGCGGAACTCGGTCATGAAGATACGCACGTGGAAACACGCTCCAACTGGTTCAGTACTTGCCGTTTAGCTGGTCGAACACATCACGCAGTGCCGGGGAGAGCTGGCGGTAGACGTCGTAGAGCCGGTCGTAGACCGCTTCGTTTTCCGGGTTCGGGGCGAACACCCGCTCGATGGGCACCTCGTCGACGATCGAGTCGTAGTCGGCGATCTGGCCCAACCCGATCATCGCGCAGTAGTAGGCCCCCAGAGCGCCGGTGTAGCGCGGTGCCCGGGGAACTTCGATACGCATCTGGAGGACGTCGGCGAGCATCTGCATCCAGACCCCACTGGTCGCTCCCCCGCCGACCACGCGGATGCTCTCCAGTTGGGCGCCGGTGCTCCTCGAGAACCGTTCGAGGTTCATCCGGTGCGTGTAGCAGATGCTCTCCATGACGGCCCGCAGCATGTGCCGGCGGTCGTGGGAGGTCGTCAGGTTGAGGAAGATCCCCTTGGCGTTCTTGGACAGCGGCGGCAGTTCACCGGCCAGCCAATGCGTCGCGACGAGGTCGAGCGATCCGGGCTCGACCGAGGCCACCTCCTTCGCCAGGAAGTCGTGCAGGGAATCTCCGAGGACGCCCTTCTCCGCCCGGTACAGCTGCTCGGTCGCCCAGTCATAGGCCAGGCAGCCGGTCTGCAGCGCGAACACCGCGCCCTCCCGATCCGCGTCGAAGCTGAAGTTCAGCGGCGCGTCCAGCGAACTGCGATCGGGCACGACGCTGACCAACCACGACGACGTCCCGAAGTAGATGTGGACGTCTTTGAAGCCGGATCGTCCGACCCCCGCGGTGATCGCAGGCAGGTCGCCGAACCCGCCGAGCACCGGCACGCCTTCACGCAGGCCGAGATCGCGGGCAGCCGCAGCGGTCAGCGACCCCACGATATCGGTCGAGCGGGTCTGTTCCGGGAACTTCCCCAGGTCCTCCACGAGGCCGGCCGCCTTGATGATGCGGATGTACAGATCGGCGACCTCGGGCTTGGGCGACCGGATGAAGTCGTCGGAGGGTTCGGTCACGAACCGCCCGGTGGCCCGCCACTTGAGGTAGGTGTTCAGCCCGATGATCTTGTCAGCGCGCTGCCAGATCTCGGGCTCGTTCTCCTTGAGCCACAGCAGACGCGGCCAGTACTCCTGCCCGGTACCGACGAACTCCCCGACCGCCTCGTTGAGCCGGGCCGCCTGCTCGATCGCCCGCGAGTCGAGCCAGATGATCGAATCGTGCAGCACGACTCCGTCGGCATCGACCGGGATGATGTTCTTCCACGGCGCCACGAAGACGCAGGCGACGACGTCCTCCGCCGCCGAGCGGGACATGAGCCGACGGCTCGCCCGGCACACGGCCTCCCATAACTCGGCGGGATCCTGCTCGGCCCACCCGGGCTGGGGCTGGCGCAGCGCGTAGGTCTCGTTCGCCTCTGCGACGACGGTCCCCTCGAGGTCGATCAGCGCGGCTTTCAGCGACGTCGTCCCGCAGTCGTAGGTCATCACGTACTTCGACACGTCACGCCTCCTTGGCGGTAATGAGGGGTCGCTCGTCGGCCGCTTGAGACGACCGCTCGGACCCCAGCACGAGGTTGATCAGCAGACCGACCACTGCGGCGCCCGCCGTGACGTACCAGCCGACGGTCCAGTTGCTGACCGAAGCGATGTAGGGCACCAGGATCGGCGAGATGATCCCGCCGGCACCGGCGACCAGCAGGACCAGACCGACGCCGGGGCCGGCGGCGGCACTACCGAACAGGTCCGACGGCAACGACAGTCCAGGACCATTGGTGGCCGGTGTCCCCCAGCCGGCCACCACCGCGATCAGCACGGCCGCACCAAGACCCAGCGGGGCGACGTGCGGGACGAGCGCGCAGCCGACCGCAGCCACCAGGAGCGCCACCCACGCATTGGTCCAGGTGCGTGCCCGCAGCGCCCCCTTGCGAGCCACCAGGCGATCGGAGATCCAGCCACCGACCGGGGTCGACACGACCGCGATCAGGCCGTTCAGCAGGACTACCAGGCCGACCTGCGCCGAGGTGTAGTCGAGGGTGTACAGGTACTGCGCGAGGTAGGCGTACATGCCGTAGGCGTTGAAGAAACAGCACATCACCATCAGGCCCAGCAGCCACAGCTTGGGCTCCCGGTAGATGCTGCGAATGCGAAGAGCAGGTCCGGCATCGGCGAGCGTCCGTTCCTCCTCCAGAGGTGGCGCCTGCCGGACCAGTGCGTAGAACAGCACAGCTCCGACCACAGTCGCCACGCTGATCAACCAGAAAGTGTTCTGCCAACCGATGGCCGGGGTGAGCACGCCCGCGACGTAACCTCCCAACGCCGACCCCAGGCCGATGGCGCCGAGCAGCACCCCGATGGCCAGGCCGCGTTCCCGCGTCGGGAACCAGGAACTGACCACCGCGCTGGTGACCGTGACCATGCAGCCCCATCCCTGCACGAAGCGCAGGAGCAGGATCACGCCGTAGTTCTGCACCACCGGGATCAGCGCCGATGCGATGAGGAACGCGATGATCACCCCGGTGAACGTAGGCCGCCAACCGAACCGCTCGATCAGCTTGCCCTGCACGAAGCCGCCGATCGCGTACCCGGCGATTAGCGCGGCGGAACCGAACTGAACCGCTTCCGGGGACAGCCGCAGGCTCGTGGCCAGTTCGTTCACCGCGACGGACCACGATGTCAGCGACATGTAGATCAGGGACAACATCAGCGTGCACCCGCTCAGAGCGGCGTACTTGCCAGGTGTGTGGCGATCCATGAGCTTCTTCCTTCGATGGCTGAAGGTCGGCTGGTCGGCCGGACAGGGGCGCCGGTGGCAGCGGGTACTGCGCGGTTGCCTCCAGGAAAGGCCGGTCTCGGCAGCGGCCGCAGGTCGGCCTCCCCCACCGGCACCGGGGATGTGGAAAGACCAAGGCCCTGCGGGCATGTCGTGTGGCGAACACTGTGCGCTTGTGGGATTACGTGTGTCAAGTGGTGTTTTTGTGCAAATTCGAGGATTTGCGAGGCCAGGTGTTCCGTTGCCCAGCTAGATCAGAGATCGCTGGACCAGCCGAGAACCTGCATCGGGCGCGCTCGATCGAGAAGACCGAGACGCGCCGGTCTGCCAACGTGAGGCACACGCTCCACAGAAGTCCACAGCTACAATCCGATCTATGCTCGCCGCAGAACGCCATGCCCTGATCACCGAGATGGTGCGCAGCGCGCAGATCGTCAGCACGGACACGCTCGTGCGGGAACTGGCCGTCTCCGGGGAGACGATCCGGCGAGATCTCGTGGCGCTCGAGGAACGCGGGATCCTCACCCGCGTGCACGGCGGCGCGGCGAGCACCGAGCCGCCGATTTCACAGGAACCGCCCATCGAGCAGCGCCAACGCCTGGGCGCCGGGAACAAGAGCAAGATCGGTCGCGCAGCCGCCTCGCTCGTGCGGGACGGCCAGATCATCATGATCGACGTCGGAACGACCGCCGCCGCCTTGGCCCGGGCGCTCCCACCCGGACTGTCCGCCACCATCCTGACCAACTCGCTGGTCGTCGCCTCGGAACTGGCCGACCGCCCCGGACTCGACGTCCTGGTCTCGGGCGGCCGCGTGCGAGCCGGAGATCTCGCGCTGTCGAACGCAACCGCCGCCGGATTCTTCGCCGACACCTACCCGGACGTCGCCTTCCTCGGCTCGGGCGGCCTGCACCCCGAAGCCGGGCTCACCGACTACCACCTCGAGGAGATCGCGGTGCGCCGGACCGTGCTCGCCAACGCCCACCGCTCCTACGCCCTGGTCTCCAGCGAGAAGTTCGGCCGAATCGCCGGCCACCACGTCTGCCCACTCAACCAGCTCACCGGCGTCGTCGTCGACACCGAGCCCACCGGGGACCTGCGCGACGCGCTGGCCGACGCGGCCGTCGAAGTGATCATCTCCTGATCGCACTACCAACGACCCCGCGTCGACCTACATCGCCACAATCGCAGGCCAGCCTCCTCATATTGATCGGGAACTTATAGGTGTGATCTTCGTTGTTCTGGCATGATCGCTGGTGTGCGGGACGCGCGGAGGTTGTCGCCTGAGGCGCAGGAGGATTTGCGGCGCAGGGTGGTCGCTGCTGTTCATGGTGGGATGAGTCAGGTCGAGGCGGCCCGGGTGTTCGCGGTGGCCCCGCAGTCGGTGTCCAGATGGGTGCAGGCGTGGCGGAAACGTGGCTCGAAGGGTCTCACCGGGCGTCGCCGGGGTCGCAAGCCCGGCGAGCAGAAAGCGTTGAGTGCCCGCCGGCAGCGCAAGCTGCGGTATGCGGTGGCCGAGCACACCCCGGCCACGTTCGGGCTGACCGGCCTGGTGTGGACCCGCAAGACAGTGGCCGAGCTGATCCGGGTGCGCCACGGCATCGTGTTGAACCTGCGCACCGTCGGCAACTACCTGCGTTCCTGGGGATTGTCGCCGCAGAAACCGATCCGCAAGGCCTACGAACAGGACCCCGAGTCCGTACGCCGATGGCTGGAGGAGGACTACCTGGCCATCGCCGCCCGCGCCCGCCGCGAGGGCGCACTGATCCTGTGGCTGGACCAGACCGGGATCCGCTCCGACGCCACCGTAGCCCGCACCTGGGCACCGGCGGGCCAGACACCGGTGGTGGGCAAAACGGGCAAACGATTCAGCGTGAACGCGATGTGCGCGATCGGGAACAAAGGCGAGCTGTACTTCACCGTCTACACCGGCTCGTTCAACGGCAAGGTGTTCCTGTCGTTCCTGGACCGGCTGACCCGCCATCTGGACCGCAAGGTCCACCTGATCGTTGACGGACACCCCGTCCACCGCCGCAAGACTATCCAGCAATGGATCACCAAGCACGCTGAGGCGATCGCGATGCACTTCCTGCCGGGATACAGCCCCGAACTCAACCCCGACGAGCTACTCAATGCCGACCTCAAACGCACCGTTTCCACCAGCACAGCCCCCAAAACCCGCGCCGAGTTAAAACAAGCGGTCCGCTCCTTCCTCCACCGGCTCCAGAAGCTGCCCGACCGAGTTCGCTCCTACTTCGGCAAACCCGAAGTTCGCTACGCCGCCTAACATCACACATTTGCCACCCGGATCAATAACTCGCACGCGAGGCGACCGGAACAGCTCCCGTCGAACTGCGTCCGCTGTACGACCGGGCTGGGGCGGAGATGATCGTCGGCAAGGCTGCCTCGCTATGTCTGTCTGTCCACAACAGACTACGGTTGACGTCCTCCGGACGGCTAAAGCCGCCGGATTCCAACCAGCAACGCTAGGGTCTGTTTCAGAAGTTGATCTGGGTTTGGATGATCTCCGTGTGGGACGTGGCGATCTGACGAACGAGCAGTGGGCGAAGCTCGAACCGCTGCTACCCCGGGGCAAGAAGTCAGGACGCCCGCCCAAGCACCCGAAACGACAGCTCATCAACGGGATTCGATTCCGGGTACGCACCGGCATCCAGTGGCGCGACCTGCCCGACCGGTACGGCCCGTGGCAGACCGTGTATGGCCTGTTCCGTCGCTGGCAGCGGGATGGGACCTGGAAACGGATCCTGACGCGGTTGCAGGCCCGGGCCGACGCCGAGGGGCTGATCACCTGGGATGTCAGCGTGGACTCCACCGTCGCCCGCGCACACCAGCACGCCGCTGGCGCGCGTATAAAGGGGCTGACCAGCGTGAATCCCCGGGCGGGGTCGACGTCGAGCCGGACGATCACGGGATCGGCCGGTCGCGGGGCGGGTTGACCACGAAGCTGCACCTGTCCACCGAGCAAGGCCAGAAGCCGTTGTCGGTTGTGGTCACTGCCGGTCAGCGGGGCGACTCGCCGCAGTTCCAGACGGTCCTGGAGCGGATCAGGGTGCCCCGTGCCGGTCGGGGCCGGGCACGGACTCGTCCGGATCGGGTGTTGGCGGACAAGGCGTACGGTTCCCGCGCCAACCGTGCCTACCTGCGGCGACGTGGCATTCGGTGCACCATCCCGGAGAAGGCCGACCAGATCCGCCATCGCAAGAACCGCGGTTCGCGCGGTGGTCGCCGACCGGCGTTCGACAAGGAGATCTACAAGCAACGCCACAGCTCCGGGCCGAAGCCGTTGGTACGAGCCTGGACATGGAACCGCCCGCGCACCTTCAGGAACCAGGGGAGCTTGGTAGCTGAGGGACTGTAAAGACGAACGGTGCAAATCCCGATCCTGGGAGAGGTACCGATGACCGAGACAACACCCGGTACGCACCGCGGCCGTGAACGATCGGCGCACCCGCGCTTCGGTGTGCGCGGGGGCGCCGATCGCCCTCGTTGAGGAGCCGAGTCGCCAGTGAAACCGCCACTCAAGGACTGCTCAGTAGCCACGAAGCAAGCCGACAACGCACGGGAGTGGACGGATCTGCTGAAACGGGCCACAAAGTGTGCGATCTGCCGCTCACATACGCACTTACCAGTGGGGCGACAGCCAGCTCCCCCTCTGCTCAATAGAGGTAGCCCCCCGGCCCTAACGGGACACCGGCCAGGTACCAAATCACGAACAGCGCACCCCAACACAGAAGGATGGCGAACGAAAGTGGTATAGCGAAGGACATCACAGTGCCAATTCCCGCATCCTTCTTATATCTCTGAACATAACCTAGAGCGAGCACGAAGTACGCGTTCATCGGCGTTACTGGCCCGGTCGCCGAGTCTCCGATCATAAACGCTGCAAGCGTCGCCTCAGGCCGGAGGTCGATGTACATCATCATCGGCACCAGAATCGGCGCAAGAATGGCCCACATTGCGGTACCACTGGAAATGACCATATTTAGAACGGCGATCGCGAAGATAATGACGACAAGAACAATCAGATGTGGGGCGTTTAGCTTCTTTAGGAGATCTGCGCCCTCAACCGTGACCACCGAGCCGATTCCAGTCCAGTCGAAATAGGCCAGGAACTGTGAGGCGGCAAAGAATAGAACAAGCACCGGAGCGATAGGAATGATCCCGTCCGCCATAATTTTTGGAAGCGCTCCAAGCGAGGAGATACTTCCCGTTACCCGGCCGTATACAAACCCCACAACGGCAAACAGCAGGCCGATGAAGACGGCGATGTCCACCACCACAACGGACTGCACGATGCTGCCGCCCTTGCCGATCAGTGAAGAACCCGGAATCAGCAAGAGCGTCAATACCACCGCGACGTAGATCAGCGACGCTGCGCCGGCCCACCCAAGCCCACGTCGTTCCAACGTCGTGAGACGAACATCCGACTGGGTCAGCTCATCCTTAGTCTCGACGTGGGCAACCGTGCCAGTTGCGCTGCCGTTTCCCGCAGCCGCAACCGCCTCATCCGTCGACGGCCATTGACCGAACTCGGGTCGCTTCGCCAGAACGAGCTCGACTACCAGCGTGATGACGATCGACAAGAACAAGGACGCGACCGCAGCGTAGAAGTACGTCGCAACGGGGGTGACCACGACACTCGGATCGACGGTCTGCGCAGCTGCAGTTGTCAGCGTGGCCCGGATCGCTGCAGACGGTGTGACCAATGGGCTCGCATTGAACGCCGCAGAGACTGAAACGAATGCAACGAGAACCCCGAGTACAGGACTGCGTCCCACTGCACGGAAGGCCAGAGCCCCGAGCGGGATCATCACCATGTAAGCGGAGTCGCCCATGACGTGCGAGATCATGGAGGCGAACGCGATCGCGAATGTCACCCACCGGCCCGGTAGGCGAATCACAGTGACCCTGAGAAGCGCTGTCATGAGACCGCTGGCCTCCGCGATGCTCACGCCGAGGATCATTGCGACAACAAGTGGAACCGGAGGGAATTCAGCGAAGTTGTCTAGCGCAGACTCCGCAGCAAAACCGATCCCCTCAATCGATAAAAGATTCTTGACCTCGACAATTTTACCGGAGTTCGGCAGCGTGACGGATACCCTGAGCAGCGCCAGTACGAAACTGACTACACCCAGGATCCCAGCCATGATCCAAAAGAGCCAGAACGGGTTCGGTAGCTTGTTTCCTACCCGCTCGATCGCGCTGATCACGCGAAATAGGAAATTCATCCTGGTCTTGACGACGGCGCTGCGTCTTTGCAACTTTTTCATTTGATCAGGATTTCGTGAGGGAACCACAGCCGGGCGAAAATAGAGTTTCAGGCACGAACTGCGATTCGAGCTGCTTCAGCATGCGTGCTCCGCTGCCCCGGAAGGCCGCGAGCTACGACTGGTCCCCTGCTCGAAAGCAAGGTTCACGGGTACAGCCCCTGCGAGCTGCACTCCAGAGAACGTGCGAATTGCAGTGGAAGAAGTTGCTATGCGGAGCGGCCGGCCACCGCATCGTAGCCGTCCTTCTCTGCCTGCTCGATCAAGGAATCGAACGGATGTGCCGCCAGCTCGGCGAGCCGGGCCCGATTCCAGTGGAGGCTGTCGATGCATCGGTCGGCGAAGACAGGCACCACGGCGGCCAATTCGTTGAGCGCTGGGGACAAGTTCGCGACGACAGCTGGGCCGTTCGCGTTGAAGTCCGGCTCGCCTGCGGCGACCGCCATGCCCACGGCCACAGCAGCCGCGCGGATCGAGAAACTGGCCTGCCCCACCATGCTCGGCACGACTGGATTGACCTTGCCCGGCATGATCGACGACCCAGGCTGGAGCTTCGGCAGGATCACCTCCGACAAGCCCCCGTTCGGACCCGAGCTCAGAATTAGGAAGTCCTGGCTCTGCTTGAACAGGATGCCGGCGCAGCGGGCTGCGGTGTCAGCCAGCAGGGAGTATCCGTCAGCGTGCGCGTAAGCATCGACAGGGCTCGCGCTCGGCCGCAGCGGTATGCCCGTGATCTCGGTCAAATGCTCCACAGCTAGGCGAGCGAAACCAGCTGGGGCGCCAACTCCAGTTCCTAGGGCGGTCCCGCCGAGCTGGACAGCCTGCAATGTCTGTGCCGCCACGTCGAACTGGTCCGCGAATCGCTCTGCCGCCACAGCGTGGGCCCGGTGGGTCTCCGACACCGGGACGAGGACCGCGTCCTGCCAGCCGGTGCGCCCCAAACGCCGCACTCCTTCGTGCTGCTCTGCTTGACGTCTGTAACTGCGAGCGAGTTTCCGCAGGACAGATGCAACCTCGATGGCCTGTCGCACGAGAAGCACCTTTGTGGCGGTCGGGTAGACGTCGTTCGTGGATTGGGAGCGATTCACATGGTCGTTTGGATGAACCGTTAGCCGCACGTCGGGCGGAAGCAGCCGAGATGCCCGCGAGGCCAGTACTTCGTTGACATTCATGTTGGTCGAGGTGCCTCCGCCGGTGGCGACCACTCGCAACGGAAACTGATCCAGCAAGTCGCCGCGGGCGACCTCGCCCGCCGCCTCGGCGATGACCTCGGCGCGAACCGCGTCCAGCACACCCAGGTCGCGGTTCGCGCGGACCGCAGCCAGCTTTACATCGGCGAACGCACGGAGGAATTCCGGCAGATCGCGCAGGCGAAGCCCGGTGTGCGGCGAATTCTGCAGGGCTAGCGAGGTCACCGGACCCCAGAGCGGGGTGTTGGCTACCTCGGTCGAGTCACTCACGTTGTGCCTTTCGACTGGTTAGCGGGGCACCAGGCGGTCAGCCGGCGCGAGTGCGCCAGCGGGCGAACACCCGGCTGCACAACTTGTGCGGTCTGGACGGCTTCATCAGCAAGCCCGAGACACGCCCATGACCATAAGCGCAGGCAACCTAGTTGTCTAGTTACTAGGCAAGTTCATTCTTGCCGACTTCGCCCAGTCCGCAGCAGCGCCGCCTGGACTGCCGCACCAGTCAGCCCGTCTTCGCAACACGGCCGTGCAGTTGCTTCACCTCGCGCCTAGCCAACCCGGACGGCATAGCGACGAGAGCTATTCGGGCAGCAGAAGATCGCTCGAACGGAGGCACTGAACCCGGAGCATCGTCCTCGATGACGGCCAGCTGTCCTACACCGGCGCACAGGACCTCGAGGTTCGACACCAGCACTATCGGCGAGGAACAACACCCCGGCTAACTAGGGAACTAGGCTAGTATCGGTGAGTGATGCGACCGGCAACGAAACTGAAGCAGACGAGCTTGGTAGACCAGGCCGTCGAGCAGCTTCGCAGTGAGATCATCAATGGCTCTTTGGCTCCTGGTAGCCCACTTCCCGAGGGGCGAATCAGCGAGACACTGGGCCTCGCCAGACCTACCGTCCGCGAGGTCCTACTGCGACTCCAGAACGAAGGCCTGGTCCAAAGACAGGGGCGGGGCTTGCCGCACGCGGTCACCCGCATCGACCGTGAACAGCTGGTCGACATCTACACCGCTCGGTTTCATCTTGAGTCGGCCGGTGCGCGCTCGTTCGATACTGCCGCACAGCCTGACCGCCAGGTGCTCGATCGAAGTCTCGAGGAACTGCAGTCAGCGCTCGCCTCGGCTGACCGACCTACCCAGATTCGACTCGATGCCCAGTGCCATACCGCAGTTGTCGGTTTGACCGGATCTCGAAGACTGGTCACCATGCATAAACAGCTCCTGACCGAGGCCCGGCTTGCCGCCATCACGGCGGGGCTAATTGATCACGAGGTGGCCGTAGCAAGCCACCGGGAGTTCGTCGAAATGCTTCGGGCGGGACAAACGGAATCCGCCTGCATGCAGCTGGAGAAACGACTGATTGTCGCGCGGGAGCGACTCCTGCAGAAACTCCCAGCTTGAGCTCCACAGAGCCCGAGCCGCGTGGCGGCGTTCTCCCATCCCCCACTGGCGTGGAGCACACACTTACATTAGCGAGCTGGCAATTTAGAAGGCGAGTTCAGGGTGCTGCGCTCCACTACCCAGCGGCGGGTAACACGTGAAATCCCTTGGAAGTGATGTGCCCGAAAAAGCCCGCTGACCTGCACTTACGTGCCGGTCAGCGGGCTTTCGCCAACGTCGGGCTGACAGGATTTGAACCTACGACCCTTGACACCCAGTCGCCCGTGAGCGTTTTCGGGTGCTATCGCACCCAGAACCACTCACGGTCCTTGACTCATCTGCCACCGGATCCCATCGCATCCTTGACGCGGTCGACCATCGCTGCGAAGGGGCCGGTGAGCATCTGGGCAATCGGGGACCCCGCGGCAGTGGGGTGGGGGTGGGTCGGGGCCATCTTCTCGACCGTTTGCAGCCGACTGCCCATGCCGTTGAGCTGATCTTGCTGGCAGCCGTGGCGCACGGCGGGAAATTCCTCCCGCTCCTCGTGCTCGGCGTGGTCGATCACCGAACGTTCGAAATCCGCGAGCTTGGCGTCGAAGTCCATGCTGTTGACGTCCATCTTCTCCAGTTCGGCGAGTACGTGGTTGGCTTCCTCTTCCTCGTGGTTTCGCGCTTCGGCTTCGGCCTCGCCGGCCGTCTTCTTCGCGATAGGCCGCAGGACCAATTCCTCGGCGGTCTCATGGACGGCCAGCAAAGCCCTCAGCTCGTCGAACCGGTTCTGCTTCTGCTCGCCCTGTGCGTTCTTGACCTCCGCGAAGAGGTCACGGATGCGTGCGTGCTGCTCCAGGAGAACGCGGACCACGTCCCCATCCGGAAGCCTCGCGGCTTCCTGGCGTTCAGTTTGTGCAGTGCTCACGGTGCCGCCCTCCGGTTTGCTCGGTTTGCTTGGTCGGCTGTATTCGGGTAACCGGCGCGGGACGGGAGCAAACGCAAGAGGAATGCGTGGAGGCGATCACTATCAGGCGCGGCAGTCGACGAAGTGCGGGAGGTACGGCGGGTCACAGGGGAACGAACGTCGCCACCGTGCGTCCAGCCCGCCGTGCACAGCAGCGGGGTCGCGGAAGCGAGGGACGGGCCGCTGGGTGCCGAGGCGGCGACCCGCGCCGACCCGCAACGTCCTAAGCGAACGCTGCTCCGCTTGTCTGCGATCGCGCGCATGCGAGCCCGGCTCATCGGCAGGGCGTGATGCTCAGCCGGCGGCGTACAGGTCGCGCACGCGTCCAGTCACTGTGGCCAGCGCCCGCTCCAGCGTGGCATAGCACCGGAACGCCTCGGTCAGCTCTGCGGCGATCAGCGCCCGCTGCAGGCAGTGGGCACCCGTTACCAGCCGCAGGTCGACACCGCGGCTGTCGGCCTGCCGGTGGGAGTGCAGCAGCAGCTCCAGCCCCGCTACACCGATGAAGTTCAGCCCGGAGAGGTCCAGCACGACCGTGTCGACCATCGAGGACAACCGGGCCGCTAGCAGCTCATGAAGGCGGGCGGCGGTTCGGCAGTCTAGGTCGCCGCCGGCCTGTATCACCACGGACGTGCTCGTCGGACGCGAGCACTGCAGAGCCAGACCCGAGCGGAGCCTGGGGGGATCTTGGGCCACCCGCAGTGGCAGGGCGCGGGGACGGGAAAGATGTGCGGTCATGTGGCTGCCTCCTCTAGACAGGGCAGCCAGCGAAAAGCGACGATCCCACAACGACATCCCTGCCCCGGCCCCCGGATGGGCCGGGACAACAACCCCGAAACGAAACCGACGGGACCACTCCCGTCCGGGCTGCCGCGTTCGGTGCAAGGGCGCGCCCCCACCGTACCGCCCAATATCAAGATGCCGACCCGAGGCGGGAGTCGGGTCTTCTGTGGACGTGAGCCCGTAACGCTGACGGATCCCTGCCCAGAGCTCATCTCCCCGGGTGTGCGTACTGACCGACACGCCTCACAGGAGAGACGGCTGCGGGTTCTGGCCTGTCGGTTCACGGCCGCCGCCACCGCGTCGCGCCCGCGGAGCAGCGCTTCCAAGGGATGTTCGTGCTTCGGCATGAGGGATGCCTCTTCCGCTGCGTCATGATCGCTTCGGTGAGCCGAAAACCTCGTCCGCGCAGGTCATTCGGCAGGCGCGTATTCGTGGAGTGCGCCGCCGAGGCGATCGTGTCGATGTATGTCGAGGCGGGTTGTTTCGTCTCGGTTGGCCGTCTTGGCCGACACGGCCGTCGACACCCGTTGAGGGCGGCGACGCACGGCACCGGACAGCCGAGAACTGCCTCGGTGATGTCCTCGAAGAGCCGGGACAGCGCCGCCATGCCGCGTTCCTTGACCAGCGTGTGGGTCTCGCGCAGGTCCTCGCCAGAGGAGAAGACCGGGCCGGTCCCAGTCAGCACCACACCGCGCACGCCGTCACCGTCCGGGACGTCCCGGATCTCCAGCGCCAGGTACTCCAGCATTCCGCTGTCCAGCGCGTTGCGGGTCCGGGGGCTGTCCAGCCGGAACAACACCACGCCGTCGCGCTCAGTGCCGTGCACCATGCCCTTTTCCACCGTCTCACCCTGCGGCACGACGCTCACCCCCGTTCCGGCCGAAGTCGACCTCGACCAGCTTCTCGACGCCGTGATCGCCAGCATCTACGTCGGTACCGCCCAGCGGGCCTGGGCCCCACTGGCCCCGGACAACCCCTTCACCGACCAGGAGCTCAAGGGCACCTAGGGTAACAACATCCCGGCGGCCAACAGGCTGCTCGACGAGGCCGGCTGGACCGCCCGCGACGCCGATGGCTACCGCACAAAGGACGGCGCCCGGCTCAGCGTCTCGGTCATCTTCCCGGCCCCGGGCCTCACCGACAACCGCGACCAGCTCATCTCCGCGATCGCCGCCGAGCTGCACCAGAACATCGGCCTGCAGCTGGACTTGCAGCTGGTCACCAACGGCGAGTACACGGCCAAGGCCAAAGAGAACGCTTGGGGTGCCTACCCGGCGTCCTGGCCGGGCAGCGACACCTCCCTGATCTTCAGGCTGGTCGGGCCAGGCAGCGTGCTCTACGGCAACTCCCCGCACGGCGGGGTCGATCCGCAGATCATCGCGCTCAACGACCAGTCCGCCGCGACGCCGGACGTCAAGAAGCGGACCGAGCTCTACAAACAGCTCCAGAAGATCGCCATGGACCAGGGCTACATCCTGCCGCTGTACAACCCCACGTATCAGATCGCTGCCACCCGCAAGGTGCACGGCCTCAGCTTCGAGACCCGCATCGACTCTCCGAGCTCGGCCTATGACGTGTGGACCGAGTCCTGATGGCGATGGCGACCCGAACCCCCAACGGGCCACCGACCGTGCCCGCAAGCGCTACGGATACCGCGTCGGCGGTCTCCGTAGCGCCCACCCCACCACTCACCCACACGCTGCGCCGCGTCGGCGCCCGGCTGGTCCGCCGGATGATCGGCGCCGTCGCGGCGCTGTGGGTCACCGCCACAGTCACCTTCGCCGCGCTGCACGCGGTGCCGGGCGACATCGCCGACATCATGGCCGGCGACCAGTCCGATCCGGCGCTGCGGGCGGCGATCCGCCAGCAGTGGGGCCTGGACAGGCCGCTGCCCGAGCAGTACCTCCAGTTCCTGGGCCGGCTGGTACGCGGCGACCTGGGTACCTCCTACGTACAACGGCAGCCGGTCGCCGACGTCCTCGCGGCCAACATCCGGCCGACGATCGAGCTGGCCTCCTGCGCGGCAGCGGTGGCGATCGTCCTGGCCTTCTCCGCCGCAATCGCCACGGCGGGCCGGTCGGGCCGGCTGCGCTCGGTGCTGTCCGCGGTCGAGCTCGTCCTGGTGTCGGTCCCCACCTACTGGGTGGGCATCCTCACCCTGATGCTGTTCGCGTTCCAGTTCGGCTGGTTCCCGATCGCAGGTGACCAGGGGCCCGAAGCCTTGGTGCTGCCGAGCCTGTCGCTGGCTATGGCCCCGGCTGCATTGCTGAGCCAGGTGCTGCGCGAGGCCCTCGATCAGACGCTCGAATCGTCCTTCGTACTCACCGTCCGGTCGCGCGGGGTGGGCCACGGGCCGGTGGTCGTCCGGCACGCGCTGCGGCACGCGCTCGTCCCCGTTCTCAACCTGATGGGCTCGATCATCGCGGCCCTGCTCGGCGGGTCTGTGCTCATCGAGCAGGTTTTCGGCCGTCCCGGCCTCGGCGTAGTGGCGCTGTCCGCGGTGGACAACAAGGACATCCCGGTGATCATCGCGGTCGTACTGATCATCGCAATCATCTACATCGCCACGTCCACGCTCATCGACGCCCTGCAGACCCTCGTCGACCCCCGAGCGAGGCGATCCGATGGCTGACACCCTGAGCCCCGCCAAACAGATCGGCCCGCCCACCGGGCCGCGCCAGCCGTTCGCCGCCGCACTCCGAGCGACGCCGGTGCCGGTGCTGATTGCCGCCGGATTCGCCGTGCTGCTGCTTGCGATCGTCCTCGTCCCGGGCGTGTTCGCCCGCTACGGGCCGACCATCAGCCACATCTCCGACGCCCTGCAACCACCGTCGGCCGAGTACTGGTTCGGGACCGACCGGCTCGGCCGCGACATCTTTGCGAGGGTCATCCACGGGGCGCGGTACTCGCTGCTCATCGGGCTGGGCGCGATGGCGATCAGCTTGCTCGGCGGCCTTCTTCTCGGTCTGCTGTCGGCGCTCTCCGGACGGGTCGTCGACGAGGTCGTCACCCGCGCGCTCGACGCTCTCGCGGCATACCCGACGATCCTCTTCGCGCTGCTGGTCGTGACGTTCACCGGGCCCGGGACGCTCAACATCGCTATCGCGGTCGGCCTATCCAACATCCCGCGCTTCGGTCGGATCATCCGCAGCGACGCGCTGGTGGTCCGCAACGCCGACTTCGCTCGCCATTCGGTGATGTTCGGATGGCGGCGGTTCGACGTAGTGCTCCGGCACATCCTGCCCAACGTGCTACGCACCATCCCCGTGCTGGCGACGCTCGACATGGGTCTGTCCATCATGGCCTCCTCCGGCCTCAGCTTCCTAGGCCTCGGGCCGAAAGCACCGATCCCTGAGTGGGGCGTCATGCTCGCCGAGAGCCGCGACGTCCTGCACATCGCCTGGTGGGCCGGCGTGTTCCCGGGACTGACGCTCACCCTGGCCGTCATCGCGTTCACCGTCATCGGGCGCCACGCACAGCACCGAATGGGAGGCATGTCGTGAGCACAGCTGTCGAGAACACCGCGCGTGGCGACCTGGTCGAGATCGCCGGGCTGCGGGTGAGCTTTCCGACGGGCCGCCGCCGGCCGCCGGTCGAGGTGGTGCACGGGGTGTCGCTCTCGATCCGCGGCGGCGAGTGCGTGGCCCTCGTCGGCGAGTCGGGGTCCGGCAAGAGCGTCACGGCCCGGTCGATCGTGGGGCTGTCCGGACCGGGCGCGGTCGTTCACGCCGAACGGTTCGAGGTCGACGGCCAGGACGTGCGTCAGTACTCCGAGAAGCAGTGGCGGGCGGTCCGTGGCCGGCTCGCCGGTCTCGTCTCCCAGGACGCGTTGGTGTCGCTCGACCCGCTGCGCACGATGGGCGCCGAGATCACCGAGTCGCTCACCACACACGGCATCGCCCGGGGGGAGCGGGCCCACCGCCGGGCGGTGGAGCTGCTCACCCAGGTTGGAGTTGGAGTGCCGGAACCGGAGCTGCGGGCGTCACAGCGGGCGTACGAGCTGTCTGGGGGTCAGCGGCAGCGCGGCTTGATCGCCTCGGCGATCGCGGCGAACCCGAAGCTGATCATCGCCGACGAGCCGACCACGGCCCTGGACGTCACGGTGCAGGCTCAGGTGATCGCGCTGCTCGAGCAGCGGCTCGCGGCCGGAACGGCGATGCTGCTGGTCAGCCACGACCTGGCCGTCGTCGCCGGGATCGCCGACCGGATCCTGGTCATGCGCGCCGGGGTCGTGGTCGAAACCGGGACCCCGCGGGAGGTCCTCGGCGCGCCGCGGCACGAGTACACCCGCCGTCTGCTCGCAGCGATCCCGTCGGCGCGGTCGCGGGGCCGGATGCTGTCCTCCAACCGGGAAGCGCCCGTCTACACGCCCGTCGGCGACGACCCGGCCCCGGTCGTCGAGGCGGCCGGGCTGCGCAAGACGTTCACGACGTCCGCGGTCCGCGGCCCGCGGCCCGCGGCGGAGGATCACCGCGGCCCACGACGTCTCGTTCACGGTGCACGCGGGCGAGATCGTCGGGCTGGTCGGCGAGTCAGGCTCGGGCAAGAGCACCTGCGCCAGCCTCGTCCTGGCCCTGACCCGACTCGACGGCGGCGAGGTCCGCCTGTCCGGACAGCCGTGGACGGCCCTGCGCGAGCGGGACCGGCGCCCGGCCCGGCCCAGGGTGCAGCTGATCTCGCAAGACCCGCTGAGCTCGTTCGACCCGCGCTACAGTGCCGGCCGGATCGTCCGGGAGAGCCTGGCCGGTAGCGGACTGGGCACCGCGGCCCAGCAGGAGCGGGTCGTGCAGGTGCTCCGCCAGGTCGGCCTGGGTGAGGAGTATCTGGACCGCTACCCGCGCACGATGTCGGGTGGGCAACGGCAGCGGGTCGCGATCGCGCGGGCGCTCGCCCCGGAGCCGGACATCATCATCTGCGACGAGCCGGTCTCGGCGCTCGACGTGTCGATCCAGGCTCAGGTCCTGGACCTGTTGTCGGAGGTCCGGGCCCGGCTCGGCACCTCGCTTCTGTTCATCTCCCACGACATCGGCGTCATTCACCATCTCTGCGACCGCGTGCTGGTCATCAAGGACGGCCGGATCGTCGAGCAGGGACCCGTTGAGGAGGTCTTCTTGGAACCCGAACACTGGTACACCCGGCAGCTCATGGCCGCCGTCCCGCGCATCGGGACGGTGCTCGGCGAACCCACGGAGCAACACGGATGAGCGCGCCGACGATGGCTTCCGGAACGCCTCGCGTACTCGTCATCGTGTGGGACGGGATGCGGCCCGACCTCGTCACGATCGAGCACTGCCCCCGGCTGTGGCAGTTCGCCCAGGACGGTGCTTCGTTCACCCGGGCTCGGAGCGTCTATCCGCCGCTGACCCGTCCCGCGTCTGGTGCGGTCAGCACCGGGTGCCATCCCGGCGCTCACGGCATCCACGGCAACTTGATCCCGAACCCGACGGACGCCCGGACCCCGTACCTGACCGGCAAGCGGGAGACGCTGCACGCGCTGCGCCCCCTTCATGACGGCGGGGTGATGCGGGTGAAGTCGCTGGCCGAGTCGGTCCGGGACAACGGCGGCACGTTCGCCGTCCTCTCCACCGGGTCGGCCGGGCAGGCGATGCTGCTCGATCCCGAAGACGTCGGCGTCATGGTCAATCCCGCGTACGTCCATCCCGAGCGGGTGGCCGCCCGGGTGGGTCCTCCGCCGGCGAAGCCGGTCCCGGCGACCGCGGTCAACGACTGGCTCGCCGACGCGCTGCTGGACGTCGTGCTCCCCGAGTACGCGCCCGACGTCACCGTCATGTGGCTCTGCGAACCCGACCACAGCCAGCACGCCGCCGGCCTGCTCAGCCCGCAAGCGCTCAGCGCCATCGCCGGCAACGACCGACGGTTCGGCCGGATCCTGGACGCGATCGCGCAGGACCCGCGGCCGACGACGGTGATCGTCGCCTCCGACCACGGGCACACCCCGGTGGCCGGCTACGTCGACGTGCCTGAGGAACTGCGCCGGGGCGGGTTCGGCCGGTTGCTCGACGAGGGACTGATCCTCCCCCTGGAGGAAGAGCTCGCGGCCTCGCCGGCGCTCGACGCGCAGGACGCCCAGGACGTCGTGGACTGGCTCGCGGACCAGGAGTGGGTCGATGCGGTCATCTGCTGGCGCGTGACGCCGGGGAAGCCGGACAAGGTCGTCGACGTCGCCGACCTGTGGGACGGGATCGGCCGCGACCTGCCCACCGCCCCCCTGGTCAGCTATACCCACCCCTGGACCTCGCCCGGCTCCGATCCCACCCGACACTCCGCGTGGCACTCCCCGCCGGCGGCGCACAAGTCTCATCACGGCACGCTCAACCCCGACGACCTGGCCTCGACCCTGATCCTGGGCGGGGCGGGCATCCGGTCGGGTGTTTCCGACCGGCCTGCCGGGATCATCGACATCGCGCCCACAGTCGAGCAGCTCCGCGGCCACGCGACACGGCTGGACGCCGACGGGCGGGTCCTCTGGGAGGCGCTGGCGACCCTCCGGCCGGGGCCGGCCGCGGGCGAGGTCACCACCCGTGTCGTCGCGAGCCTGGACAGCGGCACCGTCCACGTCGAGACATTTGACGGCGGCACCTACCTGCACGTAGCCCCGGCTGAATGAGCCCGAGCCGGCCGACCAGGCTGGCGCAGGTTCGGTCTGTTCGACGAAGGAAGGCGGCTGCCTGACCACCCGATCCGGCAACGCGCCGAAGTTTCGCAACCTGGTTGGGGCCCTGGGGTTGCTGAACCCCAGGGCCCAACCGATCAGTCATTCTCGTCTTCGTCCGGGGTCGCCGGTTCGCGCAACGGGCGTAGTCCGCCGACCAGTTCCGGGGTTAGTCGCTCTGCGGCTAACCCCGCCGCCTACAAGACCGGCGAGCCGCAACGCGAGATGCAGCGTTTCCTGACCAAGTCGGGGGTCTCCTGATGGATGTTGCTGGACAGCACGTGCCGGATATGGCTTGGACGCCAGGAGCCACTCCCGCTTGGCCCGGCGGATGGGACGGGATCCGCTGGGTGGTCCCGGAGCGCTACAACATGGCTGTCGATGTCGCAGATCACCAGCCGAGAGGTCGCCGTCGGCGAGATAGGTGAAATCTGCCTGCGTGCCAGGTCGAACCCGCAGTACCCACTGGGGTACTGGCAACTTGACGAGGCCACAACCGAGACCTTCGACCGTGAGTGGTACCGCACGAAGGATTCCGCCACTCGCGATGCCGACGGGTACTACTGGGTGCTCGGGAGAACCGACGACGTGATCAAATCCTCCGGCTATCGGGTCGGTTCCCTACGAATTCGAGCAGGTGCTCCGAGAACACCCCGCTGTGCAGGACGCCGGTGTCATCGGCTTATGTCGACTCCCGGGTTATGCCGAGCGGGTGCCTGTAGTTCCTGGTGGGTGGTTGGGCTGTTCGGGTTCTTTCGGCATAATCTGGCGTCGTGATCTCGGGGTTTGCCCGTTTGGAGGGTGTCGCACTCCAGGCGGGAGAAGGTCATGGATCAGACTCGTGGTGTCGTGGATGGGCCGTTAGCGCGGTATGAGGCCGCGTTGCGTGCGGAGCTGTCGCGGACCGGCTATGCGGAGTCGTCCTCGGCAGATGTCGTGCGGGGTCCTGCGGGCTGCGGATCGGGGAACTGCTCGACCTCGAACTCGACTGCGTCCACCAAGTCCCCGGCCACGGCCACGGCCACGGCCACTGGCTGAAAATCCCGCTCGGGAAACTGGAAACAGAGCGGATGGTCCCTATCGATGACGACGTCCTCGGCCTGATCGATCACATCACCGAGATCCGCTCCCATGGACGGCCGATACCGCACCCTCGCTATCGGCGTCGGGCCCAGTTCCTGTTCACCCACCACGGCCGGCGACTGTCCCAAAGCGCAGTCCGTCACGAACTCAACCGCGCTGCTCAGGCTGCGGGACTTGACCACCTCACTCCGCACCAGCTCCGCAGGACCTATGCCACCGCCCTGGTCAACGCCGGGGTCTCACTCCAAGCATTGATGGCGCTGCTGGGCCATGTTTCCGCCGAGATGAGCCTGCGCTACGGGCGGCTATTCGACACCACCGTCCGAGCCGAATACGAACGAGCCCTCGACCTCGCCAAACAACAGGCCCGTACCCCCACCACCGGCGCGATCAGCCTGCCACTGGCCGACATCACCGGCGGAGCCGACTGGAAGAACACCCCACTGCTCAAATCCCGCCTGGCCGGCGGATTCTGCCTGCGCGCACCCGCCCAACACGCCTGCCCCTACGCCAATATCTGCGAGCACTGCCCCAGCTTCCACACCGAACCCAGCTCCCTGCCCATCCTCGCCGCCCAGCGCGTCGACGCCGAAGCCCTCGCCCGCGACGCCGAACAACGCGGCTGGATCACCGAAGCCCAACGACACCAACGACTCATCGCCCGACTCGACACCCTGATCAATAAGGCCCAAGCAGGATGACCAAAACCAACACCCTCAACGACGTCGAACGCTCCTGCACGCAACTCGGACGACGGAACATCTCTCCGGGAACTCAAGGGTTATCTATTAGGGGCAACCCGCCGGTCCTACCCGACAACGGGCTGCACTGGGTCCGCGACGTAACCTACGACGAAGACCGCAGCCAGATCCGCACCGGCCACGCACCCCAGGTGATGGCCAGCCTCCGCAACACCGCCATCAGCCTGCTCCGACTCGCCGGCCACACCAACATCGCCGCCGCCTGCCGACATCACGCCCGCGATTTCAACCGGCCCATAGAACTGCTCCTGACATGCTGAAACCCGACTTTGCCGGGACCCTGGCGGCCCCACTCGCAGCAAAGTTTCGTCGCAGCAGACAGCGTAGGCCAGGGTGCGGATCCGCTTGTCGACCTCGGTCAACACACCCGCGGCGCGGGTAAGCACGCCGTGCACGAAACCCACGCTGGGCACGGCGCCGGTCAGCGATGCCAACAGCTCGACGCGGCGGTGTACGGGAATGAAGTGCACGACCATGAGATAGACAGCGAAAGCCTGCAGGTTGGGGCCGTAGCCCACCGCGCCGGGACGGACGCCTTCCGGGCGGGCAGCAGTGTGCACCCTGCCGCAGCCGCAGCGCACCGCGTGCTGGTCATACTGGGTGACCTTCACCGACACCGGGGGGGATCTCGTGCTGCTGGTAGCGATCCACCACCCCCAGATCCCGTGCCCCGGCCAGGTCACTGCCGCACTCGCATACGCCCCCGGGAAACCGATCCTTGTGATCTCCCGGGAGATCGGTCCAGGCCAGATTCGCCCCCGGCGCCCCGGGCTGCTTGCCCTTCCGCTTCACCGCGCCGCCGCGTTTCGCCTTCGCCGGAGGCGGTGTCCTGCCCGGGCCGTCGTCTTTGGACGGAGCAGATGACGAATTCTTGCTGTTACGAGACAGCGCATGCTCCAGCTTCGCCAGTCCCTCGCCCAGCGCCTCGTTGACCTCCGCCAACTCGGCCATCTGCGCGGCCATCGCTGTGATCTGCCGGTCTCGCACCGCAATCTGCTCGCCCAGCGCCGCGATCCGCGCGCCCTGCTCACCCAAGAGCTCGATCAACTCGTCACGGGTCATCTCGCTTTCACTACACACAGTGCACCGACTGAATGCTTACACCGCAACGCCTCCGGATTGACCCCCAACTGCTGAGCCACCTGGTGATGCAGGTGCTGGACCACCTGGCCGAGTACGGCTAAGGTGAGGTGCAGGAGATCACCACCTCCAACGAGACCCGCACGTTCGCACTGCCCACTATCCAATGGTGGTGCGCGAGAAACCACTAGGCCGCACATCAGAGTGAGATCCCACGCAGTGGGCGGCACACGTGATCTGAATTGAGTCCACAATGGACGTTCAATACTCACACCGTAGCCGAAGCGCCGCACTACCGAATGCGCACCCACCAGCCCCGCCTGCAGGTGGCAACAGGCCGATTGGGGAGCCGAGCGTGACCGAGATCAGCACAATAAGCCATTTGGTGGACCACACCGAACCACGTGAGCGCATCGACCGCTTACTGGCGGCCTTCCTCGACCAAGCTGGCGCGCAGTTCCGGGAACAGGAACCGATCACCGAGGTGTTCCTGAAGGTCCGGGAGTTCGTCCTGAGCAAGGGGAAAAGGCTACGTCCACTGTTCTGCTACTGGGGCTGGCGCGGCGCCGAAGACCAACACACCGACGCCGTCGAGCAAGCCGTCATTCGTGCAGCGGCCTCGCTGGAGATCTTCCACGCCTTCGCGTTGATCCACGACGACATCATGGACTCCAGCGACACCCGCCGAGGTCGCCCGACGCTGCACCGGACACTGGCCGACCTGCACTGGCGCACCCAGTGGCCGGGCATCCCCGAACACGCTGGCCTGGCATTGGCGATCCTGGCCGGCGACCTGTGTCTGGTGTGGTCGGACGCACTCCTCGACTCCTGTGCCATTCCCATCGATCGCTGGCGCCGGGCCCGTGACCTGCTGCACCAGACCCGCACCGAGCTCGTGCTCGGTCAGTACCTGGACTTGCTCGGCCACGGCGGCGGCGGCGTGCGTGAGGCGCTGCGCGTCATCCAGCTCAAGTCCGGCAAGTACACCGTCGAACGTCCGCTGCACCTGGGCGCCGTTCTGGCCGGCGCGAGCCCGGCGGTGTTGCGGGCCTACACCGACTTCGCGCTCCCGCTCGGTGAGGCGTTCCAGTTGCGCGACGACATCCTCGGGGTCTTCGGCGATCCGGCCACCACCGGCAAGTCCACCACAGGGGATCTGCGTGAGGGCAAACCTACCGTGCTCATCGCACTGGCTCGACAGCAAGCCAGCCCTACCCAGGCCAAACAGCTGGAGATGTTGTACGGCAACCCCGGCCTCGACGCCGACGGCGCCGCTACCCTACGCGAGATCATCACCGACTGCGGAGCCCACGCCATGGTCGAAACCATGATCACCCAACGGAGCGCTCGCGCACTGACCGCACTGCACACGGCCCCGATCACGGCCGACGCCAAAGTCCACCTCCGCGCGATGGCCCACGCCGCGACCACACGTACCCGATGACGACACCCTCCGGACGCCGCAAGAGCTGGAGTCCCATCCGAAGCGTCGCATTGTTCAACCTCGGGATAGGAGGGTCATGGCCAGGAGTCACCTTTTGGAAAGCAACGAGAGTGAGTATTACCTACCCGCGTTGACGATGCTTCTGCCACGCCGCGAGCATCCGGAGACCGCCGCCTTGGTGCGGAAGACCAGGGAATGGTGCCGCACGTACCCCGAGGTGGGGCAGTGGGCGTGTCACTTCAGAGGGCTGTCCCCGGCGGCCAAGGGCCGCTTCAGCGTCGGAGGCACCACCGGAGCCGGCATCCTGCTGCTCACCACCACCGGCCACCGCACCGGGCACCCGCGGTCCACTCCGCTGTTCTACAAGCCACACGGTGATTCGTTCGCCGTCGTCGCGTCGAACTTCGGGCACCGCAACCACCCCGTCTGGTCCACCAACCTGCTCGTGGCTCCACAAGCGACGGTCACAGCGGACAACCACCGTCGTTCCCGTCACGGCCCGCCTGCTCACCGGAGAGGAACACGACGAAGTCAGGCGGCACTTCACCGGCTTCGGCCCCGCGTACCAGAACTACCTCGACGCCAGTGGCCTCAACGTTTTCCGCATCTCCGTCCTCGAAAGGACCGAGAGCAGTGGAACCGGAGAGGAATGAAGATAGGCGTCACATTCCGGAGCAGCGGGCTGACGCTCGCCGGGCACCTGCACCCGCCCGACGACCATCAGGTGGGCTGCCTCCCGACCGTCATGGTGTCCCACCCATGGAGAGGAGTGAAGGAGCAGACCGGCCACCGTCTACGCCGAACGCCTGCACAGTGCCCGACCTGGGCGCGGGAAGCGCACCGGGTAATCCGGCCCGGATGGGAATACGCTGGCCGCCGGTGCGCTCCCGGGGGCCTGAGTCGACAGCGAAAGGCGGTCGCTGGCCGTAGCCAGTACGTGGCGGAGACCTCGTCTCGCACCCCGCGACCGCGGACAGTACTGCCGATCTCCCCGCGCTCGTTCTGTATGGGGACACAGCCGGTACCCCGCTCGTCACGCACCGGCACAGCCTGCCGCATCGCGATCTAGAGAGGTGGAAATGAAAATCCGTAGCTACACGCCACCTGGATCACAAAACCAGCCGCAAGAAGCCAACCCTGCATCACCTCCGCTTCCGTACCCCGATGGTTGGTTCTGTGTGGGATTCTCCACAGAATGGCTTCCGGGGGTAGTGCAAACACGCCCCTTCATGGGCGAGGACCTCGTCATTTATCGCACCCGTAGCGGGATACTGCGGGCGTCCCGCCCGTACTGCCCCCATCTCGGGGCGCATCTTGGCGCAGGGGGGACAGTCGATGGAGAACACTTAGTCTGCCCATTCCACAAATTCGGCTTCGATGTGGACGGGAAGTGCGTTCGGACGCCCTTTGGCCCGCCTCCCAAGGCATCCCTGAGTCTGGTCAAGATCACGGAAGCCTACGGAATCGTCTGGGCCTGGCATCACCATAACGGCGACGCTCCCTCCTGGAATCTGCCGGACCTGGACCTGCCCGGCGACCACGCTCCGGTGTACCGAGGAACGGACATGGCGGGCCACCCTCAGGATGTATGCGAGAACTTCTTCGACTATGGGCACCTCCAGCCTCTCCACGGAGTCGAATTCCTCGGCGAGGCCTCCCCATCACGAGAAGACGGACCGATCTACCACCTCGAGAGCAAGATTGATCGGCGACTGCCACTTCTCGGCCATCGGCAGCACAGCGTGAGCGCGAAAGTCATCGGCCTGGGCGGCATTTCCGTCGTCATGGACCTAGCCCAACTCGGCATCCGTTCTGTCAATTGGGTGCTGGCTACCCCCATCGCCCCTTGGCGTGTTCGTGTATACCTGGCCGTCAGTTCACGCGTTACCTGGGGCCGTCACGTCCCTGCCTACTTGCGCTCCCCGGTCTCCAGCGGGGCGGCGCGGGCTGTCAGCTCCGGCATGCTCGTAGCTCTAGCGCAGGACGTCAAGCGTGACTTCCCAATCTGGCACCACAAAAGGTATGTGGAGCGTCCGAAACTTTCCCGTAAGGACGGACTTATCGGGACATATCGCAAGTGGGCGAGCAAGTTCTATCCGCCGACCAGCCGGGGCACAGCCGGTACCCCGCTCGTCACGCACCGGCACAGCCTGCCGCATCGCGATCTAGAGAGGTGGAAATGAAAATCCGTAGCTACACGCCACCTGGATCACAAAACCAGCCGCAAGAAGCCAACCCTGCATCACCTCCGCTTCCGTACCCCGATGGTTGGTTCTGTGTGGGATTCTCCACAGAATGGCTTCCGGGGGTAGTGCAAACACGCCCCTTCATGGGCGAGGACCTCGTCATTTATCGCACCCGTAGCGGGATACTGCGGGCGTCCCGCCCGTACTGCCCCCATCTCGGGGCGCATCTTGGCGCAGGGGGGACAGTCGATGGAGAACACTTAGTCTGCCCATTCCACAAATTCGGCTTCGATGTGGACGGGAAGTGCGTTCGGACGCCCTTTGGCCCGCCTCCCAAGGCATCCCTGAGTCTGGTCAAGATCACGGAAGCCTACGGAATCGTCTGGGCCTGGCATCACCATAACGGCGACGCTCCCTCCTGGAATCTGCCGGACCTGGACCTGCCCGGCGACCACGCTCCGGTGTACCGAGGAACGGACATGGCGGGCCACCCTCAGGATGTATGCGAGAACTCCTTCGACTATGGGCACATCCAGCCACTCCACGGAGTCGAATTCCTCGGCGAGGCCTCCCCACCACGAGAAGACGGACCGTTTTACGACATCGAAATCAAGATCAATCGGCGACTGCCACTTCTCGGCCATCGGCAGCACAGCGTGAGCGCGAAAGTCATCGGCCTGGGCGGCATTTCCGTCGTCGTGGACCTAGCCCAACTCGGCATCCGTTCTGTCAATTGGGTGCTGGCTACCCCCATCGACCCATGGCGTATTCGTTTGCACCTGGCCGTCAGTTCACGCGTTACCTGGGGCCGTCACGTCCCTGCCTTCTTGCGCTCCCCGGTCTCCAGCGGGGCGGCGCGGGCCGTCAGCTCCGGCATGCTCGTAGCTCTAGAGCGGGACATCATGCGTGACTTCCCAATCTGGCACCACAAGACGTATCTGGAGCATCCGAAACTTTCCCGTAAGGACGGACTTATCGGGACATTTCGCAAGTGGGCGAGCAAGTTCTATCCGCCGACCAGCCGGGGCACAGCCGGTACCCCGCTCGTCACGCACCGGCACAGCCTGCCGCATCGCGATCTAGAGAGGTGGAAATGAAAATCCGTAGCTACACGCCACCTGGATCACAAAACCAGCCGCAAGAAGCCAACCCTGCATCACCTCCGCTTCCGTACCCCGATGGTTGGTTCTGTGTGGGATTCTCCACAGAATGGCTTCCGGGGGTAGTGCAAACACGCCCCTTCATGGGCGAGGACCTCGTCATTTATCGCACCCGTAGCGGGATACTGCGGGCGTCCCGCCCGTACTGCCCCCATCTCGGGGCGCATCTTGGCGCAGGGGGGACAGTCGATGGAGAACATTTAGTCTGCCCATTCCACAAATTCGGCTTCGATGTGGACGGGAAGTGCGTTCGGACGCCCTTTGGCCCGCCTCCCAAGGCATCCCTGAGTCTGGTCAAGATCACGGAAGCCTACGGAATCGTCTGGGCCTGGCATCACCATAACGGCGACGCTCCCTCCTGGAATCTGCCGGACCTAGACCTGACCGGCGACCACGCTCCAGTGTACCGAGTAACGGACTTCGCGAGCCATCCTCAGGAGGTAGGCGAGAACGCCTTCGACTATTGGCACATCGAGCCTCTCCACGGAGTCGAATTCCTCGGCGAGGCCTCCCCAGCACGAGAAGACGGACCGATCTATTACCTCGAGAGCAAGATCAATCGGCGACTGCCACTTCTCGGCCAACGGCAGCACGTCGTGAGCACGACAGCCTTCGGCCTGGGTGGCACTTCCGTCGTCGCGGACCTACCGGAATTCGGCATCTATGCTGTCAACTGGGTGCTACCTACCCCCATCGCCCCTTGGCGTGTTCGTTTGCACCTGGCCGTCAGTTCACGCGTTACCTGGGGCCGTCACGTCCCTGCCTTCTTGCGCTCCCCGGTCTCCAGCGGGGCGGCGCGGGCTGTCAGCTCCGGCGTGCTCAAAGCTCTAAAGCGGGACATCATGACTGACGTCCCAATCTGGCACCACAAGAGGTATATGGAGCGTCCGAAACTTTCCCGTAAGGACGGGCTTATCGGGGAATATCGCAAGTGGGCGAGCAAGTTCTATCCGCCGACCAACCTGAAAACTCCATCGCCCCGCTCAGCAGTTGAGGACAGGAGTGATGCGTTCTCGCGTCCCAAGACGGGCTGATGCTGGCACGCAACCCGTAACTCACCGGCCAGCCACTGAAATCTCGGATCGCGAGACAGACGGTGCGGGGACGCGTCTCACCACGCGCGAACGCATCAACCCTGAGGTTGAGGATGCCGGGTGGCCCGGGGGATCGCACCGCCGGGCTCCCACAGAACGGAACGTGACGGTCTCCCGTCATTCCGCTGAATATCCAGGAGGAACCCTATGCACATCGAGACCGACTACGGCATCGATGGCGTACGCCTCGATCTGCCTTTCCCGTCGGAGGTCAGCCCGGATGTGGACCGGGCCCGAGAGCGACACTACGCTTGGGTGGCCCAGCACGGTCTGTGGCCGGACCGCAAAGCGGAGTACGCCTACAAGCACGCCGACTTCCCTCTGTTCATCGCGCACGTCTACCCCTGGGCCAGCGGCGAGGACCTCGACCTAGTCACCGACCTCGTCGGATGGGCGTGGCTATGGGACGACTCCCTCGACCGCCAAGCGCGTTTCCCGTGGACCGAGGACGTCCTGGAGGCCTACTTCCACGGTATGATCGACCCCTCCCGTGAGCCTGCCGAGGCCGTGGCCATCCCGCTGGTTCACGCGTGGCGGACGCTTAACAGGAGGCTGCTCGCCCGCACCTCCACGGCATGGCGGGCACGGCACGAAGCCCACTGGGCGGCCACCTTCAAGGGCTACCTCGAGGAAGCCCGCAACAATGCCACCGAGACCATCCCCACGCTGGAGGAGTACTTCGAGCTGCGCCGCAAGACCTCAGGGCCTGAGACCACGTTCGACTGGATCGAGGCAGCCGGGCACTTCGAGGTCCCCACCGCCATCCACGCCACCGAGGCGATGCTGCGGTTGCGCCGGGACGCGGTCGACCTTATCTCCATCAGTAACGACCTGGTCTCCGCGCGCAATGAGTGGAGTGAGGGCAACACCGATAACATCGTGATCGTCCTCGCCTACCAGGAACAGTGCACCTGGCCGGAGGCCGCCCGGATCGCCGAGTCGATCGCTCACTCCATCGTTGAGAACTTCCTGGCCACCGAGCAACAGCTCCTGGCCTCCGACCTTTACCAGGCGCTAGCGCAGGACGAACGCGCAGATACCGATCGATTGATCAACTGCATCAAACACTGGATCGGCGGCAGCCACACCTGGCACCTGGACTGCCCTCGCTACAAGGTCCCCGCCACCCGCCCCCTCCAGGTCCCACCCAAGAACACCAGCCGGTCCTCAAGGTGCCCCGAAATTCCCCGACAGGAACCCAATAGGTCTCAGGCTCCTATACCGGGGTAGGGGGTATCCGGGCTCTTCGTAGATGAGCCCGGGTGAGCCGCTTTTCGGGCAGCAGAACCGTCGCAGATAGGTTGTACGGCCGGGCCGAGTCGGTCTCCTTGATCAGCACCACGGTGACCGGGGTACGGTGCAGCGAGCCCCACCACAGGCAGGTGACGGTGGCGATGTGCACGGTTTCGGTCTTGCCGTAACGGATCACTTCCGTGGTTCGCCATGTGGCCGTGGCCGCGAGATCGGTGCAGGTCCCGAGTCTCGCGCCTTTCCATGTGGGATGCCCGCGCTTGCCCGTGGGCTCGGGCGGTAGGGCATACGGCACGGCGTTGGCTGCCAGGCGGGTGGTGAACGTGGTGGTGCCGGGCAGAGTGCGCCACGCCGGTCCCCGGTAAGCGGCGTCGGCCACCACGTGGAGGGTGCGTTCGGGGAACGCGCGGGCGAGCAACCCGACCAGTGCCCGGGCCGCGTCGGGCTTGGAGACGCCCGATCGGGGGATGTGCAACCGGAACAGGATCGGCAGACAGACCGTCCTGGTCAAAAACGGCACGGTCACGATGAGTCCGACGACCACGAAGCAGTTACCCCGCCCGATCCCGTCGTGGCCCTTCGCCGAGCCGTCGTGCTGCCAGAACACCCCGCGGGTCTTGGCACCGTAGCGGTGAAACAACGTGTCGTCGACCACCACCGTCAGGGCTTGCCTGGCCGGGACGAAGCGGGCCACCACCAGCCGGGCCAGCAGCAACCCCAGCGAATCCAGATCCCAGCGGGAATGGGAGAAAAACCGGTGCGCCCGAGCGTGATGGGACCGTCCCGCCAGTCCGGCCGCGCTCCACATTCCCGTTACCGTCCGGGGCCCTGTGGCCGCCAGCAGGCCGGTCACCAGCGAGGTGAACGTCGCGAACGTCGGCGCGGTGAACACCGAACGCACCCCTTCCAACACCGACAGCAAACAAGACGGAACGGTTCCCACAGGAAGCATCGGCGAATCTCCCGGACAACGGGCGGTCGTAAGCAACGCGGATTTATGTTGAGTTCTTATCTGGGGTGAGTTTGGGGCCGTCTGTTAACGAGGATGAGTGATCTTTTCGGTGGTTCGCGTGTCTATTGCGGACTGCCGTACTGGGCGGCGCAATGCTCGGCGGGTACGCCCACCGATGGGATCACTGGTGGGCGGAGTCGTGTGCGGGTTGCCAGGTCAGCGTGACCGGGCGCTTGGCGGTCCGCAGGAACTCGATCAACGCCTTCCTGATCGTGTCGATGGTGACTTCGCAGCGCGGGGGGAACTCGTCGGTTTCGTACAGCACAGGCTGTTCGGGGCCGTCGCCACGACTGTAGAAGTGGACCGGCTCGGTACCGTGGCCGTCGTTGCCCTGGTAGGAAAGCGCGCCGCGGTCACCGTGGACACCGACGATCACGGAGTGATCCGGCACGGTCAGGAACGTATTCGGATCGTCCTCGTCCGGGATCAGCGTCTCCACCCGCGGGCGCTCGGTGTGGGTGAGGATGGCGTCGTTGACCTTGTCGCTGGACAGCAGCGTGACGAACTCGCGGACCTGCTCAGGCGTGGCCAGCTCGGCGACGTGCTCGGCGAGGTCGAACAGGCGGTACACGACGCGACCGGTCAGAGCGGACACGGCAAGCCGCTGGCCGCAACGTGGTTGGGCGAGTGTACCCGGCGGCTGAACTCGATTCTCGCAGGTGAGTCGGGCGCCGCTGGCGGAGATCAACCGCCTCGCCCTGGCCACAGCAGTCGAAGAACAAGGACTCACCGTTGACGCCTCGGCCCTGGACCGGCTCGCACTGGTCACCCAACGGCTGCGCCCGTGGCCGGATGCGACGCCTGCTCTCCGCGCCCTGTCCGGACGTTTCACCCTGGTGGCGTTGTCCAACGCAACCACGGCGATGCTCGCCGCTATCAGCCGCCGAGGCACTCTACCTTGGCACTGCGTGCTTTCCAGCGAACTCGTGCGCTCCTACAAGCCCGACCCCGTGGTGTACGAGATGGCGCTGGATCTCCTCCGCGTCGAACCCGAGCAGAGCATGCTCGTCGCGGCACACCCCTGGGACCTGCGCGCCGCAGCGGCGAAAGGCATCCGAACGGCATACGTGGCCCGAGCAGGAGAGGGCACCCCAGAACCCACCGACGCCTTCGACGTCGAAGCCGACGACCTCGCCCACCTCGCGCGCACATTGATCGAGTGAGAGGACGCAGGGCACCTTTTGCCAAATAGATCTCCCGTTGCGAGGTTGGGCGAGTGTAAGAAGGGCCTGTCGACCGGCGCTCAAACGCCGCCAACGGCTGCCGATCGCGCGGCGACGTCCTCTCAAGCCGTTATGCGAGGAAGCGGAGGGCAGAGCTGGACACCTCGACGCCCGACGGGTAGACAAACGCACGAGGCCCCGGGTGGAGACGGTTCTTCTTGGCCGAAAACCCATATACCAGGTGCTTTACCGCGTTGTCAGTCCAACTACCCGGCTTGCTCGGCACGTTGGAAAGGATTAGTGCGTTATTTTCGGCGGGTGCGCCCGAGTATGCGGCTGAGCCACTGGGTTCGGGCGTGGCGGGCTTCGCGAGTAAGGGCCGCGGTAGGGGCGACGGAGTCGAAGCCATGGAAGGCGCCGGGCCAGACGTGGAGCTCGGCGTCGCCGCCGGCACGCCAGATCGCTTGGGCGTAGGCGACGTTCTCGTCGCGGAAGGTCTCCGCTGAGCCGACGTCGAGGTAGGTGGGCGGCAGCCCGCTCAGGTCGGTGGTGCGGGCGGGGGCGGCGTAGGGCGGCAGGTCCGGGGCTCCGTACCGGTCGCCCAGGTAGGCTTGCCAGGCGACGGCGGTCGAGGATCTGTCCCATAAACCGATGTCGGTCATCTGGTGGGCGGAGTGGGTATTGAGGCGGTCGTCGAGCATCGGGCACTGCAGGAGCTGCCCAATGGGTGTATGTCCGTCGCCCCGGTCCCGGTTGAGCAGCGCCAGGGCCGCGGCGAGCCCGCCGCCGGCGCTCTTGCCTCCGATGATCACGCGCTTGTCGTCGATGCCGAGCTCCTCCGCGTGGCCGACGGTCCACAAAAGTCCCGCGTGGCAGTCTTCCAGCGGCCCGGGGTAGCGCGTCTCCGGCGCCAGTCGGTATTCCACGGACACGACGGCCAGGCCAAGCGGGGCGGACCAGTCGCGGAGGATTTTCGGCAGAACGGACCAGGCGTTGCCCATGATCATCCCGCCGCCGTGCATGTAGTACAGCACCGGCAGCAGCCCGGTGGCGTCGGCGGGCCGCGCGTACACCAGCGTGACGTCCGGACTCCCCGGGAGACCGGGCACGCTCAGCTCCTCGACGGTGAAGCGGCCGTCGGCCCGCAACTCGGCTGCGGTGGGCCGGGGTCGGCTCGCGGCGTCTCGTTCCCGCTGGGCGGCGAGGTTCTCCGGAGTGAGCCGTTCCCTCAACAGGTCGCCCAGGGCCGCCAAAGCGGCGCCCAGCTCGGCGTCGAACGGCGGGGCCGTCCGCACGGCGACCGCTTCGCGGGGCGGGGAGCCCCAGCGCCCGGTCATGACGCGCCGCCCTGGCAGACGAAGCAGACTCGGGCCACGCTGAGCCGCCAACCCCCGCCAGGCTCAACTACAACGCCAGGTATCGATGTCATGGAGATCATGGCCCCAGCAAACCATGGACAGCGCCGGTCATGGCCAGTGAAGCTCAAGCAGCGTGTGGTGGTGCGGCGGGATCGGGTCGCGATGGAGTCGGTGCGACTGGTCGCGGCGGAGTTGTTCGGGCAGGGCTTCTCGCAGGCCGAGGTCGCGCGGTTGCTGGAGACCTCGCGACAGAATGTCCACCGCTGGCACAAGAAATGGACGCCCGGTGGGCGGGACGCGCTGGTCAAGTGCAGGCCCGCCGGGTCGGGTGCCCAAGCTCGACGAGCAGCAGCTGCAGTTCGTTCGCGACGCGCTGCTGTCTTGCGCGGACGGGCTTCCCGCCCACCGCAGCAAAGCCATGACCGCCTTCCTGGCCACCCAAACCGAGTGGCTGACCGTCGAGCGGCTCCCTGGCTACGCCCCCGACCTCAACCCCGTGGAAGCACTGTGGTCCAACGTCAAAGGCGTCGAACTGGCCAACCTCTGCCCCGACACCATCGAGGAAGCCATCACGCTCGCCGAGCGCGGCATCGACCGCGTCCGCCCAGCCGAGCACCTGGCCTACTCATTCCTCCACACGCCAAACTGTCGCTCTAAAACACGAAGGTCAGTAGGAGGGCTCCATACCGGATGCGCCGCTGTTCTTCGTAGTGCCTGCGGTCTCCACGACGTTCGCCTCCTACGCCCGGCTGTTCGGCCACCTCGGCAAAGAGGCGTTGCGCTGGCTGCTCACCGACGAAGCCGGACAGGCAACACCACAAGACGCCGTCGGGGCACTGTGGCGAACCCAGCGTCGCTACTCGCACCCCGGGGCTGCCCGGCCGGAATGAGGCAGAGAGATCACCTCATTGGCAAGTCGCGTCGGCGGTCAATGGACGGAACTACAGCGCCGAACAAGCGACGGACATGCCGATAAGGTGTTCAAGCACATTGACCCGACCGTAAGGAAGCACGCCCGCCGGGCGGGCGCAGGCAACGACTACACCGGCCGAGCCGAGCCTCCCCACGTTATGCGTCCGACGAGACCGGATAACATTGATCCTGGCCACGAACCGACTTCGCCTGGACATTGGCTTCATCCGTGGGGCCATTTGCCAACGAATGATATATTTATCGTAGCAATGTTGCGGCATTTGCACGAGTCATATTACAACTTCCGGCGGCATGTTTCATTCTATATTTCAATACTTAATGTATTGGAAATTTTCACATTGAGTCGCTGCTGATTAATGCATAAAGTTGTGACCATGACTTCAAGCTGGCTCAGTCCTGGGAAATCCGCAGCCGTGGCGCTTACCTTCGACGTCGACGCCGAAACCGGCGTGCTCTCTATGGACGCGAAATACGCAAAACACGCCATGACGATGACCCACCAGGCTTTCGGCCCCGACATCGGTGTGCCACGAATCCTCGGTATACTCAAAGATCTCCAGGTGCCGGCCACGTTTTACTTCCCTGGCTGGGTGGCCGAACGGCGCCCGAACCTGGTTGCCCAAGTCGCCGAGGCAGGGCACGAGATCGCTCACCACTCCTACAGCCACGTTCCTGCATCGTCGATGACCGCCGCCGAGGAGCGCCGCGACTTCGAGCGCGCGCTCGAAGTCTTCAAGAACCAGGGCGTAGACATTTATGGTCACCGAGCGGGCCTGTGGGAAGCAAGCTGGCAGACCGCCTCGCTGGTTGCCGAGTACGGGCTGCTCTACGACTCGTCCCTCATGAACGACGACCGGCCTTACCACGTTCCCACAGAATCCGGTTCAGTCGTAGAGTTACCGCCGCACTGGTCGCTGGATGACTGGGAGCAGTACGCGTTTCTCCCCGCGCCGCAGATCGGCTCGATCATCGAAGAACCGCTCAAGGTCTTGTCGATGTGGAAGTACGAGCTCGACGCGATGCGCCGGTACAACTCGTTGTTCATGCTCACCAACCACCCTTTCCTCACCGGGCGCGCCGGGCGAGCCGAAGCGCTGCGTTCGTTAATTGAGTACGGACAGTCCTGCGACGACGTCGAGTTTGTGACCTGCCGCGAGATCGCCGAGCGCGCAAAAGCCGACGATTCGCTGGCGACCAGGCCGCTGCAGCAGCCCGACATCGAGGCCGGCGTGTTCCCAACGAGCTGAGCGGCCCACCCGTTCGGAAATTCCGTCATCGTTCTCATGGGACAATTATTTTGGTCGCGTACTACGCGACCTTCAGCGCGGATTCCATAGGTGGCGTACTTTGGCTTCGGAAAGGAAGCAGCAATGCCGTCTCCGGATTTCCTCTCAAGTATTGAACGTCATGCGTGGGACAACCCGGATGACATCGCGCTGCTGTGGCGAGACGAAGCCGTCAGCTACGGGGAACTTTATCGAATGGCGATGGCCATGCGACGGGGTCTGTTTAATAGATTTGGTTACCAGCGGCGACTGCTCTGCGTGCCCGCCATGAAATCACCCGCGACTGTGGCACTGCTCGTCGGTTGTCAATTGGCCGAATTTGCCGTGCTGGTTCCCTCGGTGGATCTCGGCGAAGTTGTTCTCCGTGAACTCGCGGTGGGCTCCGGCTGTTCCCACCTAGTCCGAGCCGCCGATGACGCCGATTCCATTCAGTTGGAGCCGCTGGCTGTCCGCAGCGGCTTCTGGCAGCAGCGAGGCGGCGTCTCCCACACGTCGCTGCTGTTGACCACATCTGGCAGTACTGGAGTGCCCAAGGTGGTTCCGATTGGCCACAGTGGATTCGACGCCTTTGCCTCATGGGCCGCCGATGCCTTCGGCATCGGACGCGGAACTCGCGTGCTGAACTACTCGCCGTTCAACTTCGACCTGTGTCTGCTGGACCTGTGGACTACCCTCGCGCGAGGTGGCTGCGTGCGGTTGGTCGATCCTGTGCGGGCCACTGACGGCAGGTATCTGGCCGGTCTGCTCGCCGATGACACGATCGAGGTATTCCAAAGCGTTCCGATGGCGTTCCGACTGATTGCCGAGCACACCGACGCAGCAGCGCGGTTCAATACGCGGGAGCTGATCCTGACCGGTGACGCGATGCGTCCCGGGCTTGCCGCAGAGCTGTTCTTACGATTCCCGCACGCACGTGTGTTTAACGTGTACGGGTGCACCGAAACCAACGATAGCTTCATCCATGAGATCCGGCCCCCCGTAGAAGGCTCCAGCGTACCGATCGGGCATCCGCTGCCGGGCGTCGATGCACTCGTTGTCGATAGGACCGGGCACATCCTCACCGGGGCGGGGAGTGGAGAACTCCTGGTACGCACCCCGTTCCAGACGCAGGGGTATCTGGATCCGGCCAAGGACGCCGCGAAGTTCACCGACGATCCGGGCGGCTCGGCGCAGTACTTTCGGACCGGGGACATCGTCCACCGCGATCCGTCGGGGCTGCACTGGCTGGAAGGGCGCGACGACTTCCACGTGAAGGTGCGCGGTGTGCGGACGAACCTCCAAGAGGTCGAGCGCGTGCTGCTGGACCACGACGAGATCCTTGACGCAGCCGTGGTGGCGATTCCCGACGAGCTGGCCGGAAACCGCTTGCATGCCAGCGTGCACTGCGGGGCAGGAACGAGGCTCAACGGGCTCACCGTCCGATTGCACTGCGCGAGCAGGCTGCCCCGTACCGCGATCCCTGAATGGTTCGACATTCGCCAGGAACCGCTGCCAACCATGCCTAACGGAAAAACCGACCGGAAGAGGATTAGAACCGAACTGCTGGAAAGAGGGACCAGTGTCGACCATTAGGGAACTCCAAGAGCACATCACCGAGACCTATCTCCCCGACGTTGACCCGAGCGAACTGGACCGGGAACTCGACCTCCTGGACTCCGGCGTCGTGGACAGCCTCGGAGTACTCAGACTCATCGCCTGGATCGACAAGCGGTACGGGCTAGCCCTGGGCAACGCCGACGTGACACTCGACGATTTCCGCACCATCTCCGCGATCAGTGACCTCATCGACCGCGAGCGAAGGCCCGTGGCGAGACCAATGTGATTCAAATTGGTAACCCCTGGAAGTAGAAGTCCGGTTCGGGTAAACAACGGCACCACGGGGAGTAGCTTTGATCATCCGCGACAAGTCCGAGTCACCGACCGTCGACTGGGGCAACGGGCTCAGCACCAGGCTTCTGGTCGAGTCCGACAACATGGGATTCGCCGTCGCTGAAACCTTCGTCCGTGCCGGGAGCAAGTCTGCTCTGCAGTACAGAAACCACTTAGAGGCCTGCTACTGCATCGCCGGCAGCGGCGAGATCGCCACTGCTGACGGCAGTGTCTCCGGCGTCCTTAAGCCAGGCGTGCTCTACGCCCTAGACAAAAACGACCCGCATTACCTCATCGCCGCACCCGGCGAGGATCTGCACCTGATCAGCGTCTTCAATCCACCGATCCGCGGTGACGAGCAGCACACACTCAGCGAGGATGGATTCTCAGCCTACTGAAGCCAGGCGATACACCAGAGGTGCCCGGCCGTCGAGCCGGGCACCTCCGTACGGCGAGGAGGCCAACGTGATCCAGTGGACAGACGAACAGCGAGCGCTGCGGGAGGCGCTGGAGGATATCGGTGCCGCGCTCGGCGAAGGGCACTCCGAACGCGACCAGACCGCGGTGTTCCCGCATGGGCAGTGGAAGATGCTCGCCGGCAGCGACCTCTTCCGAGCTCCCTTCGACCAGCGGTGGGGCGGCCTCGGCATGGACCTGCCCGCGACCATGTACCTGCTGGAGGGGCTCGGCTACAGCTGCCGGGACGCCGGGTTGAACTTCTCCGCCTCCACCCAGTTGGTCAGCACCGGAATCCCCCTGCACCGGTTCGGCAGCGAGTCGCTCAAAGCTCGCTATCTGCCGAGCATCGTCAATGGCAGTTCTATCACCGCGCACGCCATCTCCGAGCCCGACGGTGGTTCCGACGCCCTGAACATGCGATGCACTGCGGTGGAGGCCGATGACTCGTACATACTCGACGGGAACAAGGTTTTCGTGACCAACGCGCCGGTTGCGGACCTGTTCACCGTCTATGCGCGAACCGGCGATCATCCCGGGCCAGGCAGCATCACGGCCTTCCTCATCGAACGGGACACCCCGGGGCTCGTTCTCGGCGGCAAGATCGAGAAAATGGGCCTGCGCAGCTCGCCCTTCGCGGAGGTATTCCTCGACCGCTGCCGGGTGCCCAAGGAGAACGTCATCGGCCGAGTCGGCTCGGGGTTCTGGATCCTGGACCACGTCATGAAATGGGAGATCCTCTGCTCGTTCGTCATCAACGTCGGCGAGATGCGCAGTCGCCTCGAACGGACCGTTGCCTACGCCAGGCAACGGGTGCAGGCCGGCACGCCGATCAGCAAGCACCAGGCGATCTCGCATCGCATCGTGGACATGAAGGTCGCGCTGGAGACCGCCCGGATGTGGCTTTACCACACCGCGGAACTCGTCCGGGAAGGCAGGGACACAACGGTAGAGGTCGCCATCAGCAAGCTACTGGCTAGCGAGGCCAATCTGGCCAGCGCGCTGTCGGCGGTGCAGGTCTTCGGCGGCTACGGGTACACGGCGGAGTACGGGCTGGAACAGGAACTGCGTAACTCCGTCGCGGGAGTCATCTATTCGGGTACCACCGAAATCCAGAAGAACCGAATCGCGGCCATGTTGAACCTGTGAGGTATCATGGAAAGCTCCGTCGAACCGTGGCTACGTGCCACGGAATTCCTCGACCACGATTCGTCCCAGGTGCATGGATTCGTGCGCGCCGCCATCTCCGACAAGCACAGCACGCCGGTGGACAAGGCGGTAGCCCTGTACTACGCGGTGCGTGACGGCCTGTTCTACGAGGTCTACGCCACAGACATGAGTCGGGTAGGTCTGCAGGCGAGCACCATCGTCGAATCCGGTCAAGGCTTCTGCGTGCAGAAGTCGATCCTTTACGCCGCGTGCCTACGAGCCGTCGGCATCCCTAGCAAACTGGTCGTCACCGAGGTGCGCAACCACCTCGCTTCGGACCGGCTGCGCCGGATGGTCGGTGGCGAAGTGTTCGTCCACATGCTCAACTCCGCGTACTTGAACGGAAGGTGGGTGCGTGCGACACCGGTGTTCAACGAGATGCTGTGTCGCCTCTACGGTATGGACAGCCTCGAGTTCGACGGCGTGCACGACAGCATGCACCACCCGTTCGACGACGGCAACGGCCGGTCGATGGAGTTCATTCGCGAGCACGGCGAATTCGATGATCTGCCGTACGACTGGCTGCTCGAGTTGATGCGCCACAAGCACCCCGCGATGTTCGCCGGGGCGTCGACGGCCGGAAGTGGTTCGCTCATGGACGAAGCGAACTCCCCCTGACCCCGCTGGCTCCGAACCCGCCCCCAGACTCGTCGATAAGGAGGGAAATTCCATTGCCGGTGGTCGTCTACTCCGACTATGTGCAGCGCGCGGCGCTTCGCCACGCCAATGATGAGGCCGGTGTCACGGTGGTTCCCACGATTCTGATCGGTGGGACGCTCATCGAGGGAGTCCCTGATCGCGAACGTCTCCTGCGCGCCCCGGAGCGTTCCAATGCCCGATGACGAAATCGGAACACGCGAGGCGGCGGGACATGGACGGTTCGGCAAGGCATCGCTCCAGGAGTGGGGGCAGAAGGCCGTCGAGCTGTCGCTGGACCACGTCCGTCGTGGCGGTATCCCGTTTTCCGCTCTGGTCGTCGACGCCGAAGGTACGGCTGCCAGCGGTGTGAATCGGGTTATTGCCGACTCGGACCCCACTGCGCACGCCGAGATTGTTGCCATTCGGCAGGCCGGCGTACGGACGGCGTCTGCGCAGATGTCCGGCAGCGTCCTGATCGCGTCGGGAGAGCCGTGCGGCCTGTGCTACCTCGCCACCATTTACGCGGGTATTCGGCACGTGTTCTTCGTGGTGTCGAGCGACGAGGCCGCCCAGCACGGCTTCGACTACCGGGACTCCTACGAGATGCTGGCCAGGCCACGGCAGTCTTGGCCGATCAACGCGGCACAACTAGTGGTGCCTGAGGCCACCAAACCGTTCGAGGAATTCACGCTGCGAACGCGGCAGCTATGAGCACCTGTATGTATCCGCATCAAAGCTTTTTCCGAGAAACGCCTGGGCAGCCGCCGCAGGTGGGGAAGCTGTGTATAGGTGGCATAGCGGTTCCGCGCCTCAAGGATTGACAAATAAGCACTGAGATTGCATTGAGGAAAGGACGGAGTACCGTGCAACAGCGCAAGTGGCAGGCCGATGGGTGGGAACCGACCGTTCGTATCGGGCTAATCGTGCCCCATGCTGACGTCGGCCCGGAATCGGAGTTCCGCGCCATGCTCCCCAGCTCCATCGCCCTGTTCGGCTCACGTATGCATTTCTCCGCGATGCGCGCGGGCGGTGTCATGGACCCGAAGATTCCGCACGGTCCTGTCAAGTCGTTCACCGATCCGCCGTTCGCTGACGACGCGGCCGAACTGCTCGCCGCTGCGCCGATCGATGCGATTGGATGCGGGTTCACCAGCTCTGCGTACAAGCTCGGAGTGGCCGGCGAAGCAGAGTTCGTCGACCGGGTGCGCGAACGCACCCGCGGTATCCCGCTGGCATCGACCTGTCACGCGGCGACGCAGGCGCTTCGATCTCTGGATGTGCGGACCCTCGCGCTAGTGAACCCTCCGTGGTTTGACACCGAACTCGACGACTTAGGGTCGCGGTACTTCACCGTGCAGGGCTTCGAGGTCGTACATCACGCGCCCTGCGGGCTGCCCAGCAGCCAGCGCCAGATCACCGCCGAGGCCATGTTCAATTGGGTGGCCGAGCAGGTGATGCCTGCCAAACCCGACGCTGTGTTCATCGGAGGCAACGGACTGCGCGCCATCGGTGTCATCGACGCCTTGGAGCAGCAGTTCGACATCCCGGTGCTCACCGCGAACCAAGTGCTGCTCTGGTACACGCTGCACCTGGCCGCAGCGGAGCCCGAGATCAGCGGCTACGGGAGGTTATTCGACTGCCGCCCATGACACAGTCTCCGCCCGGATGAATTTGACCGGGTGATCGGGCTCGGAGCGCGACGCCCCTCAGTCGGGTTCCGAGTAGACCTGCACGGCGATGAATAGGTCGACAAGGTTCTCTGTCTGGGCAGGGTCTCGGCCGGTGAGCTGATGGAGCTTGGCGATGCGGTTGCGCAGCGTGTTGACGTGCACGTGCATTTTGCTGGCAGTCTCGCCCCATTTGCGCTCCGAACGGAAGAAGGCGACGAGAGTCCGGAACAGCTCGCTGTTATGCGTGCGGTCGTAGTCGATGACTGGCCCGAGCACCGCTTCCGCGAAGTCGCGGCGCGTTCTGCTGTCGAGCAGTGCCAGCATCAGCCGGTGCGAGCCGACGTCGGTGAACGACACCACCGGTTGCCCCTGCCGCACTCGCGCCGCCTTCGCAGCTTCCCGCGCCTGCAGCAGGCTGCGGCGTAGGTCCTGGTGACCGCGGGCTACCTGCCCGACCCCGGCGGTGATCCGCTTCCGCTGCACGTACGGCGAGTTCTCCAGCACGTCGACCAGCTCTTCGACGAGCGGCCGAAGATCCTCCCGGCCGTCATGCAAGCCGACGACGGCGACGAGGTCCTGCTCGCTGCTCGGCACCACCGACGGCAGCCCCTTTTTCACGAAGAACCGGAGGACGGTCTCGGGCAGTGGCGTCAGGGCTTTGGAAGCCTCGCCGGAGACGGAAAGAGCGAACACACCGAGCGGTCCCTGGGGATCGATGCCGAACGACCGCAGCCGGGACACCAGCTCCTCGGAGCGGTGCCAGCCTCTGAGCACCATGTCCAGGATTTCCCCGGCAAACTGCATTTGGATGGCGTTGATCGCCTGCTCGTGGAGCAGCTCCGCAGTGATCAGCTGGACGGCTTGTTCGAGCGCATCTCGTTCGGCTTGTTCTGAGTGGCCGCACGCGCGTCCGTACAGCAGGGCGTGGTCGGGTCCGCCGACACCTTGGATGGGGATGAGCGTCGCTTCAGTGCCGTCGGAGAGGGTGAGCGCGTCTTCGTGGCAGCCGCGCGAGAGTTTGTCCGCCACGACGCGCAGGTCTTCCTCGGGCAGCGACCAGTGCACTTCGTGCACGGCCGAACCGAGCCGATCCACAAGCGCCACCGGCACGTGTTCGGGGCCGGACAGCACGTTGAGCACTCCACACAGGCCCCGCCCGGCGGAAACCGCTCTGGTGAGCGCGCGATTCCGGCGCAACGTCTCGACCAGTCGCCGTTGCTGACGCTGTGCTTGGACGGTGGCGACCGCCTCGGTGACGGCGGAGAAAGGTATGTCGATTGGCAATTGGAGCAGCGGTAGCTGGGCCATGCGGCACGCGCGGACGAGAGCGTGCGGGATCTCGGGCATCGCCGTGCGCAGTCCGAAGACCAAACCACTTGCATGTGCATCGACAAGGCAACGGATGTAGTCGTCGGCGGGCTGGTGCGGCACCCAGAGCCCGTTCGTGAGAATCAGCTCGTCGTCTCGCAAGTACGGCCGCGGATCCGGCAGCTCGGCCACGTGGACCCAGCGGATGACGGTGTCCAAATTGCCGGTGCCTCCTACGGTTCGCAGTCCGAGGTCCGGGTATTCGAGCAGGTCACGAATACGAAGCACCACTGCGCCCTCACCTCACCGGTTGGTGTGCCGACACCGCGAAACCGCCTTGCTCGAACGGATGTGAATCAGCCGAAGACTCAGCTTTCGCACACTGGTTCGAGCCAGTCGGTTCTGCTTGCGTACACATGGATATCTGCACAGCCGCAGCCTGCAACGATAGAGCTATACATACTATCGCTGCTCCCGACAGCCTGGTCGGATAGCCTGTGTGCAGCATTCTCGAACGGCCCATCGCACTGACGCATCGTCTCATCTGTTCACAAATTCCATGCTATCCGTTCTGATTTGCACGCTGTGCGGATTCACCGGTTTCTACCTGCTGATGGCGACAGTCCCCGAATACGCCGCAGAGTCGAGCGGGAACAAAGCCACAGCCGGAGTCGTCACCGGTGTGCTGATGGCCGCCACAGTCGCCGTGCAGCCCGCGATGCCGCGCATTCTGTCCCGCATCGGATATCGGTTGGCTCTTGTAATCGCCATGTTCTTGCTCGGTCTCCCCGTGGTCCTATTCGCCTTCTTCGCCAACTTCAACCTGATCGTGCTCTGCTCCGCGCTGCGGGGGCTGGGATTCGGCGTTTTCGTGGTCGCCAGTAGTGCCGCAGTTGCCGATCTCGCACCCGCAGAGCGGCGCGGGCAGGCAACCGGGTGGTATGGGGTAGCCACTGGTCTCGGTGGCGCGGCCGGGACCCCCTTCGGCGTCTTGCTTGCCCACCAGTTCGGATACCTGCCGTTGTTCGTGGCCGGATTCGTCATGCCGATGCTCGGGCTGATCGCCGCGCTGGGCATCACCGCGCCCCGGCCGACACCGAGCAGCAGGCCCCGCGTCCTCACCGGACTCCGGCGGCCCGCCTTGCTGTATCCGTTCGTCCTGCTCAGCGCAGGAACGATGGCTTCAGGCGCGATTGTGACGTTCCTGCCGATAGCAGCACCGCGCGATCCGGTCTGGGTCGCCCCCATCGCCCTGTTGCTGTTCCAGCTCGCGCTGGCCGGAAGCAGGTGGCTGGCTGGACGGATTGGTGACCGGTTCGGCAACCAACTCCTCCTGTTGCCTGCGACTCTGCTAACCGCAGTAGGCATTCTGGGTGGCACCGTCGCCGAACACGTGCCAGCACTGCTACTGCTGATGCTGGTCCTGGGCACCGGCGCCGGCGCACTGCAGAACGCGACCCTAGTCCTGATGTTGCAGCGCTCCGGTCCTAGTGGGGGCTCTGTGGCAAGCGCGCAGTGGAACCTCGCTTTCGACGCTGGCCTAGGAATCGGCGGTTTCTGCGTGGGCGTCATCGCGCAGAACACCAGCTACCCGGTCGGTTTCGTAGCCGTCGCCGTCGTGCTGCTGGCGACGACGTTCGTCGCTCTCGCCGATGCCAAGTCCAACCGGGAGAACCGTGACGATGACTGAACCTGAGCACCTCGTACTCGCAGCGCGCCATGGCATGGCCGTGCCGTTGAACCTGTTCATGACCGTGTCGTGGGACGCCGACGGCGGCATCCCGGCGACAGCGTTCAATTGCGGGCGGAAACGACGCTGGTTGTGCTTTCCGCATACCCGCAGGATCTACTCCCGGTCAGCGGAAGCCAGCAGACACCGACCGATCCGTGAGTCCCGGCATGTGCCGTACCAAGCCGAGTAATTCCGGATTGTGCATGCCCTGCTGATAGTGGTTGACGCTGCAGGTCGTGCCGTCCGGCATGTTCACGAGAGTCCGGGCATCCGGTGAAACTCACCATTCCATGGCAGCGACACCTCGGCCAAAACGGCGAAAACGGCCCTATTTTCGTGAGTGCGGATCACGTGGCAGCCGAACTCTACGGTCAAGGGCGAAGCCGCTCGTCTGTCATGGAGATATCCAGCATTGACGCCAGCTCGTATCGCACGTAACCCAACCATCGCTGCGCCCCTCCTGGGACAGCAGCGCCTTGACCTTCTCCACGGCGGCGGGCGTGAGGGCGACGCCCGTGGCGGTGACGGTGGGGTTCTCCGGTAAACTACTCACAGTAATGAACTGTAAGCATGCGGTGTCGGGGCAGGACACCACGCGGGTGCGGTCTGGCGCGTAAGCCCTTGGATGTGTGCCCGAACGGGTCACGTTCTCCCTCCGACGGAGCTGGCGTACTGCCGCTTCAACCCCGGTCGACGGGTGAGCCTGGAAATGCTCCGAGCCCATCTCGACACCCACTCCCATTTTCATTCCCATGTATTCGTCACCAAGGACAACGAGCTCTTGCGCCGCAGCAACTTCTCCCGTCGCGCGATGCGCCCCGCAGCCGACGGGACCCTCCACAAATCCTGCGCACGGCACCATCTCCAGGCGATCGTGCCGGGCTTGGTCTTTCACAGCTTCCGCCACAGCCACAAAACCTGGCTCATCGCCGACGGCATTCCACAGGTCGCGCAAGCCCGGCGCCTCGGCACGTCATCCCGGACAAGATCGAACACATTTACTCTCACGTAGCCCCCGAAATCGAGACCCGCCTTCTCCGAGGACTTCAACAGCGTTGGGCTACAGCGCTCACCGCATTGCTCGACCAGCAGAGCACCCGCAGCGCTACGACCACAGCCGAGGCCATCGGAGCATCGCGAGGTCCACGCTCGGGCCGCAATGCCGGGGCACCCCTTAAGCGAGCAGCATGCTGACGACGGTTGCCATGCCGTTGTTGACCGCGTGAACGATCACACCTGGCCACACCGACTTGGTGCGCACCAGGAGAAGGCCGTTGATCGCGCCGACGACGATCGCCGGAATGAGGGCCAAGTTGATGCCGTGGGCCAGGGCGAAGATGACGGTGCTGCCAATGACACTCACCCATGCGCCGTACCTCTCGAGCGCGGTAGCGATTACTCCTCGGAACGCGAACTCTTCTCCGATGGGAGTGAGGACGGCGATGAACAGTAGTTGCAGAGTCAGAGCGAGTGGGCCGCCGGCAGCTGCGGCGTGGTAGTCGCCTTGCGGATCGCCGGACAGGCTACCGGTGATCGAAACGACGATGACGGCGACTATACGAACCAGGATGAACGCGAGCAGTCCGAAGCCGACTGCGAAGAAAATCCATCGAATCGGGACAGCGCGGAAATTGAAGGCAGACCAAGAGCGGATGCGGATGACGAACGCAGCGAAGAAGGCAAGTAAGCCCATGATCCCGGAGAGCGCCGCGAGAGCCAGCCCGCTCGCGACCGGCGCGTCGTTGGTGAGTGTGCTCACGATCGGCGGGCCGATGATGAAGCTCAGGATGTAGGCAAAGGCGCCAGCGAACATCTCAGGCCACCCGGGTTGCCGCTTTTCCGCACGAATCAAATCTGTTGGCATAGCGTCCAGATTCACGACAATTCCTCTCGTATGGGCCGGGTTTATTGCCCGGCTTTTTGCATTGGCATAGTTCCCGCAGGTAGTAGCGCCGCCAGAGTAGGTCCTTACCCAGGGCAAAGGCAAGATCACTGTGTGTTGTGCCCAGCAACTTGGAGTGACAGGACGGGAAGTGTTCGTGTGCGGTCTCTGCTGATCCATTCGATTGTCCGGCGAATGTCGTTGTGTCCGGTTATGCGAAGCATTGATATCGCGGTATTCCGTAATGTTGCCAGTATATGGGCGCCGGTGCCGGTATAGATTTGTTGCGCGTCTTTTGTTTTCTATTCCCCAGTGGTCGCGGACTTGGTCGTGTAGGTCTTCGGCGGTGACTATGGCGGTGTTCTGGCTGGTGATGATCCAGACGCGCTCTTTGCTGACGAGTTCTCCGGAAAATGTTGTTTCTTCTCGTTTGACGCAGGCTACGGAACGCGCGCGCGGGAAATCGATTCCGTCGGCGTCGGTAATCCAGGTAGTCCAGCGGCGTATCCGGCCGTGGGTGTCATCGACGACGACATGATGCGGGGTTTTCCGCAAGAGCGGAAGAACGCGGTCGAATATCTTTTCCTTAAGCGCCGCTTGATTTCCCTTTACTGTCATGACGTAGTCGAATCCGCGTTCGCCGGCAATGTATTCGGCGGTCTCTCGCTGGGTGTGCGCGGCGTCCATGGTGACCACCACACGGTCGTCCACACCGCGGGAGACACCGTCGAGCAGGGCCGTGACCTGGGTGATCTCGTTGGTTCCCGGGGAACGGCCACTTGGGCGACGGTGACACCATCGCAGTGGATCATCGCGGAGAACAGCGTGAACGACTCGTGATCCCCGATCCACGAACCGCGCAGCACTTTGCCGTCGATAGCCAGTCGCAACGTGCGGCCCGGGATAGGCCGGGCATGACGCAGCAGCCACGGCCCGATCAGTCCTTCCAGCTTCGCTACATCGACATCTTCCAGCGCGCCGGATCGCGGACGTATCCGGGACACGGAAAAAGCCGCGGAACCAGCACCATCGTCCACCTATTTTCCGCAGCAACGACGCCGGCAGATCGGCAACCTGGTCGGCGATCTGCCGGAAATTCGACGCGCCCGCCAGCACTGCGATCAACGACGCCGCGAGAAGGAACGTCAGACTGTACACGCGGCCCTTCCGCTTACGGCGATCCGGCACCTTGCCGAGCAACTTCATCAGTTCCGCCAGATCGGCATCGTCACCGCCGATGCTACCCGGAAACGACGCCCATGACGAGCCATGAGAAAATGACAACGGATGGCCTTCTTCTGGAGTTTGGTTATACGCAATCTCCATGATCCCAGAAGGAGGCCATGCTCCATTCCCAGCCCAGCACGCCAAACCGGCCGGCAACCCTACGAGCTGAGTTGATCACTCAGCGCGATCTTGCCTTAGCCCTGGGTCCTTACCACTGCCGCCAGTGGCCCGGATGGTTGCGGTGAGAAAAAATTCGTCGAACGGTCAGGAGGCCGGCATCGCCTCGACCACGAAGGGCGGGCGACGTCCTGACCGAACCAGCCAGTGACCGTGCGTGGAGAGGGTCGTGCCGAGGATTCGGGCGACGATTGCGGCGCTTTTCGTATCGATGAAACGTTGGCGCAATGGCTCATTCAGAGCAGTGCGTTGACGCCGAGTGCGGCCAGCACTGCGCGTCTGGGAACTGATCTCGATCGTCTTCTGGGGCACGGTCGCGCGCTAGACGTAGCAGACGCCTCATCAAGATTGAATGCACCGGGCCTGGCCTGGGAGAACACTTGCTGTCCGATTTTCGGTCAGAAGTGCCCTTCACGCTGCCATCAGTTGGACGATGCCTCGGCAGTGGGGCGTCCGATGTCCGGCGCGCCATCGTCCGGCCGGGCGCGGCCGGGCAGGAGAAGCGCGGGTACGAAGGCCAGAACGGCGAACCCGAGGGCCCACCAGAAGGTGTTGTTGAACGCGGTGGCCAGGATTTCGCTGTTCTTCGCACCGAGCGCGGACACCTGCTGAGCGAGGATGAGCGCGATAACAGCGGTGCCGAAGGAGCCACCGGTCTGGATCAGGATCCGCGTCGCCCCGCTGGCGTGCGGGATCTGCTCCGGCCGCAGGCCCTGGTAGGCGGCCGCGAGGACCGCGATGCTGACCGCGCTCACCCCGGCGCCGAACAACAACAGGTACACGCCGAGCAGGATCTTGCTGGTCTCGGTGCCGGCCAGTGTGAAGCCGAGCGTGGCCAGCACCGTCCCGACGATTCCCGCAAGCACGATCACCCGGGCCCCGATGCGGTCGGTGAACTTGCCGATCTGTCCCCGGATCAGCAGCACGCCGACCTCCTGCGGGACGAGCAGCAGTCCGGATTCGAACGCGGAAAGGCCGAGCGCCTGCTGGAAGTACAGCGGCACCAGCAACGTTCCACTGTAGAGCGACAGACCGGACAGGAACAGCAGCCCGGAGGACATGCTGAACGCCCGGGAACGGAACAGCCTCAGATCGATGATCGGCGTCACGCGTGTACGCAACGCGTGCACGACGAACCCGAGCAGCAGGATGACCCCGATGGCGAGGGGCACGATGGCCATGGCGTCCACCCGCTTGCCGCCGCCGGTCTGTGTGAGCCCGAAGAGAAGCACCGCCAGGCCGGGCGAGAGCAGCACCAGGCCGGGCGAGAGCAGCACCAGTCCGAGGACGTCGAGCGGTTGCTTCCCGCTCGGCGCCGTGCTGTCCAGGCCACGCCACGAACAACCCGACGACGCAGATGGGGATGTTGATGACTCCCGCACCGGAGCTGCCGTGAGCATCCTTGGCCTGATGCTGCGAGCCACGCATTGGCCCCTGTTCGCCGTGGGATGCCTGTGTTTGGGTTTGGTGAACGCTGTTCTTGGCGCGGAACAGTTGCCGGTGCCGGTACCCAACGTCGGACCGATCGAGATCCCGTTGGGATTGTTCAGCCCCTTGGTGATGGCCTGTCTGATCGGGATCCACCTGAAGCCGCCGACCCAGTTGTGGGACACCAGTCCACGCAGACACTGGCTGATACGGGCAGGACAGGCATTCGCCGCGTTCCTCCCCGCGCTGCTGGCATGCACGCCGCTGCTGCTGCACAGCGAACAGCTTTGGACAGCTGCGGTGCGCAACACTGTTGGGCTCGGCGGGATGATCCTGCTGGCCACCGGTGTCATTGGCGCGACAAGAAGCTGGATGCTGCCCTTCCCGTACGTGCTTGCCGCATTACTGCTGGGCTCGCACGGAAAACACATTCGCCGGAGGCCGACCAACCCACGGCTGGTGGGCCTTCGTAGTCCACGACGCCAACGACATCCGAGGCGTCCTACTGGCGGGCACGCTGCTCTCGATCGGCCTCACCGTTTTCCTGCGTTCGGGACCACGCATGGAAAAACACAGCTGACGCCAGGAGCCGCGACCTATGAACACCGCCCTGCGCGCCGACGCCGAAGCACTCGATGAGAAGGCGTGGACACGGTTGGATCGCCCGGCACCGTATGAGACCAGGACCGGCACGACTCGGACCCGGCGCCCCAACCCGGACGACCGTCACCCGGGCCAGTGACCAGGCGTCGCACGTCACCGCTGCGGCGAGCGGTCTCGACCAGCAGCACCACACCCGCGTGCGAAATCACCCCGCCGCGCTGTCACACCGGTAAGTCGCCAGACATCCCGGGTGATTCATCCAGGTGCCCCACTTGCGGGATGGCAGTTTCGCCGCTTCCCCGCAGTGCGCGGCTGCGGCCCGCCCTACGAGCACACCGTGCGAGCCACAATGATCGCCAGAGTGACTGCAGGGCGGTTCGATTAGAGCTGGAGGCTGCACATGAAAGCCGCTGTCGTCTCGTCATTCAAAGCGCCTCCCCGTTACGGCGAGTCGCCGCCACCACTGCATCCCTGCTGATCCTGCGCGCGACCCAACTGCTGGCCAGCCAAGTCCGCAACGTGGCCTCCGAGATCGCCTGCCTCGCCCGGGCGTTGAAGGCACCGTAGGGCACGTCGACCAGGGCGCACTTCCGAGTGATCAGATTAATCAGGAAGCTATCCAGCCTGTCGGAGATCATCGCAGCGGGCTCTCTTCCCGCAGCAGGTCGGCGGCACCGAGGTAACCCGCGAGCATGGCTCGTGCTGTGAGGTGGAGGTCGGAGTCGGAGGGCAGGAAAGCCGAGGAATGCAGCGGTTCGTCGGTCTCGGACCCGACGAACATCATCACCGCCGGCATGACCTCGGAGAAGTAGGAGAAGTCGTCGGCGCCGAGTGAGCGCAGGGTGGTCGACATCGCGATGCTCTGGTCGCCGAGGTGGCGGGCCACGGCGTCGACCAACCGCGGGTCGTTGTGTAGGACGGGTTCACCGTGGGTGATCTTCACCTCGACCCCGCAGGAGTGCGCCCGGGCGACGTTCTCCGCGACCGCCTGCACCCTCTTGCGCAGCAGCTCACGGGTCTCGGCGTTCATCGCGCGGATCGTTCCCGTGGCCCGCGCGAGGCCGGGGATGACGTTCGCGGCCGTGCCGGAGGAGATGGACGAGACCCCCACGACGGCCGCCGCCATGGGGTCCACCGAGCGGCTGACGATACTTTGCAGGGCGACCACGATCTGGGCAAGGGCGAGCAGGGGATCCGCGGTGAGGTGCGGGTAGGCGGCGTGCCCGGAGGTGCCGTGGACCTGGATCTCGAACTCGTCTGAGGAGGCGTTGACGCTTCCGGGGACACAGGCGACGACCCCGGTCGGCAGCGCGGGCTGCAGGTGCGCGCCGATCATGGCCGCGCATCCTTCCGCCTGGAGGGCACCGTCCTCGACGATGTCGCGGGCGCCGGAGGGGTAGGTCTCCTCTCGGGGCTGGAGCACCGCGAGCAGCGGCGTGGGCAGTCGCAGCTCCTCGATGGTCCGTGCGACGGCGACGAGTGCGGCCAGGTGGACGTCGTGGCCGCAGGCGTGGGCGGTCCCGGCGCGCTCGGACGCCCATTCGACCCCGGAGGTCTCGGTGACCGGGAGCGCGTCCATCTCGCCGCGGATCCCGACCGCGGGGCCGTCGCCGCCTATGCGCACGATCGCGCCGGTGTCGGCGACTTTGGTGACCGAGGCTGCGGGCGGCAGCGCGGCGAGGACCCGGTCTCGGGTGCCGATCTCTGTTCCGGACAGTTCCGGTTCCCGGTGCAGGCAGCGGCGCAGTTGTTCGGCCTCGTGGATATGTCGGTCGAGCACCTCCCACAGGTCTGGATCAGCCACGACCGGCTCCGTAGACACGTTCCGCATTCTCCTTGCCGATCATGGTGGCGACTCGCAGCGCGTCACGGCTGGACCACTCGCCCTCCTCGACCCACGCCGAGAGCGTGCGGTGGAGGCCGCGCCGCCAGAGCACCGAGCCGAGATGGTGCAGCTCGGCGGGACCCCAGGCGTCGGAGGAGTAGAAGATCTTGCCGAACGGTGCAAGTTCGAGGGACTCCGCGACGACGCGGGAGGACGCTGCCCCGGTGTAGTTGACCGCGAGGCCGACGTCGAAGTACACGTGCGGGAACACCTGCGCCAGATAGCCGGCGTGGCGGTGGTACGGATAGCAGTGCAGCAGGACGATCGCTACGCCGCGCGGTTCGACCGCTCGCAGCCAGGACGTGAGCAGCAGTGGGTCGCAGCGGTGCAGGTCGAGGTCGGGGTCGCCGTAGCCGGCGTGCATCTGCAGCGGGAGGCCGAGTTCGAGACCCTCCCAGAGCAGGAACCGCAGCAGCACGGGATTGGTGACGCGAGGGGACGCCCCGGCGTCGATCTCGCGCAGCCAACGGCCCGCGGCCTTCTGGACCTCGGCCTCGCTCGGGCGGGCCGGGTCGACGTCGAATCCGTACCGGTAGGCGAGCACCGACTTGAGGCCGACCGCGTGCGTGGTCGCGGTGGTCAGGGCCTGCCGGAACAGGTCCGGCAGCTCCTGCGCCGACGCGCCCGGGGCCACGGTCTCCAGCACCGTCTCGAGGCGGACGATCTCCTCGACCCGGCCGGGCGCGCGCACGGTGAACTCGTCAAGGGTCAGCAGATCGCTGCCCTGGTAGCCGGTGTCGACGAGCCATCGGTCGACTCCCGCCGCTGCGAGCAGACGGTCATCGAGCTCGGCCGCGGAAAGTGCCCGGCGGGCGTCGAGGTAGTCCTCCATGGCGCAGTGGGGCTCCAGCCCGAGCAGCGGGGCACAGTGCCGGCGCACGGCGATCCCGATCTGGGAGTCCAGGTGGCTGGTGCCCGGCGCAGCCGGCCGGGCCGACTCGGTGAGCAGCTGGGCGAACTGCGGGGCCGTGGGCTGATCGCGCAGGCTGGCGTGGACGTGGTGGTCAACGAGGCGCAGCTCGCCGATCGCGGACTCGAGCTCAGTGGGCATTGGCGATCCTCGCGCAGCGCTCGCGGTCGGACAGCCCGGCCACCTCGTCGAGCTCGGCGCGCTTGACCGCGAGGTGGGTGGCGAGCAGGTCGGGGTGGAACCAGCTGCTGACGATCTTGTCGGCCTCGAGCTCGGCGAGCGCCTCGTCGAGGCTGCGGGGCAGAGCGGGGACCTCGGCGAGTTCGGTCTCGGTCACGTCCTCCGGCCAGACGTGCACCGGTGTGTAGGACTCGCCGAGGCCCTGCAGCCCGGCGCGGATGAGCACACCGAGGACCAGCCAGGGGTTGGCGGTGGCGTCGGCGGCGCGGAACTCCAGGTTGTACTGGGAGGTGGGGTCAGCGGCGCCGACGGTGCTGGTCGGGCAGATCCGCAGGAGGGCCTCCCGGTTGCGCTCGGCCAGGAACACCCCGCCGACGCTCCAACGGCACGGCATCAGCCGCAGGTAGGACGTGGGCGACGGCGCGGTGAACGCGAGCAGGGCCCGCGCGTGGGCGAGAACGCCGGCGGCGAAGCGCTGGCCGAGGTCCGACAGCCCTCCGGCGCCTGAGGGGTCGTGGAGGACGAGACGGCCCTCGGCGTCGCGCAGCGACAGGTGCACGTGCACACCGTTCCCGCTGCCGGCCGGGTCGAGCAGCGGGGCGAAGCTCACGCGCTGCCCGTGGCGGCGGGCGAGGTCGCGAACCAGCTCCTTGAGCAGCACCGCGCGGTCCGCAGCGAGCAGCGCGTCGGTCGGCTCCAGGGTGATCTCGAACTGGCCCGCTCCGTACTCCGGCAACCAGTTCTCCGGCTGCAGGCCCACGGTGTCCAGCAGACCCACCAGCTCCGACCCGAAGGGCTCGGCATTGCGGTGGCGAGCGAACGAGAACGGCCGCTCGTCGACGAGGTCGGGCGCCATGAACTCGTGCTCGAACGAGGCCTGCACGACCAGCCCGGTGCGCTCCCGCAGCTCGGCCAGGGCGTTGCGGGCGAAGGTGCGTGGACAGCACGGCCAGGGAGATCCGTCGAGCAGGACCTGGTCGGCGAGCAGCAGGCTGACGCCCGGGTCGTCGTCGGTGCCCGGGATGTCGACCCGCGTGGCCGGGTCGGGCATCAGCCGCAGATCACCGGTGGACCCGAAGACGTTGGGCGCGATCGTCCCGAACGAGCTCAGCGCCAGGTTGGCCGGAACCCAGCCCACGCCGCGGCGCAGCACCCGGTCGAGGGAGTCGCTGGGAACACTGCGCCCGCGAACCTGGCCCGCGAGATCGGCGGTCGCAACGAAAACGGTCGGTGAGTGCATGGTCCACCTTCTCAGTCCTGCGGGTGTGTGCGGAGGTGTCGCGGTCAGCTCAGCCCGGGCACGCTCGCAGCGATTGTTATAGACGTTACAACGATTGGTCAACAGTGCAAATATGAAATCCTGATTCCGGGAATGCCCGGGCCGATCACTTGACATGTGCGTTACAAAAAATTGCTCGTCAAGCCTTGTCGTAAGAAGAATTTCATCCTACGGTTGTGCCTCACACCACAGCGAAGGAGCCGTGTTCAGCATGATCCGCTTCCGTAACCTCGCTGAGGCAGAGCGCGTCGCGAAGCGGCGGCTGCCCCGCGCGATCTGGCTCGCCGTCAAGGCGGGCAACGAGCATGGATGGACCCTGGATGAGAACGTGCGCGCCTTCAGCGAGCTCGGCTTCTCCCCCGCGGTCTTCGACCGTCCGACGAACTTCGACCTGAGTACCCGGGTCCTCGGCATCGACGTCGACTTCCCGGTGCTCGTCTCGCCGGTGGGCGCCCAGGCGATCCACCCCGACGGCGAGGTCGGCGTCGCGCGGGCCGCCGCCCGAGCGGGGACCGCGATCGGCCTGAGCTCCTGGTCCTCGGACTCGGTCGCCGACGTCGCGCGCGCCAATGACAGCACCATCTTCCAGCTCTACTGGGTCGGGTCCCGGCCGGAGATCGAGGCTCGCGTCGAGGCCGCCCGCGCCGCCGGCGCCAAGGCGTTGATCGTGACCCTGGACTGGTCGTTCACCCCGCGACGCGACTGGGGCGTGCCGCCCGCGCCGCCGAGCGATCGCAGCGTCTCCACGCTGGCACGGCTGGCACCCCATGCGCTCTCCCGTCCGGGATGGCTCATCGGCTATCTGCGACGTGGCCGGATCCCGGAGCTGCGGGTACCCAACCTCGTCACGCTGGACGGTCGCGTGCCGTACTTCGGCAAGGCTTGGGCCGACTTCGAGGCGACCCCGCCTCCGACGTGGGACGACGTCAAGTGGCTGCGCGATCTGTGGGGTGGTCCCTTCATGGTCAAGGGCATCAGCACCGTGCGCGACGCCAAGCTCTGCGTCGACCTCGGTGCGGATGCGATCTCGCTGTCCAACCACGGCGGCAACAACATTGACGGCACCCCCTCGCCGCTGCGTCAGCTGCCCTACTTGGTCGAGGCCGTCGGAGACCAGGTCGATGTCATGGTCGACGGCGGCATCCGCCGGGGCTCGGACGTGGTGAAGGCCGTCGCGCTCGGAGCCAAGGCTGTGTTCATCGGCCGCGCCTTCCTCTACGGCCTGGCCGCCGGCGGCGAGGAGGGCGTCTACCAGGTCCTGCAGGTTCTCCGGAACGGGATCCGGGAAACGATGTACGGCATCGGGCGCAGCAGCCTCTCCGAGCTCTCCCGCGACGACCTGCTGCTGCTCAACCCCCACTTCTTCGTCCCACCGACGCGCTGACCAACCCTCGGATGCAGAGCACAGACGTCCAGACGTCCAGACGCACAGACCAGACAGGAGATTGCCGTGAGCCGGATAGTGGTCATCGGCGCCGGGAGTGCCGGATCCGTGGTCGCCGCCCGCCTGAGCGAGGACCCTGACCACGAGGTCGTACTCGTCGAGGCCGGGCCCGACCATTCGGGCTCCGACATCGCACGCGCCCTGGCGTCGGTGAACTGGATCGACGCCATGGGCGCCGCGGCGGCGTTCGATCCGGAGCTGCAGGCGACCCGCCTGGCCGACGACCTCCCGCGCAACTACCACCGTGGTCGCGGGATCGGCGGGTCCGGCTCGGTGAATGCCATGCTGGCCTTGCCCGGGCTCCCGCGGGACTACGACCGGTGGGCGCGCGTCTACGGACTCACCGACTGGAGCTGGGCGCAGGTGGAACCCACCTTCGTAGACCTCAAGCGGGAGCTGCTGCGCTCGCCCGTGCCGGAGTACACCCCGATCGACCGGGCGTTGGCCGACTCCGCCGCCGCGCTCGACCTCCCGCGGGAGGTCGACACTTACTCCTCCCCGGCCGACGGATCCGGTGGCCTGTGGCGCAATGCGGATCGGGCCGGCAGGCGCTCCTCCCGGGAGCTCTACCTGGACCCCTGCCGCGACCGGCCGAACCTGGAGGTGCGCACCACCGCCAAGGCCGACCGCCTGCTGCGCCGCGGCGAGGACGTGCACGGTGTCGTTCTCGTCGACGGCACGGTGATCGATGCCGACGAGGTCGTCCTGTGCGCCGGGGCGATCGAGACGCCGGCGATCCTGCTGCGCAGCGAGTGCGACCGGCCCGGTGTGGGGCGCGGCCTGCAGGACCACCCCGCCGCGTCGATCAAGCTGGCCCTGCGCCCCCAATACCAGGATGTGAACCTCGGCCTGCCGTGCATCAACGCCGTGCTGCGGCTCTCGTCGTCCTACGGCGAGGGAGACATCCACATCCTGCCGATGCACGGGGCCCTGACCGAGTCCGCACCGCCGCACCACGGCGTCCTTATGGCCGCGGTGATGGCGGTCCGTTCCCGGGGCCAGGTCACGCTCAACCCCGACCGCCCCACGGGGCCCCCGGTCGTCACCGAGCGCATGCTGACCGACGAGCAGGACCGGTCGGTCATGCGCGAGGCCCTCGGCCACGTCCGGCGACTGCTGCAGACCCCGGCGTTCACCGAGATCGTCGAGGCCGCGTTCATCGACGACGCCGGCACCCCGGTCTCCGCCCTGGACGACCCGCAGGTCTACGAGAAATGGCTGGCCGCGTCGGTCGGTGACTACTTCCACGTCGTGGGCACCGCCCGCATGGGCACCCGGGACGACCCCGATGCGGTCGTCGACGAACGCGGTCGCGTCTACGGGCTGCGCCACGTGCGGGTCATCGACTGCTCGGTCATGCCCGAGGTCCCCAGCGCGAACACCCACCTGCCCGTCGTCATGGTCGCCGAACGCCTCAGCGCGGCCCTGCGTGCCGACCTAACGTCGGCTGCCGACCAGCCCGCCCACCCCCGTTCCAAGCAAGGAGAGCTCCGTGCCCACATCGCCCAGTGACGCCGTCCAGCGAGCCGAGGCCTCCGCGACCTGGGACCGCGCTCGTGCCGTCGTGCCCCGGGGCGTCTCCTCCGGGCACCGCGTCGGCTGGGCGCAGGCGTTCGTCCGCAGCTCCGGCGCCTACGTCTGGGACGACGAGGACCGCCGCTACGTCGACTTCCTCAACGCCTGGGGCCCGATCGTCCTCGGCCACTGTGACGACCGGGTCAACCGCGCGGTCTACGAGGCGGCAAGCACCTGCGACCTGACGGGCGTCGGCCCCCAGCCTGGTGAGGCTCAGCTGGCCGAGACCATCTGTCAGGTCATGCCCTCCGCCGAGAAGGTCGTCTTCTGCACCTCCGGCACCGACGCCACCATGCACGCGGTCCACCTCTCCCGCGCAGCGACCGGTCGGCTCAAGATCCTTAAGTTCCACGGGTCATACCACGGCTGGAACGACCACGTCGCGGTCGGCAGCTCGCGAAAGGACCTGACCACCGCCACCCGGCTGAACACACCCAACGGCGGAGGCCTGCACCCGGCCGTCGTCGACGACGTCGTGGTCGTGGAGTGGAACGACGAGGCCGGGCTCCGCGCCGCCTTCGACCAGTTCGGCGACCAGCTCGCCGCCGCGTTCGCCGAGGGCTACGTGCACAGCTTCGGCTGCGTGCCCGCCGCCCCCGGGTTCCTCGAGCTGCTGCGGACCCTGTGCACCCGCAACGGCGTGGTCATGGTCCTCGACGAGGTCAAGACCGGATTCCGGGTCGCGATCGGCGGCTACCAGTCCGTGTGCGGGGTCGTCCCCGACCTCACCGCGTTCGGCAAGGCCGTCGCCAACGGCTACTCCCTCGCCGGCCTCGCCGGCACCGACGCCCTCATGAGCCACCTGGGTGCCTACAGCAAGAACGAGGCAACCGTCGACGGCACCTACAACGCCTCGCCCTACGCCCTCGCCGCCGCGAACAAGACCCTCGCGATCATGCAGACCGAGGACGTGTTCGGCGCCCTCTACGCCCGCGGTGAGCAGATGCGCAGCGGGATCCAGAAGGCGATCGACAGCCTGAACGTCCCGGCCACCGTCGCCGGCCTCGGCTCGGAGTGGTGCGTCTACTTCCGCCCCGAGTTGCCGGTGAACTTCCGTCAGGCGATGGAGTCCGACGCCGACATGTACGCCAAGTACCACAGCTCGCTGCTCGCCCAGGGCGTGCTCGAGCCCGCCTTCCCGACCGGCGACCGCCGACTCAACGCGGCCACCACCGAGGCCGACGTCGACTTCGCGCTCGAATGCGTCCACAACGCGCTCACCGCAGCCATCTCCTGACCACCGCTACCCACTCACCGGCACCCGGCGGAGCACTACCCGGCATTACCCAGAACTACCGGCAGTACCGCGCACTACAAGCGCAAACCAGCAGTCCGCGGCGTGCGACGACGGCCGCAGTTCCGCACGGCACCCAAAACCCTCACTGAGCCTAGGTAGGACACATGCTCTGTTCAGCGCGCCCAAAATCGGCCAAGAGGACCGCTCTCGCGGCGTTCTCACTCGCGGCCGTGCTCGCCGCCGCGGGCTGCACCGGCACCGACTCCGCAGGCGGTTCCGGTGATTCCGGCGACTCCGACACCGTGACCATCGGATTCGCGCTCAGCCAGAGCGGCCCGATGGCGCCCTTCGACGTCGAGCCGGGCAACGCCGCGCTGATGCGCGTCGCGCAGCTCAACGCCCAAGGCGGCATCGGCGGCCGCCAGATCAAGGCCATCGTCAAGGACGTCCGGTCAGACCCCGACACGGTCGGCACGGTCGCCACAGAACTGGTGTCCGAGGGCGTGAACCTCCTGGTCACCCCGTGCGACTTCGACCTGAGCGCACCCGGGGCCTCGGTCGCCCAGGCCGCCTCCATCCCGGCGATCTCGATCTGTGCCGGCGACCCGAAGATGGCCGACACGAAGACCCTCGGCGACTACATCTTCTCCGGCAACGCCGGTAGCGACGTCGAGGGCGCCACCGGTGCCGCCTGGGCGATCCAGCGCGGCTGGAAGTCCGCCTACGTCATCCAGGACGAGAGCATCGAGTACACCAAGTCGGCCGGGAAGTACTTCCGCGCCGAGTTCGAGAAGCAGGGCGGCACCATCGTCGGCGAGGACGCCTTCCCCGGCGGCGACAACGTCGACATCAGCAGCCAGGCCAACCGGCTGCGCAACCTTTCCCCCAAGCCCGACTTCGTCTACGTGGCCAGCTGGAACCCGGGCGGCGCGACCGCAATCCGCCAGCTGCGCGACGCGGGCGTGACGGCACCGATCGTCGGCCCGGCCGCGCTGGACGGCCAGGTCCTGCTCGGAATCGTGGGCAACCGGGCCAGCGACATCTACTACACGGCCTTCGCCTGCTACTCCTACTGCAGCGGCTCCGGGCAGAACGGCCTGGACTCCTTCGTCTCCGACTACGAGAAGCAGTACGGCGCCAAGCCGGCCTCGAGCTACGCGCTGCTTGGCTACAACCTGATCTCGGCGGTCGGTTCGTTGCTCGACGGGGTCGGGCCGGGCTCCGGCGAGCAGATCAAGGCCGCGCTCGAGAACAGCAAGCCCGTCACGACGCCCATCGGCGACGTCACGTACTTCTCCCCGACCTGTCACAAGATCACCAACATGCCTCTGACGGTGATCGGGGTCGAACAGGGCAGCATGAAGTTCGTTGGTCAGCAGCGCGTCGACGCCATCCCCAACGTCGGCGACGGCAACACCTGCGCGTCATGAGCAGCCCGACCGCACCAGCCGCCGCAGCGGCCACCGAAGCGCCCACCACTCGGTCGCAGCTCCAGATGGTCGACGGCGGCATCCACTTCGACGGTGTGAAGGCCGTGGACGGTGTCTCGATCACGGTCCGCTCGGGTGAGGTCCTGGGGCTCATCGGTCCCAACGGCTCGGGGAAGACAAGCACGCTGAACCTGCTCTGCGGGATGCTGCGGGCCACCAGCGGTTCGATCCATCTCGACGACCGCGATGTCACCCGGATGTCCATGCGGCACCGGGCCCGGCTCGGGATTGTGCGGACCTTCCAGAGCGGCCGGGTCTTCGCCCGGCTCAGCGTCGCGGAGAACGTCGAGGCGGCCGCCCTCGGCGGGCGTCTGCGCCGCAGCGCAGCCCGCAAGCTGCGCGACGAGATCATCGACGAGCTCGGACTCGGGGCCGTCGCGGCGGCCCCGGCGTCGAGCCTGCCCGCCGGGCAGATCAGAACCGCCGCGATCGCCCGCGCTCTGGCGACCCGTCCGCGGTTCCTGCTGCTCGACGAACCGGCCGCGGGGCAGAACGAGGCCGAGGCCGTCGATCTGATCAACACGATCCGCGGGTTCGCCCGCCGTCGGTCCTGCGGTGTCCTGCTCGTCGAGCACGACATGGCGGTCGTGATGGGGACCTGCGATCGGCTGCATGTGCTCGACAGCGGTCGCACGGTCGTCGAGGGCAACCCGCCGGCGGTCCGCAAGGACCCACAGGTGATCGAAATCTACTTCGGGAAGCGATACTGACATGGTCCTGCACATCGACGACGTGTCGGTCCAGTACGGCGCGGCCGTGCGCGCGGTCCAGGGATGCACGCTCGAGGTCGGAGAGGGGCAACTCGTCTCGGTCATCGGCCAGAACGGCGCCGGGAAGAGCACCCTGCTCAAAGCCGTCATGGGCCTGGTCCCGCTGGCCGGCGGAAGCATCAGGGTCGACGACGTCCAGGTCGGATCCCGGGCGTTCTCACCGGTACGCAGCCAGCTGTCCTACGTGCCCGAGCGCGGCGGAGTGTTCGCGAACCTGTCCGTGGGCGAGAACCTGCGTCTCGGTGGGGTCGCCTGCAAGGACAAGGCCGCCGTCGCCGCCCGCATCGAGCGGGAACTCGAACGCTTCCCCGTGCTGCGCAAGTACTGGGGCCGCGGGGCGAGCCTGCTCTCCGGCGGCGAGCAGCAGCAACTCGCAATCGCCCGCGCCCTGATCCTCGATCCCCGCCTGCTGTTGCTCGACGAGCCCACCCTGGGCCTGGCGCCGATCATCATCGATCTGATCTTCGATGTGATCGCCGGTCTCCGGGCCGAGGGCACGACGATCCTGCTGGTCGAGCAGAACGCCATGCGCGCGCTCGAGGTCAGCGACCGCGCCTACGTCCTGCAGGCGCCGGGCAAGGTGCTCGGTGCCGGGACCGCGGCCGAACTCCAAGACATCCCTGCCGTGGTCGACTACCTCGGCTTCTCACCCTCCGAAGCAGGTGCTTCGCAGTGATCCTCGAATTCGTCGTCTCCGCGATCGGCCTGGGCGCCCTCTACGCGCTGCTCACCATCGGTGTGGCGCTGCTGTTCGGCGTCCTGGGCCTGTTGAACTTCGCCTACGGCGAGATCGTCATGGCCGGCGGCTTTGCCCTCTACCTGTTCCGCGACCAGCCCTGGGCGCTCTCCGTCGGTGCCGCCGTGGTGCTCGCCGTCATCGTCGCCGTCGTCTGCGAGGTGCTGGCCTTCCGCCCGCTGCGTGACGCCGACCCGATCACCCTGATGATCGCCTCCTTCGCCGTCAGCCTCGCGATCCAGAGCCTGGCCCGCATGACCGTACTCCCGCGCGCCCAGGGCGTGGCCCCGGAGCCGTTCCTGGGACAGCGCTTCCAGCTCCTCGGCGCCGACATCAGCGTCCTGGAGATCGGCACCCTCGTGCTCTGCGGGCTCATCCTCGGTGCCGTCGCCTGGCTGATGACCCGCACAAGCCTGGGCATCCAGCTGCGCGCCGCGGCCGAGAACTTCGAGATGGCCTCCGTGCTCGGCGTGCGGGCGAACCTCGTCATCCCTGGCGCCTTCGCGATCGTCGGGCTCCTGGCCGCCGCCGGATCGGTCGTGCTCGTCGCACGCCAAGGCGCGGTGTCCGCCGAGATGGGCCTGCAGCCGATGCTCATCGGCGTGGTCGGGGCGGTACTCGGTGGGCTGCGCAGCCTGAAGGGCGCGGCACTGGGCGGGTTCATCCTCGGCGTGGCCACGACGCTGCTCGAGACGGTCCTCCCGACCGGGCTGATCGCCTTCCGCGACGCCGTCCTCTTCACGGCCCTGATCGCCGTCCTGGTCATCAGGCCCCAGGGCCTGCTCAGCAGCGCGAAGGTGCGTGTCTCATGAGGAACAAGTTCGACTGGCTCCAGACCCCCGCTCTGCTCGTGGGGCTGTGTGTCCTCTGCGCGCTGGTCGGGGCCTTCAGCGGTGGCGCGCTCGGCCGCGTGGTCACCATGACACTGATCTCGGTCGTGTTCGTCGCCGGGCTTTCGGTCTTCACCGGCAACTCCGGGGTGATGTCGTTCGGGCACGTGGCGTTCATGGCCGTCGGCGCCTACGCCACCGCCTACCTGACCATCCCGGTACCGCTGAAGAACACCCTGTTCCCGCACCTGCCCGCGCCCCTGGCGTGGCTGGGCGAGGTCCACGCCCCGTTTCCGGAGGCGCTCGTGATCTCCGGCCTGGCGGCAGGACTGCTCGGGCTGCTCACCTCACCGATCGTCGCGCGACTGAGCGGCCTGCAGTCCGGCATCGCCACCCTGGCAGTGCTGGTGATCGTCTACAACGTGCTGAACAGCTGGACCGACGTGACCCGCGGCTCCTCCAGCATGATCGGGATCCCCAAGGTCACCACGGTCTGGACCGCACTGGCCGTCGTCGCGATCACAATCGTCGTAGCCTGGGCCTACCGGTGCTCGCGCAGCGGACTGCAGCTCAAGGCCTCCCGTGACGACTTCTGGGCGGCCGAAGCGGCGGGGATCTCCGTCGGGCGCCACCGAGCGATCGCCTGGGTCCTCAGCGCGGTCCTCTGCGGGATCTCCGGTTCGCTGTACGCGTCGTTCCTGGCCACGTTCAACGTGAGCGGGTTCTTCCTCTCCACGACCTTCGCCTTTGTGGTGATGGTGGTGCTCGGCGGCTACCTCTCCCTCAGCGGTGCCGTGATCGGGGCGATCGGCGTCAGCGCCCTGCAGGAGCTGCTGCGGCGCCTGCAGGACGGTGGGCTGACCGGGGGCGTGGCGCTCCCGGCGGGCACCGCCGACCTGCTGCTCGCGGCGGTCCTGCTGGTCATCCTGATCAAGGCGCCTTACGGGGTGATGAACGTGCGCGAGCTCCGACTCCCCCGCCCCCGCGGGAAGGGAGGCGACAAGCCTCGCCAGGCCGACCAGACCGATCCGGTGCGGTTGACCAGCGGCGCCATGCAATGACAGACCGGGCGTCGCCCGGTCAGAGAGGCCGGATCGAGGAGAGCGCCTACTCGGTGTTCTCCTCGATCTGTTGGAGCCTTTCCACGCCCTTCGCACCCCGGCGCTCGGCGACCGCGGCGATGACACTCTCCGTCACCGCGGTCGCCGCGACCAGCGAGTCGAACGGTGAGGCGGAGTCGACACGCACGGGCAGCACGACCTTGGCGACCTTCGCGATGGGCGAGAGCCAGTTGTCGGTCATCAGGCACACCGTCACTCCCCTGTCCGCCATCTGCTGGGAAAAGCGCAGGTTGAGGTCGGTGTAGCGGCGGTAATCGAAGATGACGAACACGGTGCTGCCCGTCGCCTCCACCACCGTGCTCCGTCGGTCGATCTCGTCGTTGCTCACCAACGCCACGCCCGACCGGATCAGGCGCAGGTGCACGACCAGATACTCCGCCAGCAGCCGGCTGAACCGGCCGCCCGCGACCCGGATCTCTCGACCCGGGTCGCTGAGCAGGCCCACCAGACGACCGAACTCCGACTCCGGCAGGTCGGCGTAGCTGGACGAGAGCATCTCGGCGAAGGAGCTGAGCGTCTCGGGCAGCACGCCTTCCTCCGACGTGCGCTTCGCCGCGATCTGCTTGAGTGGGGACCCGAGCTCGCCGTTCAACTCGTGCACGAGCGCGCGCTGAAAGGAGGGAAAGCCGGAAAACCCCAGCCGGGTCACGAACCGCACGACGGTGGGAGAGCTGACCCCGCCCCGTTCGGCCAGATCGGCGACGGTCGTCAGACCGGCGGTCGGGTAGTTGGCCAGCAGCGCTCGCGCAACCTTTCGCTCGCTATTGCTGAAGTCGTCGAGCTTCTCCATCGCCAGAGCGCGGACCGAGGCGAACCCGCCGAGGATCTCAGTCATGATGACAAATTATCAGCAACACGGCCTCTCTGAAACGGAAATTACAGATCCTGTGCCATCTGCCGATAGCTGTGCTTTCAAGCCGGAACGAAGGACTGCTGCCCCACGGCCGCCCCCGGCGGGCTTGTCGTTGACATAGAAGTTTCCGGCGGTCAAACGCATACCGTGGCTGACGCGGTCGAGCTGGCGGTCGGTCCCGGTCATGCCTCCGTGCCTGGCCCAGCATCGTGGCGGCGACCGGACGCGCCCGCCCCGGCCCGGACAACAGCCCCGCGGCTCGCAGGAACACCGCCACGCTCCTCGAAGGGCAGGCCACGCCAGGCCCGGGCCGCCTCGCGGGCGGCCTCCACCGCGGCTTCCGCATCCGCCGTTTCGGCCGGTCGGATGGTGCCCAGCAGCAGTTGGTGGCCCGGGAGTCGTCCATCGTGGTCCCGGCCAGGTTTCGCGCAGGAGGCGAGGCCGAAACACAGGTTACAGATTCGGCGGTATTGACTTCAACTGAAACAAACTGTTCTATGGTCGGTATGGCCTCCGCTGACCTTGGGACGCTCACCGCCTCCGACCGCCACACCGCCCAGACCGAGCGCTACGCGGCGCACAACTACCACCCGCTCCCCGTAGTGCTGGCCCACGGGGAAGGAGCCTGGGTGACCGATGTCGAGGGCCGGCGGTACCTCGACTGCCTCGCCGGGTACTCGGCGCTGAACTTCGGCCACCTGCACCCGCGGCTCGTCGCCCGCGCACACGAGCAGCTCGGACGACTCACCCTGACCAGCCGCGCCTTCTACAACGACCGCCTCGGCCCGTTCTCCCAGGCACTCGCCGAGCTCACCGGCAAGGACATGGTCCTGCCGATGAACTCCGGCGCGGAGGCCGTCGAGACCGCGATCAAGGTGGCCCGCAAGTGGGGCTACCGCGTCAAAAGCGTCGATCCCGGCAGCGCGACCATCGTGACGATGCACGGCAACTTCCACGGACGCACGACCACGATCGTCAGCTTCTCCGACGACGACGTCGCGACCGCGGACTACGGACCGTTCACGCCCGGGTTCGTCAGCGTCCCTTACGGCGACCTCGATGCGCTGCGGGAGGCGATCAACCCGTCGGTCGTCGCCGTCCTCTTCGAGCCCGTCCAGGGCGAGGGTGGTGTCATCCTGCCGCCCAAGGGCTTCCTGCAGGGGCTGCGAGAGCTCTGCACCGAGCAGCGGGTGCTGATGGTGGCCGACGAGATCCAGGCGGGGCTCGCGCGAACCGGCCGCACCTTCGCCTGCGACCACGTCGACGTGGTCCCCGACATCTACATCCTCGGCAAGGCCCTCGGCGGTGGCCTGTACCCGGTCTCGGCGGTGGCCGCCGACGAGGAGATTCTCGGGGTCGTCACCCCCGGCAGCCACGGCTCGACCTTCGGTGGCAATCCCCTCGCCGCGGCGGTCGGGCTCGAGGTCGTCGAACTGCTGCGCACCGGGGAGTACCAGGAGCGAGCCCGACGGATCGGCGCGCGGCTGGCCGAGCGGCTCGACGGCCTCATCGGGCACGGCCTGATCAGCGCCCGCGTGCATGGAGCGTGGGCCGGCATCGACATCGACCCGGAGCTGATGACCGGCCGGCAGGTCTGCGAGGGGCTTCTCGAGCATGGAGTGCTCGCGAAGGACACCCACGAATCGACCGTGCGGTTCGCGCCTCCCCTTGTCGCGACCGACGAAGACATCGACCTGCTCGTCGACGCGCTGGCGAAGGTGCTCCAGTCCACCGGCGCCGTATAGGCCTGCTGGGAATCCAGCGGGCCAAGGACCTCGCCGCGGCCACCCAGGCCTCTGTCCCGGACACGGGCCTGGGCTGGCCGACTGCCACGAACGTCCGCTTGCTGGGCCAAGATTCTGGATTCGTCGGCGATGTGTGACGTATCCGCCGATAAATGCCGGCATCACCGCCGTCGCGGGTGGGTCGATGGCGGCGAATTCTGGTATCACCTGCGGCCGTGCGGTACCTTGCCTGGGCGTCAGGTGATCCCTCGGGCCACCCGCCCCTGCGGGGGAGGGCAGCAGAGCCCTGGCGAAGTCGTTTCTACCGTCCAGGGCGCAACTCGCTGCCGTCGGCATAGGCGAGAATGACCCGCGAGTGGACGTGGCCGTACTGCAAAGGGGCGGCGATCAACCCGCCGGCCGACGCACGACGAAGTAGGCCAGAGTCCGCCTGAAACGCGCGGCGAAAAACCGAAGCTCCGCGAGCCACCCGTACTGTTCAGGCTCGCTTGTTCCCCAGGGCCGCCGTTAAGCAGAATCGCCGGGCGGTCGTGGTCAAGTTCTGGCTGATCGACACGCAGTTGGTGTCGACCACGAGGCGGCTGACCGCTCGATACGGCACACCGACCGCCTTTGGACGACCGGTGGAACCCGAAGTGAACATCACGTATGCCAGGTCTGCTCCGGTCAGCGGCCTGGTCAGCGTCGGGGGTTGCACTGAATCCTCGTGATCCACGGTCACCGTTGGCACGTCGAGGTCGTGCCGGGCGCCTCCGACCTCGACGACGCACAACAGCTCGGTTTCTTCGGCCATCGTGGCAAGTCGTGCCGGTGGATAGGCGGCGTCGAGCGGCACGTACGCTCCGCCAGTTATGAGGATGCCCACCATGGCCACTATGGCCTCGACACCACGATGTCCCAACACACCGACTGGCTGCCCGATTTCGACTCCGCGAGCCACAAGACGGTGTGCCAAAGCGTTGGCTCGCCGATCCAGCGCGTCGTAGCTCAGCCCCGTGTTGCCGTCTCGCACGGCGCACGCCGACGGTGTCTGCCGACTCCATGAATTCAGCAGGCTTAGCAGGCTGGTGTCGCGGTGGTATCGGCGGGCGTCACTGTGCACCATGGGGGTCCGTCCTCGAGACGACGGGGCTTTCCCCGCGGCGTCGACCAGGGCTGCGGCTAGCTCGTGCAGATGCGTGGCAAGCTCCGCATCGCTGTAGCAGAGAGGATTCGCGTCGAGATCAAGCTCTGGCGGACAGTTCGATCGTACGTGGAGGTGGATCGCGATGTCCTCGATGGCCTGCGCTCCGGTTGACACGCTCTTGGCAACGCCACGACTGCTACCGAACCAGAGGTCGTAGTCGAACGGAAGTACGTTGACCACGGGCCCGTACAGTCGCCGCGTGCCACCGAGCAGCCGCAAGTCGCGCCGCAAGTGTTCACCGCGATAACGCGTATGTGGTTGGATCGCCCGTTGTTCCTGTGCAATCGAGCGCGCAATATGGAGCAGGTCGTCGGTCCGCTCGGTCACCCGGAGTGGAACGATATTGGCGATCATCGCGGGTGTCCGTGCTGCCGGTGAACCCAGCCGACCCATCACGGACGAGCAGAGCACTATCTCGTCCGCCCCCGTTCGGCGATGCAAATGGCGAGCTACCACCGCCAGTACGAGCGTCGCCCAGCTGACACCGGCCGACTGAGCCACCTGCCATAGCCCGTGCGCGACGTCCGCTGGCAGCCGTTTGCTCTGGCGAAGCATGTGCCCGCAGGGACCTGCTGATCGATCACCGAAGCTGGGAATCGATGGGCTATCAGCGAAGCGGGCCTGCCAGAAGTTTCGGTCGACTACCCGCTGTTCGGACAACTGGTAGGCGTGATCGGCCTCGACGACGTCGCGGAGTGCGCCGAACCACCTCCGGTTATTGGTCGAGGCAGTGTAGAGCTGCGCAACCCGCTGAGCGATAAGGAAAACCGTAACCGTCCAATGCGATGTGATGGCACCGGTGGTACCAGACATGGTGTTCCGGGCCGAGGATGAACAGCGCGTGGCCAAACACGGGTCCATTAGCCAGATCCACCAGCTTGGCGAGGCCACCCACCTTCCACCGATTGGCGGCTGTCCTTGGATCGGAGTCGCCGCACAGATCAATTACGGGAAACGGCCAGTCCGCAGCGGACCGTAGAAGTTGTGTCGCGTGGCCCTTGTTCTCGACAAAGCACGCATTGAGCGCATCCGCCTCGGTAGCGGTCGTGCGTACGGCCATCTCGAGCAGCGAGGTGTCCAGCGGCCCGTGGATTTCTACGCATTCAGTCGCGTTGTAGAGCGGACTCGCCGGAGCGAGCCGCTGCGCGAGCCAGACAAGCTGCTGGGTGGCGGTCAGCGGTAAACTGTCCGATTTAGATGCCTTCATGTCGGGCCTACTGCCGGACCAGCAAGGCAACCCAAGCACCCACTGTGGGATGCTCGGCGAGCTCGGCGAACCTGGCCGTCGCACCGGCGGCGCGTCAGCCCTCCACCAGCTTGATCAGCCGGAGTGAGTCAAGTCCGTGGTCGAGTAGTTGCGCGTCATCGGTAAGCATCTCGTCAGGCAGGTCTAGGACTTGTGCTATGTCGAGCCGTATCTGGTCGGCGGTCAGACTGTACGTGGAGTGCGTGTTGTTCTGCCGCGTCTGAGACGCTGCGGTCGCGCTCTGGTTTCGGAGCAGCTCCTTGTCGATCTTACCGATCGGTGTTCTTGGTAGCCGATCGAGGAATTCAACCCGATCAGGAACCCTGTGCACGGCGATGTCTCTGCCACGGACGAAACTTATTGATCGGGAACTCAAAGGTCTGATCTTCGTTGATCTGGCATGATCGCTGGTGTGCGGGATGCGCGGAGGTTATCGCCTGAGACGCAGGAGGATCTGCGGCGCAGGGTGGTAGCGGCTGTCCATGGTGGGATGACCCAGGCCGAGGCGGCGCAGGTGTTCGCGGTGTCGGCGCAGTCGGTGTCCAGATGGGTGCAGGCGTGGCGAAAACGCGGTTCGAAGGGTCTTGCCGCGCGTCGCCGGGGTCGCAAGGCCGGGGAGCAGAAAGCGTTGAGTGCCCGCCGGCAGCGCAGGCTGCGGTATGCGGTCGCCGAGCACACCCCGGCCACGTTCGGGCTGACCGGCCTGGTGTGGACCCGCAAGGCCGTGGCCGAGCTGATCCGGGTGCGGCACGGCATCGTGTTGAGCCTGACCACGGTCGGCAAATACCTGCGTTCCTGGGGGCTGTCACCGCAGAAACCGATCCGCAAAGCCTACGAGCAGAATCCCGAAGCGGTGCGGGTGTGGCTGGAAGAGCACTATCCGGCTATCGCCGCCCGCGCCCGCCGCGAAGGCGCGACGGTGCTGTGGCTGGACCAGACCGGGATCCGCTCGGACGCCGCCGTGGGCCGCACCTGGGCCCCGAGGGGCACGACGCCGGTGGTGGGCAAGACAGGCAAGCGGTTCAGCGTGAACGCCATGTGCGCGATCGGCAACAAGGGCGAGCTGTACTTCACCGTCTACATCGGGTCGTTCAACGCCGGGGTCTTCCTCCCCTTCCTCAACCGCCTGGCCGGCCATCACGGCCGTAAGGTCCACCTGATCGTCGACGGACACCCCGTCCACCGCCGTAAGACCGTCCAGAAGTGGCTCACCGAACACCGCTCGGACATCGAGATGCACTTCCTTCCCGGCTACAGCCCCGAGCTCAACCCCGACGAGATCCGGGGTGCCGACCTCAAACGCGCCGTGTCCACCGGCACAGCACCGAAAACCCGCGACGAGCTGGAAACAGGGGTCCGCTCCTTCCTCCACCGACTCCAGAAGCTGCCCGACCGAGTTCGCTCCTACTTCGGCAAACCCGAAGTCCGCTACGCCGCCTGACATCACATATTTGCCCTGCGCATCAATAAGACGTCGCTTGCCGTGAGCGCGGGGTTGGCGGACACCACGTGGGCACAGGTTCGTTCGCCGAGAAAGGAGTCAGGCATCGCGACCACGGCTGCCTCAACGATGTCCGGATGGGCGGACAGGTGATTCTCGATCTCCTCGGCAGCGATCTTCTGACCGCCCCGGTTGATCTGGTCCTTGGCACGGCCGACGACAACGAGATGTCCGGACGGTAGCTGCCGGACTATGTCGCCGGTGCGGTAGAACCCTTCGGCGGTGAACGCAGTGGCGTTGTGCTCGGGGGCTCGGTAGTAGCCGCGAATCGTGTAAGGCCCGCGCGCGAGGAGGTGACCGGGTGAGCCGGGAGTCACCTCCATGTCGGCGTCGTCGACCACCTTGATCTCATCGTCGGGCGACAGCGGCTTTCCTTGGGTGCCGAACACAATGTCCTCGGGGTCGTCGAGCCTGGTGAAGTTCAGCAGGCCCTCGGTCATGCCGAACACCTGCTGCACCGCGCAACCGAATCCTGCTCGCACCTGCTCGGCCAGGTCACGCCCCAGTCTGGCGCCACCAACCTGGATGAGTCGCAGGCTGGACAGGTCATGTCGGGTTTTCAGCGGCGACTCCGTCCAGCTGTTCAGCAGTCCCGGAACGAGGCCGGTGACAGTGACTCGTTCCCGCTCAATCAGCGGAAATGCGGCCTCCGGGGCCGGCTGTGCGCCCAGCACGACCGTACCGCCTGTACGAGAGTACTTCGGGAACGGTGAAGGTTCGAGCCGCCCGCCACCTCGTCACCGACCGCCTCGACATCAGCGGAGCCCGCTGGGGCCTCGACGGCGCCGAATCCGTCCTGAGCCCACTGCCAACGGGGACTCCAACAGGTCCAGCGGCAGCCGCCCCAAACGGCTTCAGCCCGCCAGCTTGCCCTCGCGGCTTGCTTGAGCCGTGTGCGGCAACGAGTCGCATGCACGGTTCTCAGGGGACCGCCGCAGCAATGCGGCGGTCCTACCCGACTCCGGCGCGGCAACGCGCCGAAGCTACCCGCCCATGCGTTGCGCCACATAGACCGCGCAGGAACGTAAGCTGTCCTCGGATTAGCGGACGGTTGGACCGTTCCCTCCATCTCCGCGACACTCGTGACGGAAAACAGTCCATACCGGACGGTCGCCGATCTGCGCGGAAAGCGGATCGCGACGCCACCCAACAACAGTGATGCCTACCGTTGCGCGCAGCTGGCCGCGGCTCAGCTGCCGTGGCGGACGAGGGTCGCGATGCGCAGGTCGCGCGCCCTCCTCTGATGCGCCGTCATCGCCGCGCGTGCCTTCTCTGCGTCCCGGTCGCGGACCGCGTCGAAGATCTCGCGGTGCTCGTCGAGGATCCGCTCCAGGTTGTCCGGCGCGGACGTGGACCGCGAGTCGTGGGCGGCGAGCTGGGTCTCCAGGCCGTCGAGCAGGCGGCTGATCGTCTTGTTGCGGCCGGCCGCCCGCAGCGCGAGGTGGAACTCGTGATCAAGGCGCAGCCGGGAGGCGATGTCCTCCGCGCCCGCCGCCTGTTCGAGGAGATGCTCCAGCCGCGCGAGGTCCAGTTCCGAGGCGTGCTGCGCCGCCGCCTGCGCGGACGCGGCGTCAAGCGCGATGCGGGCATCGCAGATCTCCAGGATCTCCTCGGCCGAACGCAGCGGGACGCGGTAGCCCGTCGCGGTGCGCTCGACGAGTCCTTCGAGTTCGAGGCGGCTCAGTGCCTCCCGCACCGGTGACCGCGACACCTGCAGCTCGCACGCAAGCCCGCTGGCCGTGACGGTGCTGCCCGCGATGAGCTCGCCGTCCAGGATCCGGCCACGGATCTGCAGATAGGCCGTCGTGTCACCGGCCGGCACGGTCACGGAATGCGCCATGTGCTCATTCTGTCCGACGTGTGGACGACTGTCGTCAGGTGTATTCATGTGTCGCCGATCGCATTGACACGTCGTTCACGGATCGGCGAGGGTATGCGCCATGAGCCCCATCGCCGGACTGCAGCTGACCAGCCGCCGGCACATCGACCTGGTGCGTACCGCTGGCGCGTTCTGTCGCTGAGCCGCGGTCGCGCCCGCGTGCGCATTCGCCGCTTTCCGGTCTCCTTTTCGGTTCGCCCTCACCGAAGGCTGCGCGATGTCCGAACCCGTGCTCACGGTCGATTCTGTTTCTGCTCCTTCAGCCCCCGCGCGCCGCGCGCGGCCCGGTCGCGTCTGGCGCGCCGGGCTGCCGTGGGTGGTGCCTGTCGTCCTACTCGTCGTGTGGCAGACGGGCTCGTCCACGGGGCTGATTCCCGAGGAGGTACTCCCGCCGATCAGCGAGGTGCTCGACACCGGCCGCTACCTGGAAGGCACCGGCGAACTGCAGCGGCACATCCTGACTTCCTTGCGGCGCATCTCGATCGGCTTCGGCATCGGCGCGGCGACCGGGCTGCTGCTGGGGTTCGCGGTCGGCATGTCGCGGCTCGCCGAGGGGTTGTTCGACCGCTCGTTGCAGATGGTGCGCACGATCCCGCACCTGGCGCTGGTGCCGCTGATGATCGCCTGGTTCGGCATCGGCGAGCTGCCCAAAGTCTTGCTGGTCGCGCTCGGCACGTTGTTCCCGGTCTACCTGAACACGGTCAACGGGATCCGCGGTGTAGAGCCGAAACTCGTCGAACTCGGCCGCTCCTACGGCCTCGGCCCGCTCGGCGTGATCCGCCAGGTGGTAGTGCCCGGCGCGCTGCCGTCCATCCTGACCGGAATCCGCTACGCACTCGGCGTGGCGTGGCTGACGCTCGTGGTGGGCGAGACGATCGCCTCGCGGGATGGGATCGGCTTCCTCGCGCAGAACGCACGCGAACTGCTGCGTACTGACCAGATCGTATTGGCGGTGCTGCTGTACGCGATCGCCGGCTTCCTTGCCGACGCGCTGATCCGCAGCGTCGAACGGGTCACGTTGCGCTGGCATCCCCATTTCCGGCGAGGAGCTTCCGCATGACGACGACGGTGTGCCTACGTGGCCTGACAAAGACCTACGACCATCCCGTGCTTGCCAGTCTCGACCTCGACGTCGCGGCGGGCTCCTTCGTGTCGCTGATCGGGGCGAGCGGAACTGGAAAGTCCACTTTGCTCCGCCTGGTCGCCGGGCTGGAACGGACCGACGACGGCGAGATCGGTCTCAGCCGGCCCGAGGGCGGCGAGCCGCGAGTGCGAACGATGTTCCAGGAGGACCGGTTGCTGCCGTGGCAGCGGGTCGAGGCCAACGTACGGCTAGGTCTCCCGCGCGCAGCCGACGTGACTGAACTGCTGAACGCGGTCGGGCTCGCCGGGCGGGAGCGCGCCTGGCCCTCGGACCTTTCGGGTGGTCAGCGGCAGCGCGTCGCGCTCGCCCGCGCGCTGGCCCACCGGCCGGATCTGCTGCTGCTCGACGAGCCCTTCGGTGCGCTCGACGCGCTCACCCGTGTCCGCATGCAGCTCCTGCTCGAAGGACTGTGGCAGGAACGCGGCAGCACCGTCCTGCTGGTGACGCACGACGTGGACGAGGCGCTCGCATTGTCCGACCGCGTCCTCGTACTCGCCGGCGGCCGAATCGTCCGAGACCTGGCCGTCGACCTGCCGCGCCCACGGCGGCGCGATGACGAACGCCTCGCGCGGTGGCGCGCCGAACTGCTCGACGAGCTACTCGCGCAGGAAACCGTCACCACCGCCTAATGGGAGCTACCGGGTCGGCCACCGGGCAGACTCGGGTCCGGTAGCGGCCAGTGAGTGAGCACTCTCGTCGCCAGGCATTCGATGCCTAAGGTCAGACCGTGCCCCCGCTGGTCGTGGGGAGGACGTGACCACTGATGGGGTGACGTGCCCGCCGAAGGCTGGCGTGAGCACTGGACCATTAGGCCGCCGGTGTTCCTCTTCCGCGCTGCTCAGGACACGATGCTGACCGTGTGGAGGGTATGTGTTGTTCGTCGGAGATGACTGGGCTGAAGATCACCACGATGTCGAGGTGCAGGATGAGACGGGTCGGCGGCTGGGTCGGGCTCGGCTGCCGGAGGGCGTGACCGGGGTTGCCCGGCTGCACGCGCTGATCGGTGAGCATCTGCCCGAGGGCGCCGAGCCTGACCAGGTCGTGATCGGGATTGAGACTGATCGAGGTCCATGGGTCCAGGCGCTGATCGCGGCCGGGTACACGGTGTATGCGATCAACCCGCGGCAGGTGGCGCGCTATCGGGAGCGGCACGGCACCTCGGGCGCCAAAAGCGACGCCGGGGACGCGCACGCCCTGGCCGACATGGTGCGCACCGACCGTCATCAGTTACGCGCGGTCGCCGGTGACACCGAGCAGGCCCAGGCCGTGAAGGTGGTGGCGCGGGCGCACCAGACGCTGATCTGGGACCGGCACCGGCACATGCTGCGGCTACGCACCGCGCTGCGCGAGTTCTTCCCCGCCGCGCTGGAAGCCTTCGACGATCTCCTCGCCCCGGATGCACTGGAACTCCTTGGCCGGGCACCGGACCCGGACCAGGCGGCCAGGGTGTCACGCGCGCAGATCACGGGCGCGCTCAAGCGGGCCCGGCGCCGCAACGTGGACGAGAAGACCACCGCGATCCAGACCGCGCTGCACACTGAACACCTGACCCAGCCGCCGGCCGTGGCCGCCGCCTACGCGGTGACGGTGCGGTCCCTGGTTAGCGTGATCACTGCCTTCAACACCGAGATCGCCGCCGTGCAAGAGCAGGTGCAGGCGTGTTTTGGCCGAGCCCGGGACGCTGAGATCTACCTGTCCCAGCCCGGCATGGGACAGATCCTCGGGGCCCGGGCCCTCGGCGAGTTCGGCGACGACGCCGACCGCTACGCGAGCGCGAAGAACCGGAAGAACTACGCCGGCACCAGCCCGATCACCCGCCAGTCCGGTAAGAAGAAGACCGTGCTGGCCCGCTTCGTCCACAACGACCGGCTCGTCGACGCCCTGCACCAGCAGGCCTTCTGCGCCCTCCGCGCCTCACCCGGCGCCCGCGCCTACTACGACGAGCTCCGCGGCCGCGGCATGAACCACCACGCCGCCTTACGCCAGCTGTCCAACCGACTCGTCGGCATCCTGCACGGCTGCCTCAAGACCCGGAGCACCTACGACGAACACACCGCCTGGGCACACCACAACCGAGACCAGCAAGCCGCCGCTTGACAAACAAAATCATGGGGTGTCTGACCTTTCCCTTCCCCACGAACGGAGTTCTTGCCATGCCCGCGACCCTTTCGCGCCGCAGGTTCCTCGGTCTGAGCGGCGCCGGCGCCGCCACGCTCGCCCTCGCCGCTTGCGGTTCCCCATCCGTCGGCCCGGTCGGCGCCGGAGCCCAGTCCGCGCCGTCCCAGCTGCGGTACGCAGTGATCGGCGACGGCCGCCTCGGCATCCCGGCCGCGTTGCGCGCCAAGCTCGGCGGCCTCGACCTCGAAGCCGCGCTCGGTGGCGTGAAAGTCACCTGGCAGCCCGGATTCACCGCCTCGCTTCCGGTGATGGAGGCGCTGAAGGCCGGGGAGATCGACTTCACGTTCGCCACCGCGACCGCCGTGATCTACGGTGTCGGCGGCAAGGTTCCGCTCGTCCCGCTCGCCGCCTTCCCCCTGCCCGGCGACGAAGTGGACATCCTGGTACCCAAGGGCTCCCCCATCACCGGCGCTGCCGACCTGCGTGGCAAGCGGATCGCTGACCAGCAGGGCACCACCGGCACCTACAGCCTCATCAAGTACCTGCAGACCGCCGGGCTGACCCTGCAGGACGTGCAGTACCAGAACCTCGCCGCCGCCGACGCCGAAGCGGCGTTCGCGAACGGGTCCGTCGACGCCTGGATCAGCTGGCAACCGCAGATCGAGCTGGCCAAACGCCGTCACGACGCCGTCGCGCTCCCCGGGGTACGCACCTACGATTACGCCTACTTCATCACCAGTGAGGACTTCGCGGAGTCGCATTTGGACACCGCGGTCAAGGCGGTGCGGGTGGTCCGCGACGCGCAGAACTGGATCAACGCCAACCCGGATGCGGCCGTACAGGCGTTCGCGGCCGCAGGTGGCTTCGGCAACGACCAGCTCACGCAGGAGATCTACCGCGACCTGATCGTCGCGCAGCGGCTCTCCGAGTCCCTCGCCGGTCCCCAGCTCGGCCCCATCGGCGACGCGGCGGCCGCGAACACCCAGGAACTGGCGGACAACTTCCACTCCCTCGGCGTCTACCCGCAGCAGATCGCCGTCCGCGACTGGCTCGCGGACGGCCGGTTCGACCACGTCAAGAAAGCGGTTTCCGATGTCCTCGCCTGAGCAGCAGATGCACCTCGCCGCGTTCGTCACCGCCGGCCCGGGACGGCCCGGCGGCTGGCGGCACCCGAACTCGGTCTCCGACTGGCGTTCGGCGAAGTACTACCAGCGGATCGGCCGCACCCTGGAGCGGGCTAAGTTCGACCTGATCTTCTTCGCCGACATCCTCTCCGTGCCCTACCGCTACGGCGACTCGCTCGACCCTCAGCTGCGCTACGGCGCGCTCGGGTCGATGCGCCTGGACCCGACCCCGGTGCTCGGCGCGCTCGCGGGCGCCACCGAGCACCTCGGGCTCGCCGCGACCGTTTCCACCACCTACGTCGAGCCCTTCACGGTGGCTCGGTCGTTCGCCACGCTCGACCACCTGTCCAGCGGGCGGGCTGCGTGGAACATCGTGACCTCGTTCCAGGACGCCGAGGCCCGCAACTTCGGCAAGGACACGCACCTCGACCGCACGCGACGCTACCGGCGCGCCGAGGAGTTCCTCCAGGTCACCGCGAAACTGTGGGACAGCTGGGACGACGACGCGCTGGTGCTCGACCCGGCGGCACCGACGTTCGCCGACCCCGAACGCGTGCATCGCGTGGACCACCACGGCGAATGGTTCAACGTGCAGGGCCCGCTCAACGTGGCGCGACCGCCACAGGGATACCCTGTGCTGATCCAGGCCGGCGCCTCGCCGTCGGGGCGGGATTTCGCCGCGCGCTGGGCGGACGTGATCTTCTGCAGCCACGCCTCCCTCGACGCGGCCAAGGACTTCTACGCTGACATCAAGGGCCGCGCTGCCGCGCACGGTCGCGACCCGAGGCAGATCAAGATCCTGCCCGCGATCACCCCCGTCGTCGCCGAGACCGCCGAAGCCGCGAGGGAGAAATCACAGCAGCTTTCGGACCTCGTAGTGCCGGAGGCTGGTCTGTCCACACTGTCCTATCATCTGGACATCGACCTCGCGCCGTTCCCGCACGACGAGGTGTTGCCCGAGATGCAGGTGCCGGGCGTCCAGGGGCATTACGAAGAGGTGCGCGAGCTGACCGAGAAGCACGGAATGACGCTGCGGGAACTCGGCAAGCAGTACGGCGGCACCCACGAGGGCGACTTCATCGGCACCGGCTCCGAGGTGGCCGACGCGCTCGAACAGTGGTTCACCGAGGACGCCTGCGACGGGTTCACCGTCAGCGGTACCTATCAACCCGGCGCGTTCGATGAGTTCGGTGACGAGGTCGTGCCGCACCTGCAGAAGCGCGGTCTGTTCCGCACGGAGTACACCGGTTCGACGCTGCGCGAGAATCTCGGCTTGGACCGGCCCGCGAGTGGGGACTGGCACCAGCGCGCGGCGCGTGAGGAGGACTGATGACCACGGCACAGAACGGTATCGCCACCGTCACAGGAACGCTGACCTCGACGGAGGGGCGTTTCCTGCTCAGCGCTGGAACGAACCATTTCGTCTCCGACGCGCGGGTCGAGCCGGGCGAGGCGGTGACGGCGGGCCAGCTGTTCATATCCGCCGCGGTCTCGTGCGCGCTTGCCAACATCAACCTGCACGGCCGCGAACTCGGCGCCGACCTCACCAGTGCGTCGGTCAGTGCTCAATCCGAACGCGATCCCGATGACCCCACCCGATACCGGTCGGTGGTGCTGACCTTCTCGCTCCCGCACATCCCGGAGGTGGTGGCGCGGGAGATCCTGCACCGCTTCACCACGACGTGCCCCATCTACAACACCATCCGCCGCGGCGGAGCCATCGAAACCGTCCTGACCGCCCAGGGCTGAAGCCGTCCTTGCCCTTGCCGATAACCTCATCCGCCCTGGCGCGAGGCGGTGTCCGGGGTAATCGCCGAGATCAACTGGGTGACTGTGTCCTGAGTCGACACCGCATCGGCCAGGATCGTGGAGTCCACCGCCCGCTTACGGCGGCCCCGCAGGATCCCAGTCTGCTCGATGACCTGCTTGACCGCGTCGTTGATCCGATGCGGCCGCCCGGACTTCGCCAGCCGTTTGCGCCAATACACCAACGTCGCGGGGGCGAACCCCATGTGATGCAACGACATCCCAGTCGCGACCTTCTACCGCAGATCACACCGCGCCGCCTCGGCGGTCTCTCGATCCGAGAAATCATGCAGAGCCTGCAACGCCAAGATCGAAGCCATCACCGACCGCGAACATGCTGCCCTCGGGCACCAGATGACCGGCCAACGCCTGCGCGTCCAGCAACTCCCTGACTGAACAGCGCTCGAACGATCGCACCGAACAGCGACAGCCCCGGAGCGCTGGTGCAGGCAGTGGACAAGCCTCCTAATCAGGGTGAACGCGATCACGGCTTTCCCGCCTTACTAATGAAAGTGCCGCGAGCGAGCTCGTACCCGGCGTTGTCGTCTCCGTTTCCGGACGCGGATGATGCGGTCTGACCGTCCAATACGGACTCCTGAGGATCAGTTTTTCGGCTGCTTTCCCATGCTGGGCAGCACATAGATGCCGGGACTGCTGCGCGCCGGGTCAGGTTCGTCGGTTCAACACCCGCCGACTGCGAGAACCGTATTCCCAGGGGATTTAAATGAGACCCGAGGGATTACCCGGCCGAACCGAGACTGAGCGGCGAGTCACAGCGCGGGCCGACTGCGGGAAGAAAGAATTTGTGGCCCTGTGCTTGCCGCTGGAGCTTGCCTGCGCAGTCGGGGCATCGAGTCCTCCTCATGGCCACGCCGGTCTTGCCGACCGTATTCGGCGTGGGACGGGCCGGGCGTCAATATTGCTTCGGCGTCGACCGCTCGCGCCAGGCCTAACGCCGGAGTTCACACGAGCTTCGCAACTGATACGAGGAGTGATCAGCTTGGTCCGCAGTGCGGAGCCTGGTGTGGGCCTGCACGCCTTCGAGCTCCGCGAGGAGCCGAATGACGAGGAGGTTGTGTGCGGAGTTCGCCGGGCCGCGTCCGACGGCGTTCATGAGCCGTCCCGCGTGTCCCGCTGAGCGCAGTCCTGAAACCAAGCTAAGTCCCTCCCGGGGAGGTCGCCACTTCGACCGCGGCTTGATGCCGCCTCCGACCTGCCCACCGGCGAGCGCAAGCACTTCTGCTGTGCCACGCTCGCGCTGGCGGGCTCGTGGCGTCCGGGAACCGGGACGAACGTGTCGGCGCTTCCCCGCGGCAGGTCTGGGTCGTGCTTTGCCGCGAACACGGGTGTGGGGGGACGTAATGGGTACCGAGATATTGCGCGGACCAGTTACCTGGTGGACCTCTATCCCTTGCCGCGCGCGCTCACTACGAGCACCTACGTCTACTCGCTCGCCGACGCGGAGGAGGTTGCGGGTTGGGCGTCCGACCTGGGCGACCGGCTGCCCCCAATGGTCGAGCCGAGCTTCCTTCTTGCCGCCGCACCACGCGGGGTGACGGCGGAACAGCTGGGCAAGGTCGCCATTGTCACCGCCGCCGCGTTCGCGGACTCGACGGACGCCGCAGTCGAGGCACTGGCGCCGCTCGGCTGCTGTCCCGCCGCCGGGCGGGCGCTTCAGGCCCAGGTCGCCGTGCCCGCCACCTTCGACGGGCTATTCGACGCCGCCGCGATGTTCTGGCCCGAGGGCCGTCGCTACGCCGCCGACACGGCGTGGTCGAATGCCGAACTCGGTGACGTGGTGAGCCGCCTGCGGGAACCGATCCTGGCCGCTCCCTCGAGTGAGTCGGTCGTACTCGCTACCTTGTCGCCGGAACCCCGCGGCGTCGACCCGGCGGCGGACATGGCGTTCTCGTGGCCGGACGGACCCTGCTCGACTGCTATGCCGTGTGGCAGGAGCGAGCCGACGACGAAGTGAACCGTGCTTGGCTGCGCGAAACGATGACAGCTCTGGAACCCGTCACTATCGGCCACTACGTGGGTGAAGCGGACCTCACTGCGGAGCCGGAACGAGCCCGCCGGTGCTACACCGAACAGAACTGGCAGCGGTTGCAGGCGCTGCGCGCACGCTTCGACCCGAACGGATTTTTCTACACCTATCCTGACGGCGTCGCTCCGCGCTAATACGGGTGCCGATCGGGCTTGTTCATCCACGCCTGGTACGCCCTGTCCCCGATCTCGGGGTAGATTTGTTGAATCGATATTCTCCGCTGGTCGAGTGGTTTCTTGAAGTCGTCGTACTGGAAGGCGTCGTCGAAACCGATCTCTCTGGTGTCTTTGAGGTCCTTGGCGTAGTAGACCGCGTTGATTCGGGACCAGTAGATCGCGCTCATGCACATAGGGCACGGTGCACCGCTGATGTAGATGGAGCATCCCATGAGCATGCGGGCCCGCTCGGGCACCACGTCATCGGAATCCTTCGGCCGTGGCACGAACTCCAGAGTCGATTCGTTCTGGTGGTCTTCCGGAATGCTCGGCGCCTCGGAGTTCAGTACCTGCGAGGCCTTCCGTATGGTCTCCACCTCCGCATGCGCGGTCGGGTCGCCGGTGAGCAGAACGCGGTTCTGCCCCCGTGCAATGACCTCTCCGTCGCGGGTGATTACCGCGCCGAACGGGCCGCCCCACCCGTTCTCAACGGATTCGGTCGCCAACCGGACGGCTTCGGCAATGAGTTCCTTGTGTTCCATCCCCAGAACCTCCGATCAAATCGCGCTCAGCGCTTCTTAGTCGAGTTGTCCGACCAGCCGGAGCTAGTTATGGTTACCCGGTATGGAGTGGGGGCCAAACCAGGAATCCGGGAGTCGCGGCGCGACCGTCCTGATATCGTTGACGGTCCGTGAAGGCCGCGAGGACGACTACCAGCGATGGCAACAAAGGGTGGACCAGGCAGCCAGCGGCTTCAGCGGGTTCGAGGCAGCGGAGCAGTATCCACCGACGTCAGGTGAGCAGAACGCTTGGTCGGTCGTCTTTCGCTTTTCGACGATCGACCAGTTGACCACCTGGTTGAACTCGACGGAACGACAGGAACTCCTCGCCGAGGGCGAGGGCCTGTTCGAAGGGCCGACCACGCAGGAGGTTCTCGCCGGAGAGCCGCCGACCCGGGATGTCGTGACCGCGGTCGTCTCACACGACGTCAGGCCGGGTCGCGAACGCGAGTTCAGGCACTGGCAGAACAAGGTCCGCAAGGTCCAGGAGAAGTCTCCGGGATTCATGGGACTCGAACTTTTCGAGCCCATACCAAGAGTTCAGGCAAAATGGGTCGCGGTGTTCCGGTACGACAGTCGTGAGCATCTGGAGGAATGGTTGGACTCCGAGACGCGGGCGAAACTTCTGGAGGAAGGAAAGGACTACTTCGCCGCCTATGACGTGCGAAAGATCAGATCGGCATTCGGCAGTTGGTTCCGCTTCGACGGCGAGGGGGAGGAAGGGATCCCACCCAACTGGAAGCAGGCCATGACCGTGTTGCTGGCCCTCTATCCCACCGTCATGGTCCTGAACCTGACAGTCGGTCACCAACTGGACACGGCAGGGCTACCGGGGTACCTGTCCCTGTTCATCGGCAACGTGTTGAGCGTCAGCATCCTGACCTGGCTGCTGATGCCCCTGGTGAACAGGCTCTTCGCGTTCTGGCTGGTGCCAGGGCCGGTCCGCATGGCGGTGACGAACCTGGCGGGCACGGCCGCCGTCGTAGCCTGCTACCTGCTGTTCCTCGCCATCTTCGCCTGGGTCACTGCCTAACCGCTGCCCTGGTCGCTAGCGAGATAGCTGGACGCAGGGGAACGCCCAGCATTTGGCTCCGGCGTCGGTCGTTGACGATGGGAGCTGGCGAGGGGGATGTTGGGAGACCTCCCGATCTTGTTGAGTGTCAACGCCGCTGAGCACGATATCGATGTCCACGTCGGCAAGGATGGCGTCGGAGAGGGCAGGGAATTTCCCGTCTCGGTCCCAGATCAGGAACCGCGCTCGGCGGCCTGTGTCTTCAAGGTCCATGGCGAGGTTTTTCGCTGCTTGGGCGACCCACGAGGCGGTCGGGTGAGCGGTGGCGCCAAGGATACGGATTCGCCGGGTTGTGTGTTCGATGACGGCGAGCACGTACAGCCTTGCCCCGGACAGGGTGACGGTTTCGAAGAAGTCGCAAGCCAGCAGGGCATCGGCCTGGGAGCGCAGGAAGTCCGCCCAAATGCTGGAGTTCCATTCAGGTGCCGGGTCTATCCCGGCTTCCTGCGAGATCTCCCAGACGGTCGAGCCGGCAATTTTCACGCCCAGGACGAGCAATTCTCCGTGGAGTCGGCGGTATCCCCAGGTGGGGTTCTCCTGTGCCAGGCGGCACTAGCAACCGCAACCTGCGCAGGATGTTGGGTGGCAACCGGCTGTCGATGAGTGACCGGGACAAGGACGTCGAGATCCTCGCCTTGCGCCATCAGATCACGGTGCTGGAGCGTCAACTCGGCAGTAGCGCCGCCAGGAACGCCCATGACGCAGCATCGCGAACGCGTTGGTCACACCCAGGTAGCAGACACAGCTTCCGGCGGTCTTCCAAGGAACAGCTCATCGCGGGAATCGCACCCGCTCAGCCAGTGGGCGTGCACACGCAGCTGCGGTTTCGCAACGGGCCGAGAGATTCTCCGCGTCGTGGATCTCGTACTGACGAACCACGCTTGTTCATGGGGAAGGTGAGCCATCACGCCGGCAGCCCTTGCGGCAGCGCGTGAAAGGCCTCACACGTTGGACGGATATGTGAGGGTTCCGACGTGCCCGGCGGCGTATCCATCACGTGCACATACTCGGTAGCGACAAGATGCCGACGATCGAGTGACGTTGAAAGATCCACCGACAGGCGGGCAGACAAGCGCTTCCGTTGGTGGTGAGTTGGAACGGTCAATGCTCCAGGAGACACGCGGGAGGGCCGGGGTGGAAATCTCCACCGTGTTAAAGCAGCTCGAGGAATCGGCCACGGTCACGTTCCAGTCAACACCTCATCTTGCAGGGAAAACGCGACGCGCAGCCATGAAGATCGACGCCAAAAGAGCCAAAGCGGGAAAACCGCCGCACGAGCAAAAGTTCAACCTCGCTCCGGTTCCGGAGACGAGACAACTGCGGGGCATGTCCCTCTCCCCGTGGGAGCTGCTGCACACACTCGCACGTGCCACCGCCTTGGCCGGACACGGTTCATCCAGAGCGCTCGCCCAACACTGGAACTGCCTTCGATACGTCACCGCGCTGCAATCCAATCACCAACAACGTATGGAACTGGCCGCCGATGGCAAAGACCCGAAATTCCATCGCAAGGCCGTGCAAGCCCAAGATCTCGGGATCGCGTTCGGGCTCGCCACCGCACAACGCATTATGTGCCAACGCCATCCGGATTACCGGTTCGACATCGTCGATGCGGATCTCGCCCTTGAAGCCGGATGGACCTTGCGGGGTTCCGGAAGCACCGCGTATGAGCATACAAGATTGCGGCCGAACTACTTCCTTGTTGGGAGAAAGCTGGGAGCACCGTTCCGGATCGCCTCCGTCGATTGCAAAGGTTCCCACGGCAGAGTCGAAGCCCAGTACGAGCAGTTGGCAAAATCGGCGGCACACATGGAGACGGTCGTGCTCGGCGATGTCGATGCCGGTGGCGCGCCACCGCCCAGCCTGATGCTGGCGACTGCGGTAGCCGCCAAGGGCGGCATCGAAATACGTCTTCTTGACCCGACCGGCGACGGAGTACTCACTGTGCCCAGTAAACCCACACCGGACCTGACCGGCCCGATCGAGGAGCTCAACCTTGTCCCACTCATCCCTTTCACCAACTCTGATGGTCGACAGACCTCCCGCCCGGGGTTCGCCCTCCCGGTCGAACGTTGGGAATGGTTCTCCCGCGTTCTCGCCCGAACGACCGCAGCGGGCCTGCTTACCTTCGCTGGCGACCGCGATGCCGCCCGCAGCCTCTTGACTAAACGGCAGCAGTACAGACTCGGGTCGGGCCACTCCCACGCCAGCTCGGGCATGCAGTTCGACACCGGAATCACCCTGGGCGGGCTGTCTTTCGTGGGTACCGACCATGTTTTCCGGCTGAGCGGGCAGCGGGTGGAGGTGTTCTCCGGACTCTTCAAGCACATGCACAGTCGCCTCGCAAATCAGGAACTCGACGACCACGAGGCGGAGCTGCCCGCCGCATTGGCGACGTGGAAGCGACGGAAGGCCGTCGCTATCAAGGACTGGGGTGGCCTTGTCCATATGGATTCGACCGGAGCACTACTCGCGATACGGGCGCAAGGCAGCGGTCGCCAGCAGCTCTACTGAGCACTGATCAATTGTGGATGACATGCCTGGTCGAGTTGCGCACCAACTCTCTGGACAATCTTGCTGGATGATCTTTGAGGGCGCGGCTCGACCGGCTCGCGAAGACCGCCAGCGACCAGCGGTCCGCACCGCAGGTCGCTGGCCACCGAGCTTGCCAGAAAGGAAGTTGAACCGCACTCGACAAACCAACAGGCCAGCCGGGCGACGGCCGGCCGGCACCGGAGGCCTCCCGATAAGAAACCACAGGTCAACGAGTTGGACTGGGGCTGGGTGCGTGTTTGAGGGGGATTTACACACTCCTTACTGCAATCCAGCTGCCGGGGCTAGCTGATTAGCCTGAACAACCGAGCCCACGGTGTCCCGTGTGTTCCCGCTCCGTCGGGTCTCGGGATACCCATCGGAACAGGTACGAAGTGTCGATGACCGGCTGGTTCGGCCGAGCTCCATGGCGGCCCAGGGCGTGCGGTTTCGACGACGACATCGCCGGTGCTGGCTGTTCCTCTTCCCCGTTCGGCTCGCCCTCCGCCGAGCAGTCCCTGTTGCCGAGCAATCTCGGTATCCTCGATACGCGGTACCCGCGCAACTTGCACTTGTTCCGCTGCGTATGGAGGGCGGGATGGACCGGATTGAACTCGTCGAAGCGCTGCGCGCCGCTGGTGTGCCTGACGGCGAGTACTTGATTCCGGGTGGACCCGCGTCCGGGGGACCGCGTGCGGACGCCTACTACGTCTTGCGTGAGGAGCCCGGCGCCTACCTGGTCACCCTCTGGGAACGAGGTGTTGAGGAAACGGCTGCGCGGTTTGCTTCTGAGGACGAAGCGTGCTGGTACCTCTACCGTCACCTCGCGCAGAGAGCGCCCGCGCCACCGCCGGACTCGGCGCAGATCATCGAGGACTTGATGGCACGCCGGGAAGAGATCCAGCGGGAGGCCCGCGAGCAGTACGACCGGGCCCGCCGCCACGAGCGCGGATAGGTGCAATGCCGCGTAGCTTATTTTGATCACGGTGTTGAGCTGGGTTTCTGGGGATATCGCGGTGTGGCGGCGTGATCGTGGGTGGTGGTAGTGGTCTGATCATGATCCGTGACCTCAGATGTGACGGTGGCGCCGGATCAGGTGTCGTTGGGTGTGCTGGTTTCGGCGGTGCCGCGGGATGTGATTGACCTGGCGGTGGCTGCGCGTGGTGTCGGTGCGAAGCGTTCCGGTGGGACGTTGCCGCCGCATGTGGTGGCGTATCTGACGATGGGATTGTGCTTGTTTCCCGACGATGACTATGAGGAGGTCGCCATGAAGGTGACCGGGTCGTTGTCGCGGTTCGGCTGCTGGGACGCGTCGTGGCAGGCGCCGACATCCAGTGGGATCACCCAGGCGCGTAAGCGGTTGGGTTCGGCGGTGCTGGCCGATGTTTTCGAGGGCGTGGCGCAGCCGGTGGCCACAGCGGACACTCGGGGAGCGTGGCTGCGGCACTGGCGGTTGCTGGCGATCGATGGGTTCGATGTGGATCTGCCGGACAGCGAGGACAACGCGGCGGCCTTCGGCTACGCCGGGTCCGGCGAGAACCGGTCGGCGTTCCCGAAAGCGCGGGTGGTGGCCCTGGCCGAGTGTGGTACGCACGCGTTTGTGGTCGCGGAAGTCGGGGCGTGGTCGCAGGGGGAGGCGACGCTGGCCGCCCGGCTCTACCCGCGGCTGCACCCGGACGAGTTGTTCACCGCGGACCGCAATTTCTACTCCTTCGACGCCTGGACCGCCGCGGTGCGCACCGGAGCGGCGCTGTTGTGGCGGGCTCCGACACAACTGCGCCTGCCTGTCCTGGCGGTCCTGTCCGACGGGACCTACGCCTCGGTCCTGATCAACCCGGCAATCCGGGGCGCCCACCGGGAGCGCATCATCGCCGCTGCCCGTGCCGGGATCGAGGTGGACCCCGACGAGGCCCACCTGGTCAGGGTGGTCGAATATGACGTGCCCGACCGGGACGGTAACGGCACCGGGGAGTTGATCGTGCTGCTGTCCACGATCCTCGATCCCGCCCATGCACGGGCTGATGAACTGGCCGCCGCTTACCACGACCGCTGGGAAGAGGAAACCGCCAACGACCAGCTCAAGACCCACCTCCGCGGACCCGGACGCATCCTGCGCTCGCGACTGCCGGACCTGGTCCGCCAGGAAATCTGGGCCTGGCTGACCGTGCACTACGCCCTGTCCGTGCTCATCGCCCGCGCCGCCGAGGCCGCCGACATCGACCCAGACCGAATCAGTTTCACCCGCACACTGCACCTCATCCGCCGTACCGCCACCGGTACGGCGGCTTTCCCCCCCTGAGGACTGGAACACCGCCCTACCCGAGATCCTGGCCGAAATCGCCCGCAAGCCCAACCCCGTCCGACGGCACCGCACCTGCCCCCGCGCGGTCAAACGCGCCCGCCACAACAACTACCGCATCAAAAAACCCGACGAGCCCGCCAGCACCCGCCACCCCGCACCGGCCACCATCCACCTCTACAAACTCCAACCCCGCGCAGCATGATCAACTTAAGCTACGTGGCATTGCGGATAGGTGGGGCCCCACTGCTCGGCATCGGCGATGGCGGAGGTGTCGCGTGCGTCGGTCTTCGCGGCACGCGGGTAAAGAGCGGTGATCGGCGCCGGACCTACTCCGTCACAGCCCCGAAAATTGTCCCTCCCCGCAGAAATCAGCGGGGAGGGACAATGCGAGTTGCCGGGTCGACTAAATTCTGCACGGTCCGTTCTCTGGAATTGTCAAGTCAGTTGAGGGGCTGTACGAAACTGCCGGCGATGAGCTGGCTGGCGTTCATGTTCGGGGAGCGGTACTGAAAGCCGCCGCCGGGTTGTCCGAACCACGGGGCCGGGGTTCCTGCCTCGACGGTGAATGGCTTCAACACCTTGAAGACGTGGTAGTCGAATGGGTACCGCGGCTCGAGGGTGTCGAGGCTGCTGGGGGAAGTGCCCGCTGCGCGAACGGCACGCCGAACGGCGAGAAGAACCGCCCGTTGTTGCTGCCGAACCGGTCGATGACCTGCCCGGGAACCATGTCGAACAGCGTGCGACCGTCGGCGAAACCGTCGTTCGGCGGGAAGCGCCATCCGCCCATGTTCATGTTGGCGGACGGGTCCCAGAAACAGGCGATGAACGCCGTCGCCGAAAACGAGTCCAGCCGGAGGTAGTCGCGAAGCAGTTCGCCGACAGCGCCGGTCTGGGGCAGGAACTCCGGACCGAGCCGAGGATCGTCCAAGTAGTAGCGCTGCAGCGGGCGGTCCGGAAGCTCGGTTCGTGACCCCGGGATCCCGTTCGCCGGGCAGATCGCCGGCGGCGGTCCCGCTGGACGCGGAGGTGCCGCATGCTCGGACGATGGGGCCGTTTGTCCGGGCGTCAGTGGGGGCGCCGGCGGCGCGCCGTCTGAGCGGGAGTCGGCGGCGGGAGTCGCCCCCGGTATCGGCAACGCCTGTGCGGTGGTGCCTCCGGCACCGACCGCCAGCATCACCCATGCCGCCAGTGCCACCACGAGACGATGGGACGTTCGCATTCGATCTTCCTCCGGTCTGCAGATCACCGAATTTCGCCACCCGGTCATCGGCAGGATTCGTCTTCTCGTGAAATAGGCATCTGGCGATCCCACCCTCTCGAGTGGAGCGTTTCAGCACCCATTCACCCGGACAAGAAACGCAACAGGTTTCCCGGACAAGGTCACGAAAAACGAATCCGATTCGCGGCGCACTGAACTGCTCGCCCGGCATCGTGGTGCGCGCTTGGAAGCCGCATTCTGCGGAGTCGTAGGTGCGTTGATCGTTCCACGTACGACTGGTGAATTGGAGGATCGCAATGGTGGCTCGACCACGAGCGGCGCCGGATGTTCCGGTCGACGTTCAAGTCAGCGATGAACCGATCGTCGAGAGCGCCGAATACGCCGAGCACGAGTCCGTTCCGTCTTCCGCTTCGCACACGAGCCCGTGCTCTACGCCCGGGTGTGGGTGTCACGACATCGGTCCGGCGGCCTCCTCGCGCCCGGTGGCGCAAGCCAACCTCGACGTCAACGGACGGCTGGTGCGAGCGCAGGTCTGCGCATCCACCTCGGAGTAAGCGATCGACCCGTTGCACGATCGCCGCCGGCACAGCCTGGAGCGGGTCGCTCGGCATTGGGAGGGGCGGCGGCGCAGAACGACGCGGCGACCAGGAATGGGATCCGCCATCCCCAGTCGTTCGTCGCGGCGTCGCGTTGGTCAGGGCACGCGTGGCGGTCTGCGGAACACCACCAGGCATGTTGGAGACGCAGCAGTGCCGAACACCTTGACCCGGGCGCGTCCGCCGAAGAGGACGTTGAGTTCGCGGATGCGGCAGGCAAAGGTGTCCACAATGGTCACCTCGGCCTACCTGCCGAGCGCGAGGAGCGCGGCCTGGGTACCGACGGCGCCGCCGCCGATCATCAGGACGCGGGCCGCCACGACGCCCGGCCGGTAAGCCGGGAGACTGCCTGGTCGTCGATGACGGGACCGAGCAGGGTTTCCCGGCGCCAGGCCGCTGCCCAACCGGAAGGAGGCGAGCCGCTCGGTGAGGACTTCGGCAAAAGCATCGGCGACCCCGTCCTGCACCAGGGATCCGGGCCGACCAGGCGCGGCCGGCCTCGTCGGCGCGCCAGCGCGTCTACCGCCTACTCGGCGTCGTAGTCGGGCACCTCGAAGAGCGAAGACCCGTCGGTCGGCGACAGGTTCACGCTGACGGCGCTGTCGTTGCTGCGACGGCTGATCGATGCCTGCGTGCTGACGGTCGACCGCGCCGCCGGACTACTCGAGCGAGCATTCCCATTGCTGCCCACTGACACGACCGATCTCCTCGAACACGGTTCGCCGCCACCGCTGTTCGCCGTCGCCACTGGTACTCACCACCGGCCGACGAGGTATCGCGGCGCCGGCACTGGCCCAAGTTCCAGGAACTTTTCCGGCGCCCGGAAGACAGCGGGGTGCCGGTCCTTCTCCGACGATCCCGAAGTGTGGTGCGACGCGTTAGTGTCGGCGGAGAACACGAGTGAAGGTTCGCTTCATTACCACCAGGTGGATGCGCGGGAGGTGACGGTCATGGCGGATCAGCCGCCGCAGCGCCGGAGGCAGGCACGGGGTGAACGACGGATCGAGCTGCTCCTCGACGCCGCCGCCGAGGTGTTCGGCGAGGTCGGCTACGCCGCCGCGACGACCAACGCGATCGCCGCGCGCGCCGCGTCCTCCCCCGGCACGCTCTACCAGTTCTTCCCGAACAAGGTGGAGATCGCCCGTGCGCTGTCCGAGCGGTACCTGCGGCAGTTGCAGCAGACGCAACGCAAGGCCCTCGCTGTCGAGCACGCCGATCTGCCGCTGACCGAGCTGATCGACGCGATGGTCGACCCGGTGATCGATTTCAACCTGTCCAACCCCGGGTTCCAGGCCCTGTTCAACGCCCCTGACGAGCAGGTGGCGACCAAGCCGCTGCACGTCCGCGAGGCGGTGATCGAGCGGCTGAGCGCGATCTTCGCCGCACGCGCCCCGGAACTGCCCAAGGACCAGCGGGTGCGCAGCGCGCGGGTGCTGGTCGGGGTGTTCCGGGGCGTGCTGCCGTTGATCATCGGCACCAAGGGCGCGGAACGCGCCGCCGTGATCGGCGAGCTCAAGCGGATCTGCCACGACTATTTGACACCGCTGATCGGGGCCTGAGAAATCGCTTCGGAATGCGACGCAAGCCGCATTCGGTGTGGGACTCAGCTTGCACCGCCGCAGCTTGTCAACATTGCTTCGCGGGGACACCCCGAGCCCCGAGCGATTTGGCGAGGACAGCCGCGATGTGGCGTATTGGTCATACGTGAGTCGGGGATCCCGGAGCCCAGACGGCGTCTGTAATTCCCGCAGGGGGGCCGCTACCCGCACCGCCACGCAAGCCCATCCTGAAACCACTCCTAAGGCAGCGCCGCGCGCAGCACCTCGCCTGCATGGGCCAACCGCTCCGGATTGTGGCTGTCGCCCGCCAGGTTGACGATCACCCCGTCGAGGCCGAGGTCGATCAGACCGCTGATCTTCTCACCCACCGTGTCCGCGTCGCCAACGATCATCCGGCTCCCCAGCGCCGCAGGGAGCCCGGCACCCGTGGCGGCGGGACCGGACCGCTGCCGGACCAGCACGGCGTCGCGCTTGGCCACCGCTTCCTCGTTCGTCCGCCCGAGGAACACCACCGCCAGCACGTTCTTGTTGATCGCGTCGTAGTCGCGGCCGAGCTCCGCGCACTTCTCCCGCAGAACCTCGAGCTTCCGTGGCACGTCGGGGAAACCGCAGTTCAGGTTGAGGACGTCGGCGTGCTTGGCAGCCAAGGGGATCGTTCGTTGCTCGCCGGCCCCGCCGATGAGGATCGGCGGCACGTGCACCGGTTGCGGTTCGTTCAACGCGTCGGCCACCGAGAAGTGCTCGCCGCTGAACGACGTCGACTTGCCCTCGAACATCGATCGGCAGATCTGCAGCGCCTCGTCGAGCCAGGCGAACCGTTCCCGCACGCTCGGAAATGAGTACCCGTAGCGGCGGTGCTCCTCGTCATACCAGGCGGCGCCGATGCCGAGCAACGCCCGCCCACCGGAGACGATGTCCAGCGCTGTAACGGTCTTGGCCAGCCGCGCTGGGTTGTGGTAGGTCACGCCGGTGACCAGGGTGCTCAGCTGGATCCGCGCAGTACGCGCCGCAACCCCGCCCAGCAGCGTGTAAGGCTCCATCATCGGTTCGTCCGGGGCCCCCTGCACGGGCAGTTGCATCAGGTGGTCCATCACCGCGAACAGGTCAAAACCCGCCTGTTCGGCGGTTCGGGCGGTTTCCACAACCCGCTCAAAGAGGCTCGCTGGCGGGGTGCCGGGGTAGCTGAAGCTCGTCAGTTGCAAGCCCAGTCTCAGGTTCATGTGTTTTCCTTCCGCGCCTCGGCTCGGATGTAGTCAGCGAGTTCCTGCAACCCCGGGCGCACGACGCGATCCGGGATCTGGACACCGAACCGGAGCTCGGCCTCGACGAGGATCTGCGCGACCGCCAGATCGTCGAGGCCGAGGTCCGTCGCCAGCGACGCGGCCGACGTCAGCGCCCCGGCTGGTAGATCGGTGAGCTCGGTGACCAACTTCTTGAGTTCGTCCAGAACGTCGTCGGTTCCGTCCAGAACGTTTTCGTTGCCGCGCATTTCGCCCCCGGGATTGGTCGTCAGTGATGTCTGCGTCAACGTCCGATGTCGTCGGTCAACCGTTCGGCGTGCGCCACGACCGCGTCCGGGCGGACCACTACCAGCGCAGGCCCGGTGATGCCGAACCGGCGGTGCACCTGCCCGGTTTCGTCGAGCAGGTCGCCGGGCATATCCGGTGCGCCGCTGTGGACGATCACGACATCGGCCTCGGATCCCAGTTCCGCGGCCCACTGCTGGGCGAGCGCATCCGCGGCAGCACGCACCACGGGCAGGTTGCCGGTTTCCCGCCGATCGACCGCGAAGCCCAGGACCAGGACGTTGCCGTTCAGCATGTCGTGCAACCACTTGTCGCCCAGCTTTTCGTCCGGCAGCCGCACGCCGGGTTTGAGCATGCCGACACCGGTTCCGCTGCTCGGATAGGCCAGCGCGAGCTGGGCCAGACGCGGTGGCAGAACGCGGTTGAGCAGGCCGGTTCGGGCGGCGATCCCCAGGGCCCCGTCGCGGACTCGGCGGCGCCAGCCCTTGAGCGTCCACATCTGCGTTTGCCGGTCGGTGTCGGCGACGACCTGCTGTGCGACGTGGCGACGCTCGGCCGCCCATGCTCGCACTCCGGCCAGTCCCGCCGCGCCGGGATCGGCGGACGCCAAGCGCCAGCCGAGGGACTGGGCGTCCTCGATGCCGGTGTTCATACCCTGACCACCGGCCGGGCTGTGCACGTGCGCAGCATCGCCGGCGAGCATCACCCGGCCTTCGTGGAATCGCTTTGCGACGCGGCGGTTGACCTGGAAGCTACCGGTCTGCTGCTCGCCGACCAGGCGCAGCGGAACCGGACAGCGCTGCTGCGCTGCTTCCTGCACCAGACCGTTTAGATCGGACTGATCGGTTCCCGGTCGCAGGCTCACGAACACCCGGTACAGGCCGCCGGGCAGCCCCACCACGACGAGCACGCCGTGGGGGCTCATGAAGTAATGCGCCTCGTTGTGCGCCAGCGGGGTTTCGCATTCACCGTCGGAAAGCGCGAACGTCTCCTGGTACGCCTGGCCTTCGAATTCCACCCCGAGTTGTTCCCGGGTGCCGCTGTGCGCACCATCGCAGCCCACAACCCAGGAGAATTCCTCATCGGGCGTACCGGAAGTGGTCCCAAGCCCGACGTGGACCTTCTCCGCCTCCTGGCGCAGCGACCTCATGGACACGCCGTACTCGATCTTGCCGCCGAGTTGCTCGAAGTTGCGGCGCAGCACCTCTTCGGTGTCTCGCTGTGGCAACGATAACGGGTCCTGGTAGCGGGTTCCGGCCAGCCCGCCGGAGAACTCCAGTCGGGCCACCCGGCGCCCGCCGGTGTAGTAGTTCCCGGCCTTCAACGGCAGCGCGCGTTCGACGATCTCTTCGGCGGCACCGCAACGGCGCAGTGCTTCCAGGCCCCGCGGCCAGAGCACGATCGCCCGCGAATGCGGGTGCGGGCGTTCTCCTCGGTCGATGATGCGTACCGGACGGTCTCGGCGGATGAGCTCGGTGGCGACGGTGAGCCCGGTGGGCCCGGCTCCGACTACCAACGTGCCGCCCGACTCAATGCTCACGCACAGCCTCCCGCACAACTCTTCGATTACTCTATTTCGCCGTATGGAGCGCTCCGATTGACGCATAGGACGGCGACATTGACGTCCCCATAGCGGCCCGCGCGCACCACGAAGATGCGTCCAGGAAACCCCAGCGGTTCCCCGAGAGGCCATTCTTACGGCCGGAAATCCAGTCCGGAATACTACTTAGGTGACATCGGCCGGTCGGGCAGAGCTGAACAACTCCGAAGCTTTAGTCAAGAACCCAGGCAGTTCCATGATGTGAATCACAAACTTGCGAGCGATCGCTCGCATTGAGCTAAAGTCGTCGCGTTGTCGCGGCCCCGACCTTTGGTAAACGACTGCACGTGATCACACTTTCAACCGTACCACAAACACTCATGCCTGGGGGGCGCTTATGAGAGATCCAGGGTTCGTTCTTAGCACCCGATTACTCTTATGCATCGACAACGTGCTGTTGCACCAATCGGTGGCACGTGCATTGCAGCCTTTCGGCAACCTGGAAGTGGTGGAAGACCCGAGCGCAATCTCCGCGTTCGACGGCGCGGCCGACCTGCGGCCGCCGGATGCGGCCCTGGTCTGCTCGACGACTTCGGTCAACTACCTGATGGCCAACATCGCGCGGATCCGGTTGACTTCGCCGCAGACCCGGATCCTGGCACTGCTTCCACTGAGAGACACGGAGCTGCTGGGCGAACTGCGGACCGTGGGCGTCACCTCCTTCGGGGACGCGCAAACCACGCTCGAGGAACTGCTCGCGCTACTGGACGAGATCCGGATCGCTCCGCCGCCTGGCCAGGTGACCACCGAGCAGATCGAATTGATCCGCATCCGCATGCACTGCCACCACAAGCTGTCCGCGCGGGAGCGGGAGATCGTGAACCTCGTCGCACAGGCGTTGAGCAACCGGCAAATCGCAAGCGCCCTGCGCATCACCGAGGGCACAGTAAAACGGCATATGCAAAACATTTTCACAAAACTTGGCGCGAATTCAAGAATCGATGCGGTCAACAAGGCAACCGCAGAAACGTGCAATTGCTCCCCGAAGCAGGGCCGAATTTGCGGTGAAAACGTCCCAAAATCTCCACATTGCACTTTGTCCGGCGAACATTGCGGCACCGAGCATCGGCCGCTGGTGACGGCATTTCCAGGAGGTAAAAGATGAGCAAGGATGCCGGTGAATTAGCACCGTCTGCGGGCGCCTTCAGCCACACTGTCGCCCGAGAAATGGTACATCGGTGGGCGCTGTCCGAGGTGTTCATCACGGGATTCAATGCGGCTGGCCGACGCGAGTTCCTGGTAGATGCGCAGCTACCCATCTACCACGCCTACTACACCGATCACGCGGCTCGACCGGAGCTGTTCGATCCGCTGCTGCTGCTGGAGTGCTGCCGCCAGGGCGGCACCTATGGCGCCCATGAACTGCTCGGCCTGCCGATGAACTCCACGATGCTGGTCAAGACGGCGAGCATCCAAATCACCAACCTGGACGGACTGGTCATCGGCACCCGGCCCGGTGAATTGCGGATGAGCGGCGTGTTCACCGACGTCCAGATGCGCGCCGGAATACCCCGAAACATGGGAATGGACGCTGAGCTTACGTTGTCCGGGCGATCGATCGGGACCGCGCGCATCGAAGCCACCGCGGTCGCCAAGACAACCTTCCGGACCCTGCGGACCCGGCAGCGCACCAGCGAACCGCCGACATCGTCCGAGCTGCCCGCGACCCCGGCTGGGGTGCCGCTCAGCCCGCACCTCTTCGGGCGCAAACTGCCCGAGAACGTGGTGCTGACCAACGCCCGCAGGGACCACCATTCCACGTCGGCGCAACTGGGCGTCAACCCGCGCAACCGCAGCCTGTTCGACCACGAATACGACCACTACCCGGCGATGAGCCTGTTCGAAGCGGCACGCCAGCTCTCGCTGCTGGCGCTCGACGACGGCACCGGCGCGGCAGCGACCCGGGTGCGGTGCACGTCGTTCAGCGCCGAGTTCATCCGCTTCGCGGAACTGGACTCCCCTGTCGACCTGAGGATCGTCGGAGAGCACAGCAACGAACTCGACGTGCACTTCGTGCAGGACGGCACCGTGATCGCCACCACCACCGTCGGGTTCGACCAGGTCGGCACGTCCAGCGAGGTGGCTGCATGACGTTCCGGGCGGTGTGGACCGACTTCGGCGGGGTGCTGACTCCACCGGTCAACGAGAGCTTCGCGGGGTTCGCGGCACAGGTCGGCGCTCCCCCCGCAGTGCTGCGGGCAGCCATGCAGAAGGTCGCTGCCCGCTACGGCGTGGACGATGTGATGGCACCGCTGGACACTCCGCTGACCACCGAAGCCGACTGGGCTCGGCAGGTGACGGCCGAGGTTCGCGAGGACACCGGAGCCGAGGTGGATCTCTCGCGGCTCGGGGAGCGCTGGTTCGCCGGCCGCCCGGCGAACTCCTCCTGGGTCGGCACGCTGCGGAAGCTCCGCGAGCAGGGGGTGTTCGTCGGGTTGCTGTCGAACATGCCGCCGAGCTGGGACGAGCAGTGGCGGCGCATGGTGTCGCCGGAGCTATTCGACTCCGTCGTGCTGTCCTACGAGGTGGGCAGCCGCAAACCGGAAGCCGCTATTTTCGGGCTCGCCGTTGAGCGCTGCGGTTTCCCGGTCGGCGAGTGCGTGCTCGTCGACGACATGGCCAAGAACTGCGCGGGTGCGCGCGAAACCGGCTGGCAGGCAGTGCACTTCACCAGCAGCGACGACGCAGCTGCCGAACTGGACCGGCAAAGGATGGGATCATGACTAGATCAGTACTGGTCACCGGCGGGAACCGGGGCATCGGCCGGGAAATCGCCCAGTCCTTCGCAAAAGCCGGACACCGGGTGGCGATCACCTACCGATCCGAGCCGCCACCGGGGGATTTCCTCGCCGTGCGCGCGGACATCACCTCCCCCGACGACGTCGAGCAACTGTTTCGGCGGATCGAAGAAGAACACGGGCCGGTCGAGGTGCTGGTGGCCAACGCCGGGATCACCCGTGACAAGCTGTTGCCCCGGCTCAGCGACGATGACTTCTCCGATGTGCTGGAGACCAACCTGACCGGTTCGTTCCGGGTCGCGCGGCGAGCCGCGCGCAAGATGTTCAGCGCGCGATGGGGCCGGATCATCTTCGTCTCCTCGATCGTCGGGTTCACCGGAGCGCCCGGGCAGATCAACTACAGCGCATCCAAATCCGGGTTGACCGGGCTCACCCGCTCGCTGGCCTGGGAGCTCGGCTCGCGCGGCATCACCGCGAACCTGGTCGCACCGGGTCTGATCGAGACCGAAATGACTGCTGAGCTCACCGCATCCAGGCGCGAAGAGGTCCTGCGGATGACGGCGATGCGTCGTACGGGCAGTCCCGACGAGGTGGCCGGGGTGGTGGAGTTCCTCGCCAGCGACGCCGCCTCCTTCATCACCGGGGCGGCGATCCCGGTCAGCGGCGGCTTCGGCATGGGCTGCTGAGCTTCGAGAGCAAGAAGGGAACCGTCCTGCCGCAGGTGGCAGGACGGTTCCCCTTTTCGGGCTCGTCTCCTTCTTCCGTGGGTTAGGCGTGTCCGGGGATTGACACATCTACCGAGACATGACACCGGTAAGAACCGGCAGCACCAATCACGACCCCACGGACAACCGTCGTGAATGACTGTTCCGGTAAGAACCGGAGCACCACTCACGACCCCACGGACGCCCGTCCGTGCGAGAGCTCGCATGGCCGCCCGCATTCCCGTGGGAAGATCGCCGAAATGGCGATAGACGCCCTGGGCTGTGGGTGCATTCCTGAAGTATGACCGAGCTCATTGGTCTGGCCTTCGACGCGCCGGACCGCTTGTGCCGCACTGGCGGTGAAATCCGATGTGTCCGGGCGGGGCAGCCGCCCGATCATATGACGGAAGGGGAGGCGGACCCGCGGGTCCGCCTGCCCTTCCGGGGTCTCAGCCGAAAGGGACGGGGAGCAGCGGCTGAGGTTCCCCGCGCCGGCTCAGTGCGCGGCGCCGGATGGGACGCGCGGCTCGGACCGCGACGTCTCCTGCTCGGTGATGCCGAACCGCTCGTGCAGCTTGCGCAGCGGCGCGGGCGCCCACCAGTTCGCGTTGCCCGCCAGGCGCATGAACACCGGGACCAGCACCGCCCGGATCAGCGTGGCGTCGACCAGGATCACCAGTGCCATGCCGATGCCCAGCATCTTCAGGTACATCACGCCGGAGACGCCGTAGCTGGCGAAGGCGAGCGCCAGGATCACCGCGGCAGCGGTGATCAGCGGTCCGCTGCGCTCGATGCCCACCGCCACGGCCTGCACGTTGTCGCCGGTGCGGTCGTGCTCCTCCTTGATCCGGGACATCATGAACACCTCGTAGTCCATGGATAGCCCGTACGCGATGCAGAACATCAGGATCGGGAAGGTCGGCTCGACCTGTCCGGTCGGGGTGAAGTCCAGCAGTCCGGCTAGGTTGCCGTCCTGGAACACCCAGACCAGCGCGCCGAACATCACCGACATGCTCAGCACGTTGAGCACGGTGGCCTTCGCCGGCAGCAGCACGCTGCCGGTCATCAGAAACAGGATGATGAACGTGACGACGAAGATGAGCACCAGTACGACCGGCAGCCGCTCGACCAGCGCGGTCCGGAAGTCGTTGAGCTCGGACGGGTAACCGCCAACACCGACGTCGACCCCGGACATCGCCGAGCGCAGCTGCGAGACCAGCGTGGCGACGTCACCACCGGCCAGCACCTCGTTGGTGGGCACTGCGGAGAACCAGGTGCTCTGTTTGTCAGCGAAGCGCTGCGAGCTCTCGTTGGGCTCCAGGATCTGCTGCCCCTGCCGGTAGGAACCGGTGAGCGCATCCACCTGCGCGACACCGGGCACATTGGACAGTGCGGTGGCGTAGCGCTCGATCTCGGCGCTGCTGGCCACCGTCCCCGGCAGGTCGTCGGTCAGCAGCTGGATCGCATCCATCTCCTCCTGACCGAAGTTGTCCCGGATGGACTGCTGGGTGACCCGGCTGGAGGTCTCCGGCGGCAAGATCCGGTCGTCGGGCAGGCCGAACTGCAGGCCCAGCACCGGCGAACCGAGTGCGAGCACCACGACGAGTGCGGGCACGCCGTAGACCAGCGGGCGCTTCATCATGCGCACCGCCATGGTGTGCCAGGCGCCGCCCGAGGTGTTGCGCGGGGGCTTGCGGCGGTCGGCGGCGCGGCCCAGCAACGCCAGCACCGCGGGCAGGATCACCAGTGCGGCGAACACCGACGTCGCCACCACGCCGACACCGGAGTAGGCGAACGAACGCAGGAAGGGGAACGGGAACAACATCAGGCACGCCAGCGAGACGGCGACCGTCACACCGCTGAAGGCCACCGTCTTGCCCGCCGTGGCCACCGCGTCCTCGACCGACTGCTGGACGGTACGGCCCGCGCGCAGCGACTCCCGGTACCGGTTGATGATGAACAGGCTGTAGTCGATTCCCAGGCCCAGCCCCATCACGAGGGTCAGGTTCGCCGCGAACGTGGAGACCTCGGTGACGTAGGTGACCCCGCGCAGCAGCGCCAGCGTCGCCACCACTGCGAAGAAACCCATCCCGAGGGTCAGCGCGGCGACCCGGAACCGGCGGTAGATGGCGAACAGCAGGATCAGCGCCATCGGCAGCGCGATCAGCTCACCGCGGAAGAAGTCGGTCCTGGCCTGCTGGGCGGCCTGCCGGAAGACCTCATCGGCTCCGCCGACCTGCACCCTGACCTGTGCGTCCTCGCGGGTGAAGTCCGGCGAGATGCTGCGGCCCAGCTCGGTGCGCGCCTGCGTCACATCGCCTTCCAAGCGGCCGATGATCAGCGCCTGGCGGGAGTCGTTGCTGCGCAGCGCGGGCGAACCGCCCCGGGACCAGTACGACGAGACGTCGAGCACCCCGACGTGGTTGGCCAGCTCCTGCTCCAGCGCGCGGCCCGCCGCGGCTAGTTGCGGATCGTCCACGGTTCCCTGCTTGGCGGTGACCAGCAGCATGAACTGCGGTTTGCCCGTGTCGAACTGCTGCTGCAGCTGCTCTGCGACCTGCAGCGACTGCGAGCCGGGGCTTTCGAACCGGCTCAGCAGGAGCCGGTTCATCGCACCGGAGCCGATCACCAGCGAAATGATGAACAGCACGACACCGACCAGCGCGATAACGCGCGGCCGGCGTGCGATGTACCTCCCCAGCCTGCGCAGCGCCGGGGGGCGGGTGGTCCCGGAGCCCGGATCCTGGTCTTGGGCCTGGGGTGGCGATTTGGACACGTGCCACTTCCTTCCTGGGTTTACTGGTGGCGATCGAGCCAGTCCGCGATCCCGTCGGTGACCACCGACGAGTTGACGTCCAGGGTCACGAAGTGCCCGGCATCGGGCACCGTCGTAGCCGTGACGTCGTCGCTGCTGGTGAACAGTCCGGGGTAGCTTTCGACGCCTTGGCGCAGGACGTCCTTCGCACCGAAGATCAGGTGCACCGGGACCTTGATCTCGCCGATGCGGGTCAGGTCGGACATGATGCCCACCGGTTCGGACACCATCACCCCGCACGGGTTGGCCGGGTATAGCGGAGTGATCGCCTCCCTGACGCGCGGTTCGGCGTCCGGTCCGAGCCCGCCGGCCAGGAAGCCGTCCAGGCTGCCGTCGAAGTGGACGAAACCAGGCGGGTAGCCGGCTTCTCCGCCTTCCAGGCACCGGTCGTAGGCGGAGAAGAACCGCCGCATGGTGTCCTCGGTCAAGCCGATCGCGGCCCAGCCGGTCAGCACGATGCCGTCGACGTTGCCGAAGGAGAACGCTGCGGTCTCGGCGACCAGCGCGCCACTGGAGTGGCCCGCCATGAACACGCGGGTGAAACGGGTCGGTGCGGCGCCGTCGACGGTGTAGGTGCCCGCGCGCAGCTGCCGCACGATCTGGTCGGCGATGTCGGCGTGCGCCCCGCTGCAGGTGGCGAACCCGTTGGGGATGGGGCTGGAGCCATAGCCGAGGCGGTCGATGGTCACCGACGCGTGGCCCTTCTCCGCCAGCGTCCGCACGTAGTCGTGGCCGGGGCTGTCGAGCCGCCAGATCCACTCACCGGTGTTGGTGCCATGCACGTAGAGCGTGACCGCCGGGTTCGGCCGCGAGAGCACCGACGCCGGCGCGGTCAGGTGGCCGCGGATGGTGTAGGTGTGACCGTCGGCGGTGCACTGGCTGGTGGTGCGGTTGACGTTCTGGACCTGGAAGGAGACTGGTAAGTCCACAATGGCCTGCGCACTGGCTTCCGGCGGGGCCAGGACCGGCAGCCCGACGGCGACCAGCACCACCGCCAGCGCCGCGACGAAGCGTTTGACGAACATGCTCGGTTTCCTTTCTCAGTGCAGGTCCAGCCACGACGCCATGCCGTCGTGGAGCACCTGCGCCCGCTCCCCCAACCCCATGAAGTGGCCGGCGCCGGGCACGGTCAGCAGCTGCTTGTCGGTGGTGCCGGCGAACGGTGCGAGGTTCTGCTCACCGCCGGTGATCCGGGAGTCCTGCTCGCCCTGGACCATCAGCACCGGCACGGTGATCTCGTTCAGGTGCTGGAGGTCGACCACGACGGCCTCCAGCTGCGAGGCCAGTTCGGCGCAGGGAGTGCGGTTCTGCTGCTGGGTGACCGCGCCGACCACCTCCGGCCGCACGTCGCGGAGGTTGTCCTCGGCGAACCGGGTGCGGCCCAGGTCGAAGTAGACGTAGCCGGGCGGATCGTCGGCCTTCTCCGCCGGTCCGCCCCCGCCCTGCATGCAGGAGGAGAACGCGCCGAAGAACGTGGCGTCGGCGTCGTCGGTCAGGCCCCGGTCAGCCCAGCCCATCAGCACCAGGCCGTCGACGTCGCCGAAGGAGTACGCCTCGATCTGGCTGATCTGCGCGCCGTTGTGGTGCCCGGCCAGCAGCACCCTGCCGAACGCCGGGGCCGGCGCGGGCAGCCCGTCGGCGCGGTAGCCGCCGGCGCGGAGCTGCTCGACGATCTGGTGCGTCATGTCGGCCTGACCGCCGAGACAGGTCCCCAGCCCGTTGGGCTTGTCGCTGCTGTCGTAGCCGATGCGGTCGATGGTCAGCGACGCGTGGCCGCGGCGGGCCATCTCCTCCGCCTGGTGGTAGCCGGGGATCGGCATCCGCCAGTACCACTCGCCGGTGCCGATGCCGTGCTGGTAGAGCGTCACCTCCTTGTCCGGCCGCGCCAGCAGGTCTCGCGGGGTGGTCAGGTGCCCGCGCACGACGTAGGTCTGGCCGTCGGTGTAGCAGGCGGCCTTCGAACGGTTGATGTTCTGCACGGTGAACTGCACCGGGACGTCGACGATGCCCGCCCCGGCCAGCCGCGCGCTGGTCTCCTCGTTGAGCTGGTCCACGCGCACGGCATGCTGATCGGCCGCGCCCGCGCCGTCCCCGCTGCCGCCGACCACCAGCACGGGCACTCCGACCAGCACTGCCACGGCGATCAGCAGGATGACGAAGGAACTCACTCGACGCTTGGACACTTGAGTCTCTTTCATCAGTTCGGCGCGAGGGTGTCTACAGTGGTCTTCTCGGTTACCGTTGCGGCGGGCGTGCTTTCGCCCTCCCGTAGCCCGTAGCGCTGCTGGAACCGGCGCAGCCACGAGGGCGCCCACCAGTTCGCGTTGCCGGACAGCTTCATCACCGCGGGCACCAGCAGGCAGCGCACCACGGTCGCGTCGACCAAGACCGCCAGCGCGACACCCCAGCCGAGCATCATCGAATTGGTTACCCGCGAGGTGCCGATGGCCACCAGCACCACGGCGAGCAGGACCGCGGCGGCGGTGATGATGCCGCCGGTGTTGCGCACGCCCGCGGCCACCGCGGTCTCGTTGTCGCCGGTGCGGTCGTGTTCCTCCTTGATCCGCGAGAGCAGGAACACGCCGTAGTCCATGGACAGCCCGAACGCCATGCAGAACATCAGCACCGGCAGCGAGGTGTCGATGAAACCGACCGGGGTGAAGCCGATCAGGTCGCTGAGGTTGCCGTCCTGGAACACCCACACCACCGCGCCGAACATCGCGGTCAGGCTCAGCGCGTTGAGCACCACCACCTGCACCGGAACCAGCACGCTGCCGGTCAGCAGGAACACCAGGACCAGCGTGCTGACCACGATCAGCGCGAGCGCCCAGCCGAGCCGGTCGCCGATCGCCTCCTGGGTGTCGACCACGGCGGCGCTCTGCCCGGAGACCAGCGTGCCCGGGAACGGGCTGGGCACCGCGCGGATCTGGCGCACCAGGTCCTGGCTTTCCGGCGAGATGTCTTCGATGCCGTCGTCGGGCAGGATCTGCAGGTGGTTCAGGCCCGCCTCGTCGCGGACGGCGTCAACCGTGATCCGCCGCTTCGACTGGCGGCCGGCTGCGAAGGTCCCCATCGACGTCCGTACCTCTTCAACGCCCGCCACAGTGGACAGCCGAGTCGCGTAGTCGGCGAGCTCCGCCCCGGCGGGGCTCGGCGCGACGACGTCGATGGTGCCGGTGACGCTGTTGTCGAACTGGTCCCGGAGGACCTGCTGCACCATGTGCGACTCGGCGTCGGCAGGTAGCTGCCGGTCGTCGGCCATGCCGAACTCGACACGCTGGAACGGCAGCCCGAGTACCACCAGGATCACCACCGAGCCGACCGCGAACACCGGCGCGCCGCGCATCACGGTCGCGATCAGCGCCGGGAAACGCCTGCTCTCGCGCCGCCTGCGACGCACCGCGCGCCGCACGTCCAGCGCGTTGACCCGGTGGCCGAGAAGCACCAAAGAGGCGGGCAGCACCACCAGCGCCGCAACTGCGGCCAGCAGTACCACGGAGATGCCCGCGTAGGCCAGCGAACGCAGGAAGTACAGCGGGAACAACAGCATCGCCGACAGCGCGACGGACACCGTCACGGCGGAGAACAGCACGGTCCGGCCTGCCGTGCGCATGGTGGCGGCGACGGCGGCGCGCGGGTCGAGCCCGCGGCGGAGCTCGTCGCGGTAGCGCCGGACCATCAGCAGCGCGTAGTCGATCGCCAGCCCCAGGCCCAGCATGGTGGTGATGTTCTGGGCGAACATCGACACGTCCGTGACCCCGGCCAGCAGCCACAGCACGCCGTTGGTGCCGGTGATCGCGATGATGCCGACCATCAGCGGCAGCGAGGCGGCCACCACGCTGCCGAACACCAGCACCAGGATGATCAGGACCAGCGGAAGCGCGATCAGCTCCGAGGCGGCCAGGTCCTCGGCGATGGTGGTCTCGACGTCGGAAAGCACGGCGGTCATGCCGCCGACCCGGACGTCGAGGTCGCCGTGGCGGCCGGTGTACTCGGGCGCCAACTCGGCACCCATCCGGCTGGCCTCGTCCTCGGTACCGGCGACGTGCGCGGCGATCAGGGCGTAGCGGCCGTCCTCGGACTTGAGGTCCTCAGCGCCGGTCTGCCAGTAGGAGGTCACGCCGGTGACGCCCGGCTCGTAGGCCAGTCGCTCGGCGAGCCGGACGCCCTGCGCGGCGATCCTCTGGTCATCGACCCCGCGGTCGCTGGAGACCAGCAGCAGCAGGTTCGGGCGGCTTTCCGGAAAGTGCTCCTCCAGCAGGTCGTCGGCGCGGCTGGAGTCGGACGCGGGGTTCTCGGTGCCCTGACCGGCCAGCAGCCGGTCAGCGACACCGCCGCCGAGCACCACGGAACCGACGACGAAGGCGAGCGCGACCAGCAGGAGCATCCGCGGCTGCCGCGAGATCAGGCGGGCGAGTGCGTGGAACAAGTCGGACTCCGGTTTCTGCCGGAGCGTGGCGCCCCCGGCCAGTTCGAGCGCTAAAATACGAGTACTTGCTCGCAACTGAGCTCGAATATAGACCGGCAATCCGGACATCGTCCATACCACCTTCGGCACAGTAAGTAACGTTCCGGTGAACCAGAAGCGGTCCGCAGGCAACCGCCCGCGGACCGGTTCAGGCATGCCTCGGCCGACAGAACATGTTGCGCACGCAACGGAAAACGGTTCCGCGTTGCGCCGTTTCACCGTCCTCCGGGCCGCGGGATGGCAGCCACGCAGAGTTACCACAGGAAGTACGCCGGAGGCCGACGTGAACCTCGGACGCGCATCGCGGGTTCCCTCCCGACACCGCGGAATCCGGGGGCAACGATTTGACAGGAGTCAGCATGAGCACTGCCAAAACCGGCGCGGCAGCCCCCGCTGCCGGTACTGCCGCTGAAGGGCGGGACGCATCAGCTGGGGTGAAAATCACTTCCCTCGCCACCGGCTTCGTGATGGCGACACTCGACATCACGGTCGTCAACGTCGCGGGTGCGGCGATCCAGCAGCAACTCGAGACCACCCTCGCCCAGCTCACCTGGGTAGTCGACGGATACGTCCTGACGCTCGCGTCGCTGTTGCTCCTCGCTGGCGGGCTCGCCAACCGCGTGGGGGCGAAAGTCGTTTACCAGTGGGGCATGGCAGTGTTCTCCGTCGCCTCGTTGGCTTGCGCGTTCGCCCCCACGGCCGAGGTGCTGATCGCGGCCCGCTTCGCACAGGGAGCGGGGGCCGCGCTGTTCATGCCCAGTTCCCTGTCTCTGCTGGTCCATTCCTTCCCGGACAAGCGGAAACGCACCAGAATGCTGGGCCTGTGGTCCGCGATCGTGGCGACCGCATCCGGCTTCGGACCGACGGTCGGCGGTCTCATGGTCAGTGCGTTCGGATGGCGAAGCATCTTCCTGCTCAACCTGCCGATCGGGGCCATCGGCATGATCATGACCGCCCGCTACATCAAACCAGTCGGTGGCGGTTCGACGAAACTGGCCGCGTCAGGCCATGCCTTGTTCGTCGTCATGCTCACCGCGCTGAGCTTTGCGCTCATCGAGGGACCCCAACTCGGCTGGACATCCTCAGCAGTCCTCACGGCGGCCGTGGTGGCTGTGCTCGTCACCGGGCTCCTGGTGGTCCGGGAGCGGCGTGCCGAAGAGCACGTCATGCCGTGGAGGGTGTTCCAGAACCCCGGATTTTCCGGTGCCAACATCGTCGGCTTCCTGTTCAACTTCGCGCTTTTCGGCAGCATGTTCATGGTCGGGCTCTACCTTCAGCATGCGCGCGGGGCCAGCCCCCTCCAGGCCGGCCTGCTACTGCTGCCCATGACGATCTTCTTCCCCGTCTCCAACATCGTTTTCTCGCGGATTTCCGCGATTTTCAGCAATGGCCTGCTGCTGACAGCGTTCCTGCTGCTGGCGGGTGTTTCGTCGCTGACCATGATCACGGTTTCCCCGGCGACCCCCTATTGGGTGCTGGCCCTTGCTGTCGGGATGGCGAACGTCGGTGCGGGCATCATCTCCCCGGCGATGACGGCGGCCCTGGTGGACGCCGCAGGCCCAGAACACGCCAACATCGCAGGTTCGGTGCTGAACGCCAATCGCCAGATCGGCTCGCTGGTCGGCATCGCAGCTGTCAGCGTTGTCCTAGCCGCAGCTCATGACTGGACCCGAGGCCCGCAAGCCTCTTTCGTTCTCGTCGCCAGTGCGTACACCCTGGCTGCGATGAGCGCGTGGCGGCTCATCGTGAAGTCTGAACGCATCGAAGCGGCGAACTCAGGCCCCGCCGGGGCCTGAGCAGGGCCGGGTGGCCCGAGGGAGTCTCCCCTCGGGTTTAACGGCCTGAGGGCTCACCGGGCGGCGGTGAGCGCTTCGGGAGGCACCGGCCGGTCCTGCCGCAGCGAGTCGAACAGCTCCCCCGCCTTCTCCTTGTCCCAGAACAGGACCGCGCCGACGCCGGGCATGTCCATCCACCGCTGGTCGGCACCGTCGCCGTGACCAGCTCCTCCCCCGCGGTTCCCGCCTGGTAGCCGAGCTGCCCGAGGTCGTCCAGGTGGTCGTGGTCGGCGACCGTCACGGTCGCGGCGAGCCGCCAGGTCATGGGCACCGAGCGCAGCGGGTTGAACAGCACCTCCCGGCTGGTGGCCTTGCGCACCAACTCCGTGAGGAATTCCCGCTGGTGCTCCGCGCGTTCCAGGTCGCCCCGCGCGAAGGCCCGGGTGCGCACGAAACCGAGCGCCTGCGCGCCGGTCAGCTGCTGGCAGCCGGCCGCCAGGGCGAGGTCGATCTTCGGGTCGTGGATCGCCTGCGGCAGGCACATCCGCACGCCACCGACCGCGTCCACCACTCCGGCGAAGCCGCCCAGCCCGATCTCCAGGTAGTGGTCGATGCGCAGCCCGGTGGCTTCCTCCACCGTCCGGGACAGCAACGTCGGACCGCCGTAGGAGTAAGCCGCGTTGAGCTTGTTCGGGGGGTGGCCCTCGATCGGCACCAGCGAATCGCGCGGCAGGCTGACCAGCGTCGGTGCGCCGGGACCGGCCGGGATGTGCAGCAGCATCACCGTGTCCGTGCGCGATCCGCCCGCATCGGCGGTGCCGCCGGTCACCAATTCCTGTTCCTGCTGCTCGGAGAGTCCTTCGCGACTGTCCGAACCGACCAGCAGCCAGTTCGTGCCCCGCGCCGACGTGACGCGTCCCACATAGTCGGTGAACGCGGGCACCCGACCCAACGAAACGTCCAGGTACAGCGCCGAAACAGCGACGAGCACGACCAAGCCCGCCAGGGCCAGCGACAGCAGTCGAGTGGTGCGCCGCAGGAAAGTCCTCACTGCCTGTGTTCACTCCATGCGTTCAGGCCACTCGCACGCACCCCGACAACAGCGCGCCCTTGGTTCCAAGTGATCGTAACGTTATCGTACTGTGCCCCGACTTACCCGTTCGAGTGATCGAGACCCCGACAACCGGAGTAGTGATGTCCCGGCGAGACCGCCAACGACCCCGTAGCGGCTCGAAAGAAGTCCACGCCAGGCACCGACGCCGCGGCACCGCCGGAACGGTGGTCGTCCACACCGGACGCTCCGGACATCGGAGACACGGCGGCGAAACCACCCTCGACCTGCTGCCGGACCGGCGCGTGCGCCGGGTGCACCACCCCGCGGACCCGGTCTTCGTCGACGGCAGCGGTCGCCGGCGCCGCGTTTTCCGCCGGTTCGTGCTGCTGACCAGCCTGGTGCTCGTCTGCCTCGGGCTGTTCCTCGCCGCGGCGATGCTCAACTCCCGCGAACCCGCCCCGTCGCTGCCGACCACCGCGGGCACCAACCCCTGAGGCAGGAAGCGCTTTTGCCACGCCGCTCCCGAATCCCCCGAACCCCCCGATCGCACTGGCTGCTGCTGGGCCTTGCGCTGCTCGTGCTGTGCAGCCTGCTCGGCCTGGACGTCCTGCTCAACCGCGCGGGCACGGCGGCCACGCCGAGCGGTAGCAGGCAGTTCGTCCCCGAATCCGCCTTCGCCGGCGGTTCCGTGATCGATCCGCGCGAACCGGTGGTCCGGCACCCCCGCACCCGCCACCTGGCGCTGACCTTCGTGGACGGACCGGATCCGCAGTGGACACCGGAAGTGCTGGACGTGCTGGCCAGGCACCAGGTGCACGCCACGTTCTTCGTGACCGGCGCGCAGGCCGCCGAGAACCCGGCGGTGATCCGCCGGATCCTCGACGCCGGGCACGAGATCGGCAACCGCACCCTCACCCGCACCGACCTGCGGCAGGCCGGTGACCTGCGGGTACAGCTGGAGCTGCAGGCCACCGACCTGGTCCTGGCCGGAGCCGCCGGGATCACCATGAACCTCGTCCAACCGCCGTACACGACCACCGGATCGCTGGACTACGAGGCGTGGAAGGCGTTTCTGCGCATCGGGAACCACGGGCGCCAGGTGGTGCTGGCCGACCTGGACTCACAGGACTGGCGGCAACCTGACGCGGCGGCCGTGCTGGCGAACTCGACGCCCCGCGACGACCGCGGCGCGGTCCTGCTGATGCGCGACACCGCGGGCCCGGGCACCGTCGAGGCGCTGGACCGCCTGCTGCCCGACCTGCAGCGCACCGGGTGGCAGGTCGACTCCGTCGGCGGCACCTTCCAGCTGTCCGGCACGGTGAACCAGGCCCAGATCGTCGACCGGATCGCGGGCACGATGCTGGTCGCCACCATCCAGCTCTCCCGCTGGCTGGCGGACTCGCTGCGCGCGCTGCTCTGGGTGGCGACCGGCCTGGCCGCGCTGCGCGCAGTCGTCATGCTGCTGATCGTGCCGATCCACGTGCGGCGATCCCGCCGGTGGGAACCGCCGTGGCAGATCAGCCAGCGCGTCGGCGTGATCGTCCCGGCCTACAACGAAGAAGCCGGCATCGCGAACACGGTTCGGTCGATCCTCGCAAGCGATCACCCGGTGGAGGTGATCGTGATCGACGACGGCTCCACGGACCGGACCGTCGAGGTGGTCCAGCAGTTGCAGGAGCGATTCCCGCGCATCCGGTTGATCCGGCAGGAGAACGCGGGCAAGTCCGCGGCGCTCAACACCGGGCTGGCGGCGGCGAACTCCGAACTGGTGGTCATGGTGGACGGGGACACCGCCCTCGAACCCGACGCGGTGGGGCGGCTGGTCGCGCACTTCACCAACCCCGACATCGGCGCGGTGTCCGGCAACGTCAAGGTCGGCAACCGCCGCAGCCTGCTCGGCCGCTGGCAGCACATCGAGTACGTGATCGGGTTCAACCTGGACCGCCGCGTCTACGACGTGCTGCACTGCACGCCTACGGTGCCCGGCGCGCTCGGCGCCTTCCGCCGCTCGGCGATCCTGGATATCGGCGGCGTCAGCGACGACACCTTGGCCGAGGACACCGACCTGACCATGGCCCTGGAGCGCGACGGGTGGCGCGTGGCCTACGAGGAGCACGCGATCTCCTGGACCGAGGCGCCGGCCACCTACGGCCAGCTGTGGAAGCAGCGCTACCGATGGTGCTACGGGACGTTGCAGGCCATCTGGAAGCACCGGCGGGCCGTCATCGAGCGCGGCCCGGCCGGGCGGCTCGGTCGGCGCGGCCTGCCCTACCTGCTCGTGTTCCAGGTGCTGCTGCAGGTGATCGCCCCGGTGGTCGACGTGACCGCGTGCTTCGCGCTGTTCACCGAGGACGCCGGCAAGGTCGCCCTGACCTGGCTGGGGTTCCTGGCGCTGCAGGCGGTGCCGGGTGTGATCGCGTTCCGGCTGGACGGCGAGTCGCTGCGCCCGCTCCTGGTGCTCCCGCTGCAGCAGATCGTGTACCGGCAGCTGATGTACCTGATCGTGGTGCAGTCGGTGATCACCGCACTGGCCGGGGCACGGCTGCCGTGGCAGAAGCTGGAGCGCCGCGGCCGGATCGTCCCGCTCGCGCGGCGGTGACCTGCGCGAACACGGCCGCCGTGCCTCCCTGGGGCAGAACCGACGCGAGGGAGCCCGACATGGTTCCGCGCTGATGTGGACGCCTGTCAGAGGTCGAGAACCAGTTTCGCCGAGCGTGATCTGCTCACGCAGATCAGCATCGTTTCGTTGCTCGCTCTGTCGCTTTCGGACAGCAGGGAGTCGCGGTGATCCGGGATTCCTTCCAGCACCCGGGTTTCGCAGGTGCCGCAATAGCCCTCGGCACACGAGGACAGCACAGTGGGGGCGACATCGGAGACCACGTCGAGCACGGACCGGTCGGGGGGGACGGTCAGCGTAATCCCGCTGGCTCGCAGCTCGACCTCGAACTGAGCGGAGTCCTCGGGGGTTGCCGGTGGTGGCGTACTGGCCGGGGCCCCGAACCGTTCCAGGTGCAGGTGCTTGGCGAGTCCCGCGGCCTCTGTCACATCAGACATCGCCCGCAGCATGCCTTCCGGTCCACAGCAATAGAAGGCGGCTTCGTCCGGCGCCTGGGCGACATACGCGGTCAGATCCGGCAGGCCACGCTCGTCCTGTGGCTGTACGTCGACCACACCGCCGGGCATCTGCGTGAGCTCGGGCAGAAACGCCATGCTTGTCCGGCCTCGGCCGCCGTAGAGCAGAGACCACGACTTTCCCGCTTTCGCGACCGTTCTGATCATGGGGAGTATGGGCGTGATCCCGATGCCACCGGCGACGAAGGCGTACGCGGGTGCGTCGACGAGCCCGAAGTGGTTCCTGGGCGGCCGGATCTCGAGGTGCTTGCCCACGAGCGCGGTGCCGTGAATCTCCTTCGATCCGCCGCGTCCGTTCGGTTCGAGCAGTACCGCGATCTGGTACAGCCGCCGGTCGTCGCGGCTGCCGTAAAGCGAGTACTGGCGCACCATCCCGGATGGGAGGACGACGTCGATGTGGGCACCGGCTTCCCACGGTGGTAGCGGTGCGCCGTCGACCGGAACCAGGTCGAGCCCGATCACCCGATCGGCCAGCCACGTGGCCCGGCGGACGAGGACCGGAAACCGGCGCGGTGTGGCTTCCATGAGCGTTCTCCTTCCGAAGGCCGGTCAGGCACCGAAATCGAGCAGCACCTTGCCGAACTTGCCTGACTCACCGAGCCGGTCGAACGCGGTCGTGACCTCTTCGGCTTTGAAGACGTGGTCGACGGGAACCGAGACGCGATCGCCGATCGACGCGGACAGGCGACGCTCCAGGTCGTCGACGAGCAGCGCTTTCTCGGCGTTCGAACGGCCCCGGAGGACGGTGCCCATAACGTCGGCCCGCTTGGCCATCAACAGGTTCAGCGGGACCTGGGCGGTGAGCCCGCCGGCCGTGCTGACCACGACGATCCGGCCGCCGACCCGCAGGAACGAGAGGTCCTCGGCGACGGCTTCCCCGCCCACGAGATCGATGACCGCGGTGGCGTTACCGAGTGACGCGACCGCCCGGCCGGCCTCAGCCGCCAGGCAGACGGTGAACCCGAGTTCGGCGACCTGCTTCAGCGCGGATTCGGCACGGCCGACGCCGATGGCCTGGGCGCCCAGCTCCCGGATGAGGTGGCAGGCCGCGATCCCTACACCGCCGTTGACGCCGCGTACCACGACGACATCGCCCAGCCCGACACGGGCACGGTTGAGCGCATCGAACGCGGTGAGGACCGCTTCCGGCAGCGCCGCGGCTTCGATCGGGTTCAGGTGGGCGGGAGTCTGCCAGACGTGGTGCTCGTCCGCGAGGACCCGGTCAGCGAGGCCGCCACCGCTGACGATTCCCATGACCCGGTCGCCGACGGCCCATTTGCGCACCCGCGAGCCGACGGCGACGACCTCGCCGGCAACCTCGAGACCGGGTATGTCCTGAGGCGCGTCCACAGGCACCGGGTAGCCGCCGTTGCGCTGCAGCACATCTGCCGGGTTGACGCCTGCGTAGCGGGCCGCAACCAGGATCCCGTGCGCATCCGGCACTGGGTCCGGGCCCTCGTCCACGCTGACGATCTCGTTGCCGCCTTGGCCGTTGAATCGAATGAATCGCATCAGAGAGTTCTTTCCTTGCCTTGATCGGGAAACTAGGCAGTCACGAAAACCTTCGTGAAATCGGGGAAATCGCCGGGCCCCGCCGGCACGCCGCCGAGATGTTGGGCGGATACCCGCACCTGGTTCTTGAAGTAGGAAACGCAGTTGGGCACTTCGTCATGCAGCAGCTGTGCGATGGAGGTACCGACCTTGATGCGGGCGGCGGGGTCCGTTTCGTTGTCGTAGCGCGCGATCAGGTCGTCCAACGCCTGGTTCGAGTAGTGGGCCGAGTTGTACGGCGCCGCGGAAACGGCGATGGCTTCGAGGACCTGTGAGGCGCTTCCCCGCGAGCCCCAGTTGGTGATACCCAGCGGAACCGTCAGCCACGGCGAGTTGTCACCCGAGGCGAAGTACTGCTCGGGAGTCATTATGTCGAGCGCGATGTCGAAGCCCGCTTCCTTGGCCATGTCCTTGACCAGGGTGGCATGGTCGACACATTCGAAAACCCGCGCGGTCGTCAGTGTCACTTTGAGACCACCGGGATATCCGGCGTCGGCGAGGAGTTGCTTCGCCTGGGCCAGATCTCGCTTACGCTGCTCGACCGGTGCGGCGATCTGGTCCGCTGACGTGAAGGTGGGGGCGAACAGATGGTCGTTGCCCAGGGTGGCCTTGTTGTCCATCAACGCGTTGACGAGCTGAGGCCGATCCAGAGACAGCGCGAGGGCCTGGCGTACCCGCTTGTCGTTGAAAGGCTTGATATCCGTGCGCATCTGCACCGTCTGGAACGACGCGGACTGCGCCTCTTGCTGGATCAGGTTGCTCGCGCCCTTGAGCGTGCGCAGCGCCGACGGTTCGACCGAGGGGACGAGATCGATCTTGCCGCTTTGGATCGCGAGCATCTGCGCGTTGGTGTCGGAGAAATACTGGACGGTCAGCGTGTCGAGGTAGGCGGCATCGGTGTTCCAGTACTTCTCGTTCCGTTTGAACTGGGCGCGGCCGTTGGGCTGGTACGAGGTGAGGACGTACGGGCCGGTGCCGATGCCGCCCTTGATGAAGTCACCGACGTGGTAGTTCCTCGGCATGATCGCGGTGTTGTATGCGAACGCGGACACCAGGTACGGGAAGTCCGCGTAGCCACGGTCGAGCTTGAACCGGATCGTGTGATCATCGACCTTCGTCGTACCGCCAGGGCTGAGAATCCCGCCGAGGCTTTGCAGGCCCGCGGAACCGCCGTGCGGATCGGTGATCCGGTCGAACGTCGCCACCACGTCGTCCGCGGTCAGCGGCGAGCCGTCGTGGAACGTCACGCCCTGCCGGAGCTTGAAGACCCATGTCCGCGCGTCCTCGGACTTCCAGTCGGTGGCGAGCCGTCCCTCCAGCGAGCCGTCGGCCTTCGGGAAGGTCAGGTACTCCGCCGCGACCAGGACCGTGTCCACCGCACCGATATCGGTCATGGTGACCGGATCGACGGGGCCGCTGGGGGTCGGCATGCCCACCGTGAGGGCACCGCCTCTGCGCGCGACGGTGGGCTGGGCGGCGGTGCTGGTGGTACCACTGGGCGCGCAGCCGGCCAGTGCTACGCCGGCGCCGAGGAGCGCAGTCAGCTGCAGAAAGCCACGGCGGTCGAAACACTCGGCCAGCGGGGCGAAGGGGTTGTCGGTCATGCTCGATTCCTTCGGTCACAGGGAGGCGGACGGAACTGCGGGCTGCGCCGTGGGCGCGAGGACGAGTTCCTCGGGCGCACGATGGCAGCGGTACTGTTTGTCCCCCGGGCCTCCGCGCCATGGTGGCTTGGTGGTGGAACAGCTCCCGTCGTCGAGTGCGATGGGACACCGGCTCGCGAAGATGCAGCCGGTCGACTCCTGATAGGCGCTGGGCGCCTGCCCTTGGAGCCTGATCCGCTCGCTGTCGGCGGAGACGGAGGCGGACATCAGGGCGGCCGTATAAGGGTGATGGGGCGCGGAGAACACCGCCTCCGTACTGCCCCGCTCGACGATCTCGCCCATGTACATCACCGCGACCGAATCGGCGAGATAGTGCACGACATCGAGGTCGTGGGAGATGAACACATACGACACGCTGGTGTCGGCCTGCCGCTGCGCCAGCAAGTTGAGGATGCCCGCCTGCACCGAAACGTCCAACGCGGACACCGGCTCGTCGCACACCACGATTGCCGGCTCACCGGCCGAAGCGCGGGCGATCGCGACCCGCTGCTTCAGCCCGCCGGACAGCCGCCGTGTCTTCAGGTCCAGATAGTGTTCGGTCAACTGGGTTTCGGCCGCGATCGCCTCGACCTTCGCGGGGTCTTCGCCGCCAAGGCGCAACGCCTGCCGGAGCACCGCACGCGCCGTCTTCGCCGGGTTGAGGGAGGTCTCGGGGTTCTGGAAGACGAGGGTGGGACGGACGCCCGCCGCGGAACGATCCCGGCGGCGGTGGTTGCGGGGCATGTCGGTGCCGTCCACGACGATCGAGCCCGACGTGAACGACTCGAGCCCGACCACACATTTCGCTAGCGTCGACTTGCCACTACCCGACTCTCCGACGATGGCCAGGATCTCGCTGCGGCGCATCTCCAGGTCCACTCCACGGAGCGCGTGCACGACACCCTCGCTCGTGTCGTAATTCTTCACCAGGTTTCTGATCGCCAAAACGACGTCGTCCGAATGCGACAGTGCTTCGATCTCCGCCAACCTGCCGGGCGCCACCGCTCGCTCGGCTTCACCGGCGGCACGGACGATGTTGGTGAACTTCCGGTGGCGCCTCGTGGGCACCGATGCGACAAGCCCGCGCGTGTATTCCTCCTGCGGTGTCCGCAGGAGCGTCGCGGTCGGTCCGGCTTCCACCACACGCCCGCCGCGCATCACGACCGCTTCGGCACACAGGTGCCGGACCAGCGGCAGGTTGTGACTGACCATCAACAGTGCCGTTCCGGTTTCGCGGGAGAGCTCTTCGATGAGCTCGACGACACCGGCTTCCACGGTCGCGTCGAGTCCGGTCGTCGGCTCGTCGAGCAGCAGCAGCGACGGGGAAGCGGCGAGAGCCATCGCGATCATCACCCGCTGCTGCTGGCCACCGGACAGCTCGTGCGGATATCGCGTGGCCACAAGATCCGGCGACGGCAGCTGGACCCGGTCCAGTGCCGCGACGGCCGCTTGCCGGGACTCCCGGCGATCCATCCCGAAATGCCGCTCGAAAACCTCGCCGATCTGCCGCCCCACCGGGATCGTCGGGTTCAGTGACGATCCCGGGTCTTGGTAGACGGCCGCGATTCGCCTTCCCCGAACGGCGGCAAGATCCGAAGTGGATAGTCCGAGCAGGTTCCGGCCTTCGAACTCGATGGAACCGCCGAGAATCGCAGCGTTCCGCGGCAGGTAATTCAGGATCGCCATGGCCACGGTGGTCTTTCCGCTACCCGACTCCCCGACAAGCCCGACCCTGCCACCGGCGGGAATCTCGAAGTTGATGTCGGTGACGGCTTCGGCGAGCCGGCCTCGGCTCGAGTATGCGACCGTTAAACCGGAAACCCTCAATGCCACGTTCGGGCTCATCCCTCGAGCACCTCCTTGATTCCGTCCGCGAGCAGGTTCACGGCGACGACGAGCGTCGCCAGCGCCACCGCGGGCGCGAGCACCATCCACGGCGCCGTTTGCAGATATGGGCGGCCGACCGAGATCGTGAGCCCCCAGTCGGGCGAAGGCTCCTGCACGCCGAGCGACAGGAAGGCGAGTCCCGCCGCCACGAAGATGGCGTAGCCCAGGCGGACGGTGGCCTCGACGATGATCGGGCTCGTGATGTTGCGTAGGATCTCGCCGACCATGAGCGGCCCCGAACGCAGGCCCTGCAACCACGCCGCCGCCACGTAGTCGTGGTGCCGCTCGACCACGACCGCCGACCGGACGGTGCGCGCGACGTGCGGCGTGAACAGGATGCCCACCGTGATGATCACGTTAAGCTGTGAAGTGCCGAACATGGCCAGCACCGTCATCGCGATGAGTATGACCGGCACGACGAGAACCGATTCCAGCACCCGCATGATGATCTGGTCCCACCAGCCGCCGAAGTATCCCGCGGTCAGCCCGATGGCGGTGCCGAGCACCAGACCCACGAGCGTGGCCGCGGGGGCCACAGTGAGCACACTGGTCACGCCCGCGAGCATTCGGGAAAGGACGTCCCGGCCAAGGTGGTCGGTGCCGAGCCAGTGCGCGCCGGACGGTTGCGTTAGGACGGCGCGGGCGTCGGTCGCACCGGGGTCGTAGGGCACCACGAGTCGCCACCCGACTCCCATGAGCGCCCAGAACGCGACGAAAAGCCCACCCACCACGACCGTGGGCTTGGTGATCAGACGCCGCGCGAGGCCGGGTGATCCGCTGCTGCCGACCGGCTGAACTTTCGTGGTCCTTGGACCGATCTCGTTGACGCTCACCGGTTGCCTCCTCGTCTGATCCGCGGGTTCAGCCACGCCGAAAGGACATCGCCTAGGAGGTTGATCACCAGGACCGTCGCGCCGATGACGACGACACTGTCGTTGAGGGGCGCGACATCGTGGAACTTGGCCGACTCGTAGGCGAAGTTCCCGATTCCCGGATAGGAGAACAGTGTCTCGACGATAACCAGACCACCGATAAGGTAACCCGCCTGCCCCGCGATCACCGTGATCGTGGGCAGGATGGCATTCCGCAGCACATGCCGGAAGAACACCTGACGCATGGAAATGCCTTTGAGCGTCGCCGTCCGGGTGTAGTTCTGGTCGAGCACATCGATCGTGGTGGCCCGCATCATGCGTGCGATGTATCCGAACAGGATGAAACAGAGCGGGATCACCGGCAGGGCCAGCTGTTGCACGATGTCGGCCGGATTCCACGACGGTACGCTCGACTGCACCGGGAACCACCGTAGGTAAACCCCGAAGACCACCAGAAGGAGCACACCGCTGACGAATTCGGGAATCGCCATCAGGGACACGCCCAGGATCGAGATGGTCCGGTCGATGAACCGGCCGCGGCACAGCGCCGCGTAAGCTCCTGCCGCGATCGCGAGTGGCACGACCACGACGAGCGCCGCCGCGGCGAGCACCACCGAGTGCGAAAGCCGCTCGAGCACAATATCGCGGGCGGGGACGGCGAGTCGCTGGGACATTCCCCAGTCGCCCGAAAGGAAGCCCGCGAGCCAGTCGAAGTACCGGGTAAAGAACGGGCGGTCCACGCCCAGGCTCGCGTTCAGCGCCGCGACCTGCTCCTCGCTGGCGTACTGCCCCAGGATGCTGCGGCCGAGGTTGCCGGGCAGCAGCTGCACGAGCGCGAACACCGCGACCGAAAGACCGGCCAGCGTCAGCACCGCGGCCAGCAGGCGGCGCAGGACGAACCGGCCGATTACCCACGATGGCCGTTTCCTGCCGAGGACCTGTGCCCCCGCACTTGTCAGCACTGTGGACATCTAGGTACCTGCCTTCCGCGCATTGGCGGGACCATAGGGAACGTGGCCGCAGCGCGGACCGGGGTACGGGGTGGAGAACACTTCCTCGAACTCGATGGCGCTGAAACGCCACGTGCCGTCCGCACGCCGGAATTCGCACCGAACGCGACCGGCGATCAGGACCGCTCTCGGCTCCGCTCCGATGTGGACTATCGCGGGTTCCCAGCAGTACCAACGACCGCGGGCGGTGTCACCGTCCACTTCGATCCATTCGTTGGTGAACAGGTGCATCATGCGCGGCATGTACTCGGGACGGGGAGTGCCATCATCGGTGGCGATGCCAGGGTAGCCCGGCCATGCCGCCGACAGCCCCCGCCCCGACCAAGCCGCACCACCGGCCACCTGCAGCTCGTGGAGCACCGCAGAGCTGGTTCCGTCGGCTGCCGGGACCGTCAGGTCCGCCCATGCGGGCATGGCACCGGACGCGGATCCGGCGTCGTTGAACCAGTGATAGGTGCTGACGAGCCGGCGGATCTCCGACTCTGCCTCGAGCTTTTCGAGGCGTCTGGCAAGCAGCGCAAGTTCGTGCGCAGAAGGGGCAGGGGTGGTGGTCATCGTGCGGCCAGGTCTCGCATCGACGCGTCCGGCTCGGCGGTGAGCGCTTCGAACAAGATTCCTTCCTGGGAACCGGGTTTCGTACCCGGTGCCGGCTCCCCGTTCGCAACGGCGGTCAGCGTGTCGAGCAGGTACTTCCGAACCTGCACGATCGCGATGTCGCCGGACGTCAGGTGTTCCCGGGTCCGGTCGGAGATCGGCCCCATGCTGTACTGGATCGCGAGATCCTGCTGCAGGATGCCTTCGATTCCGGAGAAGCTCTTACCGCTGGCCATCAGCTCGCGATCCTGCTCGTACCCGACCCCCTCGCCCGTGAACGCCGTGACGCGCCAGTTGTTCTCCGGGTCGGTCATGCCGTACCCGCGGGTCCGGTCGACGAACTCGAGGTAGTCGTCGGTCATCGCGCTCTCCGAGAACAGCACCGACCAGACCCAGTGCGATTCATCGGTGGCCGGGACCCAGGCGTGCATCAGCGCGCCTTCGGTGTCGAGCAGGTTGCTTTCGAAGAAGGTGAAGAACGGCATGACGAACGGGTGGATCCAGTAGGTCGCCGCCTTGCCGTCCTTGTGGAGGTAGCGGAACACCGTCTGCAGGCCCCAGGGCCGCCTGGCTGCCGCGACCTTCGGGCGCTGGTCGAAAATGTACTCGTTGGCGCGATTCTCCAGACCGTCCTGCGTGTGCGCCTCGTCGTCGGTGTAGTGCAGGTACGGACCGTGCTGGGCGTCGAGATCTCCTTCGAGCCCCTGCAGCCAGTTGCAGTCCTGGAACGCGTTGGTCGCATAGATCTTGTCGTCGTCGTACGGCTGGAAGATCCACTCGGGAAAGTCGGGCATGGTGCCCTCCGGACCCAAATACGCCCAGACGATGCCCCCGGCCTCACAACACGGGTACGCCGGATGCTTGAACTTGTCCGACAGGTTAACCTCCGGCGGCTCCGGCGGGGTTTCCAGCACGCGCCCATCAGGAGCGATGAGCCAGGCGTGGTAGAGGCATCGCAGACCGCACTCCTCGTTTCGAGCCAGCGCGAGCGAGGCATTCCGGTGCGGGCACATTTCCGCCATGAGACCGACCTCGCCCTGGGGGCTCCGGAACACGACGAGCTCTTCACCCAGGATCTTGATCCGCAGCGGCGCGCCGCCCGCGACGACCCGGTTCGAGATGGTGATCGGGATCCAGTACCGGCGCATCAACTCGCCCATGGGCGTCCCGGCACCGGTCTGGGTCAGGAGTTTGTTCTGTTCCGCGGTAAGCATCAATGCTCCTTCACTGTCGAATCGAGGAACTGGTGGAAAAGCTGGTGGGCCTGCGGCGGGACCAGGCACTGGTCGAGGTTTCCGCGCAGGGACACCGCGACGCTGGTGAGCGGGTTCACGATCTGGCAGGCTCGGATATCCAGCAACACCGAAGAAAGCAGGTATGCCTGGCTCTCCGGCACGCGTAGATGGTCCGCGAGCGCTGCCGTCACGTCCGGGAGCACAGTGGACAGGGCTTGTTCGAAGTTTGTGCCGATGCCGAGCAGCCAGACCTTGTCCTCGGTCATCACCGCGGGATTCGCCGCTTGCCAGTCACCGCGTACCGCGACGAGGTCGAGCTCCGCCGGTGTCTCGACGCCGGTCCCGCAGACTTCGGCGTCGCCGATCGCCGCGTGGACGTCCCCGGCGAACACTCCCCCGCCGTCGACGGCGGCGGTCACCCAGAGCATCGATCGGGGGCCCAGTTCGGGGATGTCGAGGTTCCCGCCGTAGGGACCCAGCGTCCGAGCGGGAGCAGGCATCGCCGGCAGGACGCCGAGTGTTCCGGCGTGGACGGTGTAGGGCAGTTCGAGGCCCGCGACGTCGAGGACGAGCGGGGGCTCGATCTTCAGCTCCCGGACGTCGAACCAGCCGGGGTTCCCGAATCCCAGTCCGGGCCGCGTCCACACATGACCGACCGGCGAGCAGCGGATGTCCAGGATGCCGATGCCGACCCGGTCGCCCGCGCGAACACCGGAGATCTCGACCGGTCCGGCCACCGGGAACAGCAGGTCGGCATCGAGACTATCGGCCGTGACCCCCGGCCGGACCTGATCACCAGACGCGTCGAGGGTCCGCAGCGTGAACCGCTGCCAAGAGTCCACTTCGGTGGCCATGGGAACGCGGGGGCCGACCTGGTAGACGTACGGCGCATCCACCGCCGTGCCGTCCACGCTGACGACGTTGCGCACGGTACTCATGCGATCGCCGATTTCGCCGTGCCGCCACCCATCGCCTCGACCATGCCGGCCGCCGCCGCGATCATCGCCTCCGCGCGTGCCGCGCGATCCGCCGGCGTCCACGCACTCGAAGTGTTGGCGATCGCCACCGCACCCAGGATCTGCCCCGCCGGATCGAGAATCGGGACGGCGATGCCACTCACACCGAGATCGACCTCGTCCACGCTGAGCACGAACCCGTCGGCCCGCGCCTGGTCCCGGGCCGCACGGAGCACGTCAGGGTCGGCCAAGCTCGCCGTGGTGCGCGGAACCAGCTCCGCGTGCAGGTAGCTCTCGAACTCTTCGTCACTCAGGTGGGCCAGGATGCATCGCGGCGCCGCACCGAGGTGCAACGGAAGGCTGCGGCCGATGTCGCAGTAGAACACCAAGCTCGAGCCGACCCGGATCTTGTCGATGAAAACGGCCTCGAAGCCGTCCACTTTCGCGACCGTGATCGTTTCCGCGAAACGCATGCCGACGGGCCGGAACGCACGGCGCGCCGCATCACGAAACTCGAAGGAACCCGCGTACTGGGCGCCGAGGCCGACGACTTTCATCGTCGCCGAGTACCCCCGCCGGTAGCCGTGGGGCTTGACAAAGTTCGTCTCGATCAACGTGTTCACGATCCGGTAGGCCGTGGGACCGGACACCTCCAGCGCCCCAGCGAGCTCTTCGAGCGAAATCGGTTGCTGCGCTTGGCAAATCAGCTCGAGAGCCTCGAGCACCTTCAGGGCCGAGTTAACGACGGGCGGCTTGGCGTTCATTTGCTACTTTCGTTTAATGAAAGTCAACTTACTTGATATGAGGAGTATGAACCGCGTGAAACGGCAGGTCAACAGGCCGGCCAATTCTCGCCGAGAGATTTCGTGGACGTCATCCACCGCACTGTCCAGGCTTCCCATAGACGGTCCACCATGGACAGCCGGGGCAGCCGCATGCACCGCGGCTCTGCCTGCGGGCGATACGAATTTCTTTACTCAGCGACGATTTTCGATGGATGCGAGGCCAACGGCGTGACCTTCACGGTGAGATACGGGAACAGTGGCAGCCCGGACAGCAGCTCGTGCAACTCGTCGACGGAGTCGACGTCGAAAACGGAGAAGTTGGCGTACTCGCCGGCAATGCGCCACAGGTGCGGCCATTTCCCCGCACGCTGGAGCTGCTGGCTGTAGGCCTTCTCGCGCGCGATCAGGTCCGCGCGCGTCGCGGCATCGATGTCGTGCGGGATGTGCACGTCCATCCGTACGTGGAACAGCATGGCAGTCAGGCGGGGACGGGATCGAGGACGAAATCGTAGCCGACGATCTCGCCGTCCCCGGCCGGCTCGGGGGCGAGCATGAGCTCCGGCTTGACCGCAGAGGCGATGTCGTCCTCGTTGTGCTCGTCGCCGGGGAAGTACAGCTGCGCCGTCAGCAGCTCGTGCCCGGGCGCGGACACCTTGACGTGCAGGTGCGCGGGGCGCCACGCGTGCCAGCCGGCGGCGGCGATGAGCTTGCCGCACGGCCCGTCGGTCGGGATCTGGTACGGCGCGGGGCGGATGGTGCGGATCTCGAACCGGCCATCGGCGCCCGCAGTGAACGTGCCGCGCAGGTTCCATTCCGGAATGCCAGGCGCGAACTGCGAGTAGAGCCCGTCGGCGTCTGCATGCCACAGTTCGACCTGCGCTCCCGCGAGCGCCCGGCCGTCCACCGAGGTGACCCGGCCGGTCCAGGTGAGCAGAGTGCCGGGTTCGTTCTCACGCATGGGCACTACGCCGCGGTCCCCCTGCTCGGGAGCGCCGGGCACGTAGTACGGACCCTCGATGGTGCCCTTGTTGCCCTGGCGGTGTTCGGTGGCGACCTGTTCGACGACATGCTCGACCCACACATCCAGGAACAGGGGCCATTCCCCGGCCTCGCCGACGCCGATCAGCCATGCCTTAAGCGCATTGAACTCGTCGTAGGTGACGTTGTGCCGCCGGATCGTGGCGTGCATGGCATCGAGCATCTCGCGGGCCAGCAGATCGACCCGCTCCTTGGGCGTGTTCGCTACCCCTGCGGGCTTGTCGGCCTTGAAGCGCTCGGTGGCGCTGGCGCCGGAGCCGGCAGCGGTCGGCACGTGATTGGTGGCTGTCATCGGGATCCTCCTTGATTCCGTGTTCAGCGGTCCTGACGGTAGTGCTCGAGCTTGTCCGGATCCACCTCGGCGCCCACGCCGGGGCCGGGGCGGATGGCCAGCTCCCCGCCGTGGATGGTCAGTGGTTCGGTGAGCAGGTCGTCGCTCATGTCGAGGAAGTTCGACAGCTCCCCCGCCCGGCGCGCGGTAAGCCGATAAGACGATCCAAATGCGACAGTGCACAGTGTCCCCAGCTGACCGTCGATCTGGTTGCCCATCACGATATCCAGGCCGAGTCCCTCGGCGAGATGGTGCATGCGCTGCGAACCGGTGAAGCCGGTGCGGGCGACCTTGATGCTGATCGCGGTCGCCGAGCCACCGAGGATCTCGCGCGTGACGTCGGCCGGGGTGACCACGGACTCGTCGGCGATGAACGCCACGTCCAGCTGCGACACCAGCCAGCGCCGGCCCAGTACGTCGTCGGCCGGGCACAGCTCCTCCGCGAACAGCAAGCCAAGGTCGGCCATCTGTTTCATCGCCGCGGCCGATTCGGTTGGGGTCCAGCCGCGGTTGCCGTCGATGTAGAGCTCCACCTCGGCGCCCAGTGCCTCCCGCAGGGCCCGGACGACGGCGACATCGAGCTCGACCGGATGGCGGCCGACCTTCACCTTGAACGTGGTGATGCCGTACTCGTCGCGTATCCGCTCCGCCTCGGCGACCATCGCCGCGGGCTCATCGAAGCCGAGCATGTGCGACACCCGCATGCGGTCGGTGTAACCGCCCAGCAATTCGGTCACTCGCATGTCCAGCGTGCGGCCCAGCGCGTCCCAGACCGCCATGTCCAGCGCGGCCTTCGCGGCCGGATTGCCGACGGTCCGGCCCAGCCTGGCCGCCACCACCTCCCGGTCGGTGAGGCTGAGCCCGAGCATCTGGGGCGCGAAGATCTGCTCGATCACCGCCATGATCCCGGCCTGCGTCTCGCCGTAGGTGTACGGCCGTGGCGGTGCCTCCGCCACACCCGTTACACCGTCATCGGTGTGCACCCGCACCAGTACGTGCTCAGCGGTGTGCACTTCGCCCGAGGCGAACCGCAGCGGCTTGCGGTACGGGATGGCGAACGGGATCGCCTCGACCCTGGTGATCTTCATGAGCCGGCCTCGAGAACGTCGCGCACGGCCTGGACGAGCGGCGATTCGTCACCCCGACGCCATGCGAGTGCCAGCTCGACCTGCCCGGCGCCGGGCAGGTCACGGAACACCACCCCGGCCAGCGGCAGCGCCTGCGCGGACGCCGGGAGCACCGCGACGCCCAGCCCGCCCGCGACGAGTGCCAGCAGCACCGCCGTCCCGGCTGCCTCCTGCGCGCGGCGGGGGGTGAACCCGGCCGCCTGGCAAGCACGCAGGACCGCGTCGTTGACCACCGAATCCCTGCTGGCGTAGCCTATGACGTCCTCGTCCCGCAGGTCCGCCATGGATACGGAAGTCGCCGTGGCGAGCCGGTGATTGGCGGGCACGGCGAGGATCAGCGGTTCCACCTCGATCGTGCTCAGCTCGATACCATCGCCGCGGGCAGGCGGCCGCAGCACACCGAGATCGAGGCGGCCATCGCGCAGCCTCTCGCACTGCTCCGGGGTGAGCAGATCCGCGTGGACCCCCAGGGCCACGCCCGGCAGTTCCCGCTGCACCGTGCGCGCGATGCCGGGCAGATGTGAGAACGCCGCCGTGCCGGTGAACCCGATCCGCACGAGCCCCAGCCGGCCATCGGCGATGCGCCGCACCCCGCGCACGCTTTCGTCGACCGAACCGAGGATCCGCCGCGTCTCCGCGAGCAGAAACTCCCCGGCCGGCGTCATCGACACCTGCCGCGTCGTGCGTGCGAACAGTGAGACACCCAACTCCGCCTCCAACTGGCGAATAGCTTGCGACAGTGCGGGCTGCGCCATGTGCAACCGCTCGGCCGCGCGGCCGAAGTGGCACGTCTCGGCCACGGCTGCGAAGTACCGCAGCTGTCGCAGCTCCATCGCCGCACCTCCGTCTGGTCGACTCACCGTACGTCGGGATATTGAGTCAGCACAAAGACAAGTTTCGCGCCGATTGGTACGGACAGTCAATGAATCACCCAGGGGCCGGGCTGCGATCATGAGCCCGGCGGCGTCACGAACACGACTCGTTGGTGGATCGGGTCGCGACGCGGGGTCGCCGGCTGCGTCGCGCCGGATTCTGTCATGGCGCGACAGCCAAGAATGTGCTCGCCGGAAGTGGACGGCGTCCAGGGCAGGCCGAATCTCTGCCATTCGTGCTCAGCGCGCGGTGTACTGGGCGGCGTACCGCGTCTCTCCACCGTCCGTGCTGTCTCGTCGGGCCTGGCCAACCTCACCACTGCGTTGCCTACGCGCGCCGAGGCCGGCTGCGCCAGCTCGCCACCCGGCTGGTCGACGAGTTCGGCACGATCGTGATCGAGGATCTCAACGTTGCCAGCATGACAAGGAACGCCGGACATGTCGGTCTCCGTACTACGAGTGCGCGGTGATCTCCTTGGTAGCCAGGTCAATCTGCCGCCCTCTCTCGCGGGCCTTCTCTCACCGCGAGCGCGTGAGGTCGCCTGCCTTGCAGTGGCCGGCCTGCGCGACGATCAAATCGCAGCCAAGGTCTTCTTTGAAGCCGGTACACGGTGAGCCAGAAGGTTTGCCGAGTGGACACGTCTGCGGCAGGTACCGCGAGTAGTCGGCGGCATACGGACCGAAGCCAAGGGACTAAGAGCCTAATACGCCGACCCATTCCACCGGCTAGAGGAGACCGTGCCCGAGGACGCGATGCGGTTGCATCGCGCGTTTCCCCATCCCAAGGCGGCGATTTCCTATACCTACGACCTCGGCGCGACCTGGCGTCACCAGATCGTCCTGGAGAAGGTCCTGGACGATCATCCGCTGGAGCCGCCGAGGTGCATCGCCGGTAAGCGAGACAACCCGGTCGAGTACGACTACCCGGAAGACCCCGTGCCCTTCGATGCCGACGCGATCAACAGGAAGCTACGAAACCTGGCCGCTGACGGCTGACCCGCGTTATTCGATGACGCGGGTCAGCCAGTCGGGTCCATTAGGGCCGTCGCCGAGCTGCTCATACGGTTCGTCTTGCGCGTAGGGCAGGCAGCGGTCGGCCAGCTCCGGCGGAGTCTCGTTTCGTGCGGCCAGCCACCGGATCCATTCCGGCAGCAGGGCAATCAGCCGCTCGGCGAATTTGTGTTCGTAGCAGTTGCGGATGTGCTGCGCGCACCACGCGACCCGGTGCGGGGAGCACACTGCGAATACCGCTTGGATGTTGTTGATACACCAGGAGTCGGCCAGTTCCGGGACCAGCTCCGCCACGTCCGCCGGCAGCTCCTGACCGGCCACGTTGCGGCGAGCGCTCAGCCACGCGGTGAACTCGGTTGTCGCTGTGGCCACATCCAGACCGGGGCTGGCCAGGGTTCCTTGCTGTCGCACGGCCATCTTGACAATCTCGGCCAGGCGCTTGCTGCGGTAGTACTCGGCGAACTGCTCCGTGCTTTCCCCACCCACGTAGAGGAAGCCCATTTCGAAGGGCAGCAGTTCCGCCAGTAGTGAGGGGGCGTCGACTGGAGCGAATTCCGTACCCGCCGCTGCGATCTCGCCAATGCCGTCTTGCCATGCGGCCAACGCCGCTTCCGGCGTAGGATAGAAGCCGCTGTGGACGGTAAAGGCCTGGAACCCGCAGGCGTCGATGTCCCAGAGGTACCAGCGCACCGGCAGGTCCGCCGCGGCGATCGGGGCGGCGACGCCGAACCGGCCGCCGTACGCGTCACGGGTCCACAACACCTCGCCGGCGACTTCCGGATCGGTCGGCTGCGACACCGGCTTGCCCATCGCGGCCTGCAATTGGGTCATCGCGCCGAAAGCGGCGTCGCTGCCCGGATATGGCATCACACCGGCCACAGCGGTGAATACGCGCCACGCGTCAGCATTCCCAGTGCTCTCTTCGACCGCGATCGCGGCTGTCTCCACCAAGGCCGGGGCCAGACGACTCGGCTGGACCCGCTGATCCGGGTGTCCCTGCCGCGCCTCGTACAGCAGAGGACCCAGCCGTCGGCACAGTTCGTCTTCCACGACGGTGTCCGGCCGATCCGCCACCAGCGTCACAAGCTCCGCGACGAGCCCCGTCGCCATCTCGTGGGCCCGCGACTCGCGCCCTTCGTCGAGATGTCTCCGGAAGGCCACCAGGCCCTCAACAGCCTCCGCGTATCCACGGAAATCCCCACCAGACGAGACACTTTTATTCTGCCCGGCCCGCCCCTGGGCACGACCAGGCTTCCCGGGCTTCTTTTTCCGTTTCCGCGACACTGGCACCTACCCAGCATAGACGGCGCTGCTCCCGGATCTGAGCTAGCCACTACAGTCCTACCGCATTCGGAATACGGCGAACGCGGGTGAGGAAACATGGCGGAGACGGCGCGGGAACAACTGGCGCGACTACTCGACGGCTCCGAGCCGACCGGGTCGTTCAGTGCTCAGCTGCTGGCGCCGGCGAATTCGCTGCAGCTCGAGGTGTCCGGTGTCGGACCGGTGAGCCTTCCGGTCCGCGCACCCCAGGCGAAGAAGCTGATCGCCGCGGCGCGACCGGCGAAGTTCGGGCGCGGGGAAGAGACCCTGACCGACACCGACGTCCGCGACACGTGGGAACTCACACCGGATCAGCTCACTCTGGGCGGATCCGGCTGGACGGAGCTGCTGGACAGCGCGCTGGAACACTTCCGCGACGAGCTCGGGCTCCCACGGACGGCTCGGCTGAGGGCCGAACCTCACTCGATGCTGGTATACGGCAAGGGGCAGTTCTTTCTCCCGCACCAGGATTCGGAGAAGGACGACTCGATGGTGGGCACGTTGGTGATGTCGCTGCCCTCCACCCACACCGGCGGGGAGCTGATCATCGAGCACGCCGGGGAAAGCATCGCCTACCGGGCGTCGAAGACGGACCTGACCTTCGTCGCGTTCTACTCCGACTGCCGGCACGAGGTCACACCGGTCAGGTCCGGGTACCGGGTATCGCTCACGTTCAACCTGCTCGCCGACGCCGAGACACCAGCACTGGAGGGTGGCCTGGTCCCCGAGCTGGCGCACTGGCTGACCAAGCACTTCACCACGCGCGCCACCTCGCGATACGGAAACCGCGATCTCGGTCTGCCGAACCGGCTGGTCTTTCTGCTCGACCACGAATACACCCAGCGGGGCCTGGACTGGCGCCGGCTCAAGGGCGTCGACGCGGAGCGGGCCACGCAACTGCGCGCCGCGGCGGAGCAGGCCGGGGGCGAGACGGTGCTGGCGCTGGCCGAGGTGAAGGAGACCTGGGACGCCGAGCCGGTAGGCGGCTCTCGCTGGCACTATTACGACGATTACGACGACGAGGCGGACTCCGGCGACTACGAGCTCAACAGCCTGATCGACGACGAGATCGTCCTCGGCTGGTGGACCGGCCCGGACGGCACCGGCGGCGGATCCATCTCGCTGCGCGTCCCCGACCACGAGGTGTGTGCCAGCACCCCGAACGCGAACCTGACGCCCTTCCAGGCCGAATACGAGGGCTACATGGGCAATTACGGCAACACGGTGGATCGGTGGTACCGGCGGGCCGCGATTGTCGTGTGGCCGAAGGAAAGGGCGTTCGCGGCGCGCGCCGAGGCCGGATCGCCGTGGGCACTTCACGAGCTCCGCGACCGCATCGGAGCTGGAGACCTGGAGCAGGCACGTGCCGCGGCGGAGTCACTCGCTCCGTTCTGGAAGACCGTCGGAGGGCAGCCAGGACTACTCGGCGCCGCGCTGGACGTAGCGGCGGGCCTGGGTGCCGCCGAGACGGCGGCGATGCTGTTGGAGCCGTTCCGCATCGAGATCGTCAAGCAGGAACACGCGGACAGGTTGGCCACGGCGGCCGGACGATACGGCGAAGACTGGACGCGCAGCGTCATCGACGAATGGTTCAGGCTAGGGAACCACTTTCCGGCAGAACTCTCCAACTGGGTCGACAACGCACTGCCGGGGCTGCGCGAAGCGCTGCGCACCGCAGGGGCGCCCGAGGTGGCGCGGCTGCTGTCCGCCGTAGCGTGGCGCTGGATGAACGACCAGTTCCAGCTCTGGATGAATACCGGGCAGAGCAAGACCCGCCAGGAACAGCTGGAGAGGCTTGGCTCACCGCTGGTGCGGCTATTGGAAGCCGCCGACCATGACCTACGCGAGGAGGTCTCGGGAGCACTGCGCGAGTTCGGAGACAACATCCTGGAGTGCCTGATGCCGGCGCTGCGCCTGGCGGGCCCCGAACAAGCGGCATGGCTCAACCCGATCGCGCGGGACTGCGCGCAGCGGCTCGCCGCGATCATCGCGCGGCCGCAGCGCGAGGAAGACGACTGGTCGATCGAATGGACCGGCTGCCGATGCGACCTCTGTGACACGCTGGCGGAATTCCTGAGCTCCCGTACCCGGCGAACCTTCGAATGGCCGCTGGCAAAAGACCGACGCCAGCACGTGCACACCCAGATCGGCATGAAAGAACTGCCGGTACAGCACGCCACCCGCAGGCAAGGACGTCCATACACCCTGGTGCTGACGAAAACCTCCGAGCTGTTCACCCGAGCCACGAACACCCGGGAGAAGGCCAAGACAGACCTGGCATGGCTAACGTCGACCTGGGACAACGCATAGCGGCGGCAGACACCGGCCCCGTCGAGCATGCGCGGACGATGCGAGATCCACAACCGAATCCAGCGCGGTGCCCAGCAGCCGCCGCAGGTGGGGCAGGAACTGTTCGGCGAGGCGCCCCCGACAAAAAGATCATCCCCGCCATGATCTTGTTGTGTGTGCAACTGCGATACCGGCGGGGATGATCGCCGCCCATGTTATCCGTCCAGTCTGACCGATGCAGTGTGGGCGGTCCTGGAACCGCTGATGCCGGTACGGGACCGCCGAAAGGGCGGTATGGCAGGGAAATACGACGACCGCTTGGTACTGGACGGGATCTTCTTCGTGCTGCGTTCGGGTTGTCAGTCGTTTCCCCGGTCAGCCGCACCCGCACAGCGCCCCCGCCGCACAGATCTACCGGCTCGCTGGCGTTCGCTTTCGCGTCCTGTCAGAACTGGGCCAGCGGCTACTACCCGTCGTACCGCCACATGGCGCAGGAGGACCTGGATCTGGTGCTGCACCTGGGCGACTACGTCTACGAGGGCGGCCCGATGATCCAGTACAACCCGCACATCAAGTTCTTCGACGGTGACCGCCGCGGCTACGTGCGCTGCCACGTCGACCGCGACCAGTTCACCGCAGACCTGCGGATGGTCAGCACGGTCAGCACCCCCGAGGCGCCCGAGTCCACATTCGCGTCGTTCGTGGTCGAAAACGGCAAGCCCGGAGCCCAATATGACTGATCGCCACAAACCTCGAGCACGAAGAAGCCCTTCGGGACGAACGGCGTCCGGAAGGGCTTCCGCGCGGTCGAACGCGTCCTCGGGTGGCTGTGTCAGTGCTGATTTCCAGCGTCGATCGCTATCCCGATCGGGGAGTGTTTCGCCAACTCCCCGCCTCAATAGTGGCTGTGATCACATCGATGAGTTCGTCGACATGTTCTGTGCGGATACGTTGGTTGAGCAGGCAGATGCGCAGCCAGTAGCCTTCGGCATCGATGCTTGAAAGGAAGACCTGCCCAGTGGCGTTGAGCGCCGCCAGGAAAGACTGGTTGAGCCGTTCGTTGGCATTGCGCAACCGGAAGGTGACGACGGAGAGCGTCGGCGGAGGCCCGGTCTCCAGTCTTGGATCGGTCGACAGTCGCGCGTGGGCGTAGACGGCGAGGTCCAGCATGCGGTCGAGGGTGTCGCGGAAGGCATCGGTGCCATACAGATGGAGCGGGAACCACAGCCGCGGCGCCCTGAACTCCCGGCTGAGTTCCATGCCCAGATCAGCGAGCGTGGGAAAGGTGGTCGCCGGGCTGGGGTCGGTAAGGTAGGGAGCCGGCTCGGCGAACACAGATCGGAGGTTCTGGGCGTCCCGTACCAGTAGGATCCCCGTGCCAGTGGGCAGGAACAGGCTCTTGTGCGGATCCATAGTGATCGAGTCCGCTGTTTCAATGCCCGCCAAGCGCTCCCGTCCTCGGGTCGTGAGCTGAAATCCTCCTCCGTAGGCGGCATCCACGTGGCACCACAGTTCCTCCTGGCGTGCCAGTGCGCCCAGGTCTTGTAGCGCGTCAACGGCTCCGGTGCCCGTCGTTCCCGCTGTGGCGATCAGCAGGAAGGGGAGCAATCCATCGGCCCGATCAGCGGCGATCATTCGGGCTGCCGCCCCCGGATCCATTCCGGTATGCGGGCTGGCGGGCACGGTACGGACCCGGGTGGCCGGAATTCCGGCGATACGCAACGCCTTGGCCGCGCTGTGGTGGGTGTGGGCACCGACATAAGCGGTCGCCCCGGACAAGTCGTCGCCGACCCGGTCCTGGCGCGCCGCCACCACAGCGGACAAAAGCGCCAGGGAAGAGCCGGTGGTCATGATCCCGGTCGCGGTGGGAGGCAGCGTGAAGAGATCGCACGCCCACCGCATGAGCGCCTGTTCCATGGAAACGAGTAAGGGTGCGTGGTACGGGATCGCGGTGTACGGGTTGAAGGCGGTGGCGAGAAGCTGGGCCACCGCACCGGCGGGCAATCCGCCGCTGGGCACGTGGGCGACGAATTGCGGCGACATGCTGTGCTGGGACGATGTGGCGGCCTTGGCGAGCAGGGCCAGCAGGGCTTTGGGGTCCTCCGGTTCGGTGCCGGGCGGTCGGCTCACGTCTCGGAGAAGGTTGCCATCCACAGGATATGGAGGGGCGAGCGAGGTCATGGGAAGGATGCCGTAGAACTCTTGGAGTTCGAGGTTCGCGTAGCCGACCATTTCCTCGAAATCCGGCCATCCGGAATCCAGCGGGTCGAGATTCGAGGCATCTTCGGCACGCGGCGGCGGCACGGTGATCCGTGCCTTCAGGTCGGCGTACTGTTCGTTCGCGCTCATCTGTTACCCCAGGCGGAATTGTGGATGCGTCGGATGAGTCGCCATCGGGGCGTCATGCCCGGAATCTTGCGAAGTGACGCGCAGCGGACCTTTCTGACACTCCAGGGTGGCTGGCTCAGCCAGTCGGCGAAGTTGTTCATTGATCGGCTCGTCGAACGGTTGCGGTGCCACTTCAGGCCGGTCCCGTCTCGCGCTGCCCGGTGAGGCTGGAATGGATTGCGTTCACCGTGCGGAACGAGGACAGGGAAGACTGCTCCGGGCTGAGGGCGCGGCCGATCCGCCGCTCGAGCTGGATGATCAGCCAGACCAAGGCCAGCGAGTCGAGGGCTAGTTCGGTGTCGTCGAGGCGCGAGTCGTCGACCGACGCCAGCTCACCGCCCAGGCAAGTGATGTCCCAGAGGATCGTTCGGATGTCGCGTTTGGCAACTGGTTGTGTCGTCATGTGTCCGCCGGAAGTGTGCCCCGGGCAGCCTTGCCCTGCGTCGTACGGGGAATGTCGGCGCCGATGTGCCAGCGCCGGGGAACCTTGTAGGCGCTGAGCCGCTCACGGCACCACTCGGTCAACTCCTCGCTGGTGACGGATTCGGCGGTGGCGATGTATGCCTCCAGCATCGGCGGAGCGCCGTCTTGCCCCGCCTCGGTCGCACGGCAGAACGCGAGGGCGTCGTTCACCCGGTGGTGGTCGCGCAAGATGCTCTCGATCTCGGTGAGGTCGACTTTGAGCCCGCCGATGTTGAGCACCGAGTCAGCCCGGCCCAGCAGCCTTAGCACACCGGACTCCTGATCGATCTCGGCGTGGTCGTACGTCCGCAGCCAGCCGTCGACGTACCGGTCCGGGTGGTCGGCATGGAGGTAGGGAGGATGGTCGGGCTTGACGAACAGCTCCCCGTCTGTGATCCGCGTCTGGACTCCCGGCAGAAGGCGTCCCACAGCGGGGAAGGAGAACTCGCCACCGAGGTCTGTGGCTATGGCGCTGGTTGGCCACGAACAGCGCGCCGACGTCGACCGGGCGCAGGGTCAGCGCTCGCACCGAAACGACCGGCTGCCCGGTCTGGTCCGCGACTTCGAGGGAAACGGTGGCCGGCCCCGACAGACTCAGCCGTACCCGCAGCGACGTAGCGCCGGTAGCGTGCAGCGAAACACCGTTCCAGGAGAACGGCAACTGGCCTCCCTCGGGTGATGCCGCACCCGAGGGAGAAAGCACGTCGGGGCGCGGACCGCCGACACCCGCGAACGCGGCGGAGTGCACGGCCGCGTCCAGCAGCGCCGGGTGCAGGCCGAACCCGCTCGTGCCGACCACACCAGGATCGACTTCGGCGAAGATCTCTTCGCCGCGCCGCCACACCGACTTCAGTCCCTGGAAAAGCGGACCGTAGTCGAAACCGGGAGCCTGTTGCGTTTTTCGGCGAAACGGCTGAGCCGAAGTACCAAATCAGTCTCGATCGCCGCCGTTTGTCCGCCAGTGGCCATCTCAGCCGTGCTCGATCGATCACGGTCCGTGGTGGGCGTAATTTTGCAACAGGCTCCCGGCATCAGCAAGCTGCTGGTAGAACCCGTCGAGCCCGATCGGCTCCGCGTCCACGGGCGGCCACGGAACCGCTTCCGCTGCAGGCTGGGTCTCGGCGGAAACGACACCCCTGGCGTGGCGGGTCCACTGGACGTCCTCACCACGGGAGTGGACGCTCACCGTGCGGGCGCCCGCCTCGTCGGAGCCGCCGAGCACCACCTGGATCTGGACGCTGCCGTCGTGCGGCAGGACCAGGGGTACTTCCAGGACCAGCTCGTCGACGTGCCCGCAGCCGACCTCGTCACCAGCGTGAACCGCGAGCTCCAACGGCTCCGGCGTCCACTACTGCCTCGGTGCGGCGCTGGCGAAGATGGAAGCCCGCGTGTTCTTGGCCGAGCTGCTACCCCGGCTGGACAGCGTCCAGCTCGCCGGCAAGGCCGAACTGTCCGCCAGCAACTTCATCGGTGGCCTCAAACACCTGCCCATCCGCTACAAGCTACGACCCATCGTGTAGCGAACCGCTCTCAACCCGATTCGTTCGGTCCTCGCTTGTTATTGATCGGGAACTCAAAGGTCTGATCTTCGTTGATCTGGCATGATCGCTGGTGTGCGGGATGCGCGGAGGTTATCGCCTGAGACGCAGGAGGATCTGCGGCGCAGGGTGGTCGCGGCGGTCCATGGTGGGATGACCCAGGCCGAGGCGGCGCAGGTGTTCGCGGTGTCGGCGCAGTCGGTGTCCAGATGGGTGCAGGCGTGGCGAAAACGCGGTTCGAAGGGTCTTGCCGCGCGTCGCCGGGGTCGCAAGGCCGGGGAGCAGAAAGCGTTGAGTGCCCGCCGGCAGCGCAGGCCGCGGTATGCGGTGGCCGAGCACACCCCGGCCACGTTCGGGCTGACCGGCCTGGTGTGGACCCGTAAGGCCGTGGCCGAGCTGATCCGGGTGCGGCACGGCATCGTGTTGAGCCTGACCACGGTCGGCAAATACCTGCGGTCCTGGGGGCTGTCACCGCAGAAACCGATCCGCAAAGCCTACGAGCAGAATCCCGAAGCGGTGCGGGTGTGGCTGGAAGAGGACTACCCGGCCATCGCCGCCCGCGCCCGCCGCGAAGGCGCGACGGTGCTATGGCTGGACCAGACCGGGATCCGCTCGGACGCCGCCGTGGGCCGCACCTGGGCCCCGACAGGCACGACGCCGGTGGTGGGCAAGACAGGCAAGCGGTTCAGCGTGAACGCCATGTGCGCGATCGGCAACAAAAGCGAGCTGTACTTCACCGTCTACATCGGGTCGTTCAACGCCGGGGTCTTCCTCCCCTTCCTCAAACGCCTGGCCGGCCATCACGGCCGTAAGGTCCACCTGATCGTCGACGGACACCCCGTCCACCGCCGCAAGACCGTCCAGAAGTGGCTCACCGAACACCGCTCGGACATCGAGATGCACTTCCTTCCCGGCTACAGCCCCGAGCTCAACCCCGATGAGATCCGGGGTGCCGACCTCAAACGCGCCGTGTCCACCGGCACAGCACCGAAAACCCGCGACGAGCTGGAAACAGGGGTCCGCTCCTTCCTCCACCGACTCCAGAAGCTGCCCGACCGAGTTCGCTCCTACTTCGGCAAACCCGAAGTCCGCTACGCCGCCTGACATCACATATTTGCCCTGCGCATCAATAATCAGCGCCCGTCACGATCGTCGTGTCCGCAACGCTCGTCGTCATCGCGCTCAGCTCGCCCATGACCATCACGAACGTAGCTGGCGGAGCGGCTTCGACTTGATCGGCACGTCCGTTCGGCCCGCCCTGACTGCCGCGCAGCCCGTAACTGCCCGATCGTGCCGCGTGGTCCGCCCCGTCGGTGAGCATGCTGACCAGGATGTGTCGCGAACGACTCCGGTACACCCGCCGACTCGAGTACGCCCGTCACGGCCCGCGACCGAGGAGCCGCTGATCTGCCCGATCAATCCATCTTGAATGGTTGCTTTGGGCAGGAATCGGAAGAATATATCACTTTTGGTCGTAATCTCTGTCAGTCCGCTGAGGACGGCTTAAACCAACCTGAACGTAGGTGGCTGATCATGCCTTCACTCGAACCCGCATCGACGGTTTCCGTCGTGTCACCACGGATGGTCTCGCCCGTCGTCGGGCCCCAAGGCCAGGAGCTCTACTCCTGCGTGACAGCGGCCAACTCCGGCGCCACTGGTATCTCGGCCGGCATGGTCGTGATGCCGCCGGGCGGGATATCCCGCCCGCACCTGCACGCGCACAGCGAGATCATCGTCTGTTGCGTGGTCGGGGCTGCCGTCACGCTGGTCGGTCCCGAGCTACGGCCAGTGCCGCACGCTGCTGGTGAGTTCATCCACATCCCGGCGGGCGTCGTCCATGTCGCGGTGAACCTGAGTTCGGCCGCGACACTCGTCGCCATCGAGATGCGCACCGACCCGATGTTCAACGAGGACGTGGTGGTGCTGCCGGATCTGGCCGAGGCCGCGGCTGCGGCCGCAAATCTCGCACGTCGTGACTTCGCGCCGAGTTCTGGCTCCGCGTTCTGGCGCGTACCGACCCCGCGAGGCGGCGCACCGGTCGCCGAGGCCGTCGCGAGGTGACGGGATGGATATCGCGTCCCGACTGTCCACCCCGGCCAAGTCGAGCCGGCCGGGTGTCATCGACGAGCTGTTCGACCTGGCCCGTGCGGAACCGGATATCGTCTCGCTCGCCGCGGGCGCGCCGGACACCTCGCTATTGCCGGTCGAGTTGCTCGGCGAGCTCACCGCGTCCGCGGTGGACCGGTTCGGCCGCGAGGTCCTCCAGTACGGAGCAACCCAGGGCTTCCTGCCACTGCGTGAAGCGCTCGTGCCCCGTCTCCGCGACCGCGGTGTCCACTGTGGATCAGAGGATGTCCATGTGTCCACCGGGGGTTCCGGTGCGCTCAACAACGTGTGCCTCGCCCTACTAAACTCCGGCGACGTCGTCGCGGTGGAACGGCCGACGTACGCACCGGCCGTGAAGGTGTTTCGGGCCTACCAGGCCAAGGTGATCGATGTGGCTTGCGATGCCGACGGCATGCTGCCGGACGCCCTGGATGAGACGCTACGGGCCCGGCCGGTGAAGTTCGTCTATCTGATGCCGACCTTCCAGAACCCGACGGGCCGGTCGATGCCGCCAGAGCGCCGCGCAGCGATCGCGAGCGTGGCACGGCACGCGGATGTCCTGCTGGTCGAGGACGACGTCTACAGCGAGCTGCGTTACACCGGCACGCCCGCCGCCGCGCTGACCGCGTTCGCGCCGGAACGGTCGGTCTACCTCACGTCCTGCTCGAAACTGTTCGCGCCGGCCATGCGCGTCGGTGTCGCGGTCATGCCGAAGGATCTGCTCGCGCGAGTGCTCATGCTGAAGCAGGGGATCGACATGCAGACCTCGACCTACACCCAGGCCCTTGTCACCGAGTTCCTGACCGGCGGCCACGCCGAAGCGCACCTGGTCCGGCTCCACGATGCCTACGCCGCAAGACTTCGCGCGCTAGACAGCGCACTCACCACCCACCTGCCCCTCGACTTCTCCTGGCAGCGCCCCGACGGCGGGATGTTCCTGTGGTTGACCGGGCCGGCCTCGCTCGACGCGGAGGCAATCCTGCCGACCGCTATTGCCGGCGGGGTGGCCTACGTGCCCGGCAGCGCATTCCACGTCTACCCGGGCGAGGGCAGGGAAACGATGCGGTTGAGCTTCGCCGGTGTCAAGGAAGAATCCATCGAGGAGGGCGTGCGCCGGCTGGCCGCGGTGGTGACGACGTGACCGACCGTCCGGTCACCGGTGTGTGGCTCGTGGTGGCTCCGGACGCACCGTTCCGCCACCACGTCTTCACGTTCCATGGCGACGGCACGATGGCCCAGTCCAACCCGGACGGCGGCAACCGGAATGCCAGCGACAGTGCCGGCATGGGCCTCTGGCGGCAGGATGGTGACGTCGTACGTGCCCGGTTCGTCGAGGTGCATGCCAACCGGAAGTCCGGCGCGCCCACCGGTGCTACAGTGGTCGAGTTCGAACTGACCATCGACGGCGATGCGTGCCATGGCTCGGCACGTTCTTGGTCGTCCGGCGTGGACGGACTCCCGCCCAGCACCGTCCTCTCCGGATACCGAATGACGCTCGACGAACCGGCCAGCGCATTCCTGTCGCGGGCCGGCTTCGACGCCTAATACTTCACCCGGTGCGCCCAGTGATCAGGACGTAGTCACGTCATGACCTGAACCGTCGGTGACGCGGTGCTGGAGTCTTCCGGGGTCGTTTATTGTCGATCTTGGAAAAGGGCTGTTGTGGCAGTCGAGTTCCTGGCGGAACAGCAGCGGCATGTTGCGCCATTCCTCGGCCAGCGGGCGTTCTCACTCTGCCGAACGCCACGGCATTATGATCGACTGTGCTGTTGCGACTGGCCTATCTGGGTGTGACCAACGCGTTCGCGATGCTGCGCCTGCTGTCGATGAGTGACCGGGACAAGGGCGTCGAGATCCTCGCCTTGCGCCAACAGATCACGGTGCTGAAGCGGCAACTCGACAAGAAAAGGGTACGGTTCATTCCAAGCGATCGGGCGTTCCTGGCGGCGCTACTGCACCGGTTGCCACCCAGCATCCTGCGGAGACGGTGTCCGCGGCCCCGGTGTCGATCAGGCGAGCGCCGTCCATCAGCAGCCCGCCCAGCAGCCACCGGCTGGTGACATACACAAACGTCTCGACAAGCTACAGCATCGCCGAGAACAGCTCCGACCTCGCTGCCTTCCGGATCCGCCTGGTGCCACGGTGTTACGCACGATCTTGCCGTCCATGGCCACACCGATCAGTCCATGATCGCCACCTTCCGCAATCCGCGCATGCGCGGCGGCCACTGCTTGCTCACGTATCCACCGGCACACCCGCTCATCTGCAGACCTCGCACGAAGATCACAGACTTCGACGTTCCCTGGGATCCGGGCTCAGGCTTCCGGTCCCGGTCACCCCGGCGACCCGTATGCCGGACACGCGCATGCCCGTCCGAAGCGGTTCAAAAGATCCAAAACGCGCGACCCTTGCCCGTACTGGCGGTATCGCCAGGCGCAAACGGGCAGCTTTGCCCAAAACGAGGCCAAATATTGCAAAACTTGGCTGACAACAACGCCCGAATTTTAAACAAGACCTGGTACCTCCCCGACTTTCGCGGAGATTTGATCATCTGTCTCACGCTGCTGCCGGGGATTACGCGGGACGGCCTTGTCAGAAGGCGTCAAACGTCGGCGAGGCAGCAAGCTTTGTTCGCTGCCATGGACCGGAACGGAGGGTTCGTACCATGTCTGTGGACGCAGCCAGTTCTAGCCGAAATTGCGTACAATACCAAGCGATCCAACGGAAACGAGATCAATACACCGACAGCCGGACCGAAGGGCTCGGGGCACCATTGCCCGAGCCAACGGTACGGGTTTGTGACACCATCGCGTCGGTAGCGGTGAAACATGCGGAGCGCACTGCGGTGATCTGCGGAGACGTCAGCATCACCTACGACGAGCTCCTTTCCCTCACCCAACGCATTCGAGGCGAATGGGGAAAGATCGATTCGCGCCGGGTGGGAATCCTGGCGCATCGCACTGTCGAAGTACCGGCGTATTTACTCGCTGCCCATCTGTCCAGGCGCTCGTTCGTCTTCGTCGACCCAGCGGCACCGGAACACCTGACGCGAAGTGCGATCGCCTCCGCGGATGCCCGGCTAACCGTCGATCCCCGCACGAACGAACTCGTTGCCACCGTCGGCTATGCCGACGCCACCCTGGGCAATAGCGGGCTTGGCGACCCGCCCCTGGACGACGAGGCATACGTCCTCTACACCTCGGGCAGCGCCGGGAGTCCGAAAGGCGTTTCCGTCTCCCAGCGAAACCTGGCGAGTTCGAACCAGGCACGGCTCGCCGTATATCACGAATTCGGTGCGCCACGTTTCCTGCTACTTTCCCCGTTCTTCTTCGACTCGTCCGTCGCAGGAATCTGGAGCACGTTGGCAGCCGGCGGCACGCTCGTGATCGCGCGTGAAGACGAGCGGCGGGACCCGCAAGCGGTCCGCAGGCTGATCGTCCGCCACCGGATCACGCACCTCCTGACAGTGCCGAGCTTCTACGCGGAAGTGCTGCATGCGATCGGGCACGCCGAAGCGGTCGGCAGCTTGCGCGTGGCGATTTGCGCAGGTGAAACACTTCAGCCTGATGTCCTACACCAGCATTTCGCAACACTCGGTGGTGTTTCCCTCTTCAACGAATACGGCCCGACGGAGTGCACTGTCTGGTCGACCTACAAACGCTATGACGCGCCCGGCCCGTCGAACATCGGTGTCCCGATTCCCGGAACGCGGGTCGGGCTCGTGGATGAAGAATTGACGGAAGTTCCCGCAGGCCACGTGGGCCAGATCGCAATCTCCGGCCCGGGAGTGAGCAACGGCTACGTCGGTGATGCCGTCGAAACGCGCAAGAGGTTCGTCGATCTCACCTCGGTGTCAGGGGCGACTCGGTGCGCATACCTCACCGGTGACCTCGGCCGCTGGACCGCCGAGGGCGAACTCGAGTTCCTCGGTCGTCTCGACAACCAGGTCAAGATCCGCGGCGTCCGGGTCAATCTCGACAACGTTGAACACGCGTTGGCGGTCTGCCCGGAGGTCCACGCGGTGGCGCTGGCGTACGACGGCTGGTCCGCCCTGTCCTATGCGTTCATCGTCCGCAATCCGAAAGCGAGCTTCGACGAGGCTGCGGTCCGCAGGACCATCGAGGCGGCTCTCGGCAGCAGCTATGTCCCGGACCGCGTGGTCTTCGTCGCCTCGCTGCCGAGGACGGCCCGCGACAAGATCGACCGATCGGCACTACTCGCGTCGGCCCGACCAGTGCCCGTACCTGCTCCACGGCAGAAAGCCGGCTTGGCAACCGGCATCGCCCAGGCTTGGGAGAGCGTTCTTGGTGTATCGGTCCGGGAGCCGGAGCACCGCTTGAGTTTCTTCGATCTCGGCGGCAACTCCATGTCGGTCCTCAAGCTGTCCCGGGTGCTCTCCGAAATCGCCGGAAAGCGAGTACCAGTAGGCGAGCTCTACCGGTGCCCCACCATCACGCAGCAAGCCGACCTCCTCTCCAACCTCCTAACGAACCAAACAAGTGAGGTATGAGAGGTGAGGGGCACCCATGCCTCCACTTACTTGGTCACGGGTGCCCCTCGCCTCTAACAGCCTGTCGGCGAATGCCGTCCGCGCCTTTGGAAGCGGCGTAGCCGCTTGCATTCACCTTGCCAAGACGACCATCGGCGGGTTCTGAGAGGTTTTCTGGCGAGGACGGCCCTTCCGCCGCGTATTGGACATACATCAGGAGGGGCACCCGCAGTCCAGGGAACCTCTCAGGTTCCGCTAAGCGACCACCCACCCAGACCATTCACCAACAGGCTCTAACAAAGCGGGGGTGAACTTTGCAGTTAACCAGGTCCGTCCGATCGTTTCACTTATCAACCGGCGAAGATCCGGAACGAGGCGGCAAGCAGGCAATGCTCTGCTTTGCGCATGCCGCCGGCTGTGCGTCGTTCTTCCGCTCGTGGCAGGCGCTGCTGTCCTCGGTGACCGTCCACGCGGTGCAGTACCCCGGTCGGGAAGATCGCATCAGTGATCCGGCTGCGGCCAGCCTGATCGAACTTGCCGACACGGTGGCCGAGGAAATCTTGCATAGTGAACAGGAATACGACTTGTTCTTCGGACACAGCATGGGTTCTTACGTCGCCTTGGAGGTGGCCCATCGGCTGCAAGCGGCGGGCCGCGGCGTCCCTGCCATCGTGGTCTCGTCCGCAGCTGCGCCCGCTCTTCGACCACCGGTGCCGTACGAGAAGACCGCGGACGTGCTCGAGTACCTCACCCAGTTCGAGCCGCTTAGCCCGGAGATTCGCCAAGAACCGGAACTACTCGACATCATCCTGGACCGTGTCAAATCCGACCTCCGGCTCGTATCGAACTATCGGGAGTACACGGGCAAGGAGATCGATAGCGAAATCTTCGGCATCGTCGGCGCCGAGGACATTCCCGAAATCCGTGACGGCCTCCCCGGCTGGGCCGCGCACACCAGCTCGAACCTCCGTGCCCACACGGTGCCCGGGAACCACTTCTACCTCCGCGCCGAGCCACCGACGACGCTCATCCGCGCTGCCCTGTCCCGTGCATTACTGGCGACGCAGGATTGAGGAGGATTCGTGCGACACGACTTGAGCCGACTCGTCGACGGGACGACCTACCGTTCCGGCAACCCATTCGACCTGTGGCGGCGGATGCGTGAGAACGAGCCCGTGTTGTGGCATGACGCGGGGATTTTCGGCGAGTTCTGGTCGGTGACCAGCTTCACGGCAGTCAAGGAATGCCTGCGCGATCCGGACACCTTCACCTCATCGGCCGGCACCCTGCTCCGTCCGTTGTCGCAGGGCCACGACCCCGGGAGCGGCAAGACTCTCGCGTTGTCCGATGCCCCGCGGCATACGGCCCTGCGTGCGGCGGTGGCCGACTGGTTTTCGCCGCGCTCCCTGCGCACCCTGACGACTGCAGTGCAGTCCGCAGCACACACCACCGTGACCGACGCCGTAGCGAAATCCCACGTCGACTTCGTCGTGGACATCGCGGCGAAGGTGCCCCTGGAAGTGGTGTGGACGCTGTTGGACGTCCCGACCGCGGACCGGGCGGAGCTCACCGGGTGGTCGATGGACGCCTTCTGCGCCGGCACGGCGAGCGAGCGCAGCATCGCCCACCTCGAGATCCTCGATTACTTCAGCGTCCTGGCCGAGAAGAGACGCTCCCGGCCCGACAATGACCTGGTCAGCGTCCTAGCCACCGCGGAGTTCGAGGACACGCGGTTGCCGCTGGATGAGGTGGTGCTCAACTGCGACAACTTGCTGGTCGGGGGCACCGAGAACGTCCGGCTGGCGATGTCCGGTGGGATGCAGGCGCTGCTGGAGCGGCCCGAACAGTGGGCGTTGCTGCGAGACGATTTCGACCGCGTGATACCGACGGCTGTCGATGAAATCCTGCGCTGGACGTCCAGCGCCACCCACCTCGTGCGGACCGCCCAGCGGGACACGGAGATCGGTGGACGGCGAATCTCGGCCGGCGACCGCGTTGTGTTGTGGCTGACCGCGGCCAATCGCGATCCGGCCGAGTTCGCCGCCCCGGACACCTTCGACGTGACCAGGTCGCCGAATCACCACTTGGCGCTCGGTGCCGGACCGCACTACTGCATCGGCGTGCAGCTCGCGAAGCTGGAGATCCGCGCGGTACTGCGGGAGCTGACCAGTCAAGTGCGGCGGGCCTCCCCCGACGGGCCCGCCGAACGGCTCGAATCCATCGTGGTCAATGGTCTGCGCTCACTGCCCGTTCGGCTGGATGCCGCGACCAACGCCTGCCAACGCCGCACGTAGAACCTGACCGTCCAGACATCCCCCCAGCAGATCCAAAGAAGTCCCGCTAATCGCTCTGGAGGCCCCCGTGAGCACGAAAACACTCGCCATCGTCGCGCCGGCTCCTGGCGCGCAGCTCGTCCCCACCACGATCGAACGACGCGACCTGCGCGCACATGACGTGCTGATTGACATCGTCTTCACCGGGATTTGCCACAGCGACATCCACACCGCGAAGGGCGAATGGGGCGAGGCGATCTTTCCACTGGTACCCGGGCACGAGGTCTCCGGCGTTGTCGCCGCCGTCGGTTCGGAGGTGACGAAGTTCGAGGTCGGCGATCGGGTCGGTGTCGGATACATGGTCGACTCGTGCGGGGAGTGCGAATACTGCCTCGCCGGCACCGAGCAGTTCTGCCTCAAGGGTCACGTCACGACCTACAACAGCATCGGCTACGACGGCGAGCCGAGTCATGGCGGCTACAGCAGGCACATCGTGGTGAAGGACACCTTCGTTTGCCGGATTCCCGACGGCATCGAGTTGGACGTCGCTGCTCCGTTGCTTTGCGCCGGGATCACCTCCTACTCACCGCTTCGGCAGTGGGGCGCCGGACCGGGCAAGAAAGTCGCCGTCGTCGGCCTCGGTGGGCTGGGTCACCTGGGTGTCAGGCTTGCGGCAGCGATGGGCGCTGACGTGACCGTGCTCAGCCAGAGTCTCAAGAAACGGGAAAGCGCATTCGAGCTCGGCGCGAGCCACTTCCACGACACGGGAGACCCATCGACATTCGACCGATTGCGCAGGCGCTTCGACATCATTCTCAACACAGTCTCAGCGGACCTGCCGTTGGACTCCTATCTGGAGACGCTGCGCATCGGCGGCGCGATGGTCAACGTCGGCTTACCGGCGACATCGTCGTCCTACAGCCCTACCGCGCTGATCGACGGGAACAGGATTCTCGCCGGCTCACTGGTCGGCGGCATCGCCGAGGTCCAGGAGATGCTGGACTTCTGCGCCGGGCACGGCATCGGCGCGGAGATCGAGAGGATCTCCGCGGATCAGGTCAATGCCGCCTTTGAGCGCGTGGAGAACAGCGACGTGCGGTACCGGTTTGTCATCGACGCCGCAACCATTGGAGCCGCCTCCTGAACCTGGGGTCTCCGTAGTACTCGGGGAAATCGGGCGGATTTGGCTCGCTAGGCTTCTGAACTGGTGTTTCACTCCGCCGACGTGCTGCTTGGCAGTGTTCGTCGGGTGGCGTTGCCCACCCTCCGGCGACCACGAGGTCCAGCACCCGGCGCAGGACGTCGACGTCGACACCCGCGATACGGCAACACCTCCAGGACATCGGTGTGAGGCGATTTCGGCGGCAGTGAAGTGGCGGGCCCATGGCGGCACGGTCTCGGGCCTTGTTCGCTCGAACGCGTCGGTTTCCTCGCTCAGGGCGTCCCTGCACTTGGTTGCGTTGCCGAGTGCGCCGTGGCACCAGGCGCGGCTGGCGTGGAGGTCGGCGTGTGCTCACGCTCGCCTCGTGAGCGCTGGTGTTCGCAATAGTGACGCCGTGCTCCACAAGACGCAGGGCAGTGCGGGCCTGGCGGCGTTGCAGGGCTTGGTATGCGGCGTCGAGCAGTACACCGATTGTCAGGTCGGTGCTGCGTGGGTGGTGCTCAGCGCGTTTCGCACGATTGAGCGAGAAGGCCCACAGCTTCTGTGCCTGGTCGTGGTCGTCGATGTCCCAGGAAGCCCATCCAGTGACCCAGGCCAGGTCGGCGGTCGCCAGGTCCAGGCGCGTCGGTGCAGTCTGCATCGTCGAAGCCGCGGACTGCATGCAGCTGGGCGAGCGCGGCTCAATGCATCAGCTCGCCGCCCCGCGCGAAGATGTTGGACCGGAATCCTTCGGTCATGTGCTCGATCGCTTGTGCGTCGGCAACGCCGATGCTGCGGCGCCTGGTCGAGTCGCTCTGTGCGTTGTCCAGATCTGCGTCACCGAATACCGGACGCCGGTCACTCGCTCGATCACTTCTCTCACCCGCGCAAGAGTCCACATCTCGGTCGCAAATCCCTTGGCGAGTGGACCTTTGGTCAACTCTGCCTCGACCTCTGCCAACTGCTCGTCGGAGTGCTCGCGCATCCGCCCGGCACGGCCGGCGCCGGCCAGCGCCTCGCGCCCACCGTCCGACCACAACCGATACCACCGCGACACGGCCTGCGCCGACACCTCCAATTCAGAGGCCACCTCGGCCTGTCGCCCGCCCCGATCGAACATCTCCGCCGCCCGCATCCGACGCTCACGCAACGCATCGAAATCCCGTTTGACGCCAACACGTTTGCTATCACGGGCCCACTCGCCCGACTGTCGCGAAGAACTCGACGCCCCACGATCATCCCACCCAGCAATACAAACCCCCAAAAGCAGGTCAACCTAAAACCGAAAGATCATCAGAAGCTCCAAGTTGATCGGAGGTCTTGCCGGAGCCGATCGCCGATCCAACCCAGATCGCCCACCTCGGCATACGAAAACGCAAGCGCCTGGGCAGCATCCTCAACGAGTACCAACACGCAGCCTGACGTCGACGGATGACATTCCCGGCAAGCACAGCCGCAAGAGGCTGTTCGAGGTGGGAGTACTTCCGGGACGCAAAGCAGAACGCGATCTTCAAGAGCGCTTCGCTCAAGCACTGCGGGCCTACCGGCAACGGCTGTGACGCTCCAGGGTTCAACGGCATCTGATCTTGCCTCCCAGGCTGGAGCAGCTTTTGGGTCCCCTCCTTCAACGCGCCCACGTGCGAGCCGCGTTCAACGAGGTGAGGGGCACCCTTGGGCAGCTAAACCGCTTCTTCAGTCGGCTAAACCGCTCAAGGGTGCCCCTCACCTCAGCTCGGGCAACAGCACTTCGTGCAATTGCTGCCATACCCGGCAATGTTGCAGTCCCGCAGCCTCCTCCAGCAGATCATGCCGGAGCCGTACCCGAGCTCATACGGCAGGAACTCCCAAGGCATTCCCATGTGCAGCACGAACAAGATCCCCCACCGACCCGGCCACGGTCGGGTCGCCAAGGACTTCTGTTCGACTCAGCGGCCAGACCGTGTTCTCTTCATGCGGCCGGCGTTACCGGTGAGGCGTTTTCTCAGGTCAGCGGCTGGGATTCAGTTTCCCGCGCTTGTGAGTTCGAGGGACCTGTGCCGGGGATTCGACGTGTCCGGCGTGCGAGGAACACCGAAACGATGGTCAGGAACTGGCTGGCGACGACGAAGAGCACCACTGGCCAGGGCGAGCCGTTCGTTGCTCCGACCAGAGCGGTGGCGATGAAGGGTGTGGTGCCGCCGAGGACCATGACATTGATTTCGCGCGAGGCCGCGATCGCGGTAAAGCGATAGCGAGTTTCGAAGAGTTCCGAGAGGAATGCGCTTTGGGAGCCAAGCATGGCGCTTTGGCCAACGCCGTAGGCGATCACCATTGCTGCCACGACGATGCCTGGCTGGCGGGTATCGAGCAGCATGAAGTAGAACGGCATGTAGATCGCGGTGAAGATCGCGCCGCCGAGCAGGACCGGCCAGCGGCCGCTGCGGTCGGCGAGGATGCCGAACAACGGAACGGCGATGATGCTCGATCCGGTGGCTGCGACGACTCCAAGCGTCGCGACGGTGGCCGACATTTCCAGCGTGGTCTTGATGTAGCTCAACGAGAACGTGTTGACGAGGTAGCCGGCGACGTTCAATCCGGAGCCGCAGAGGATGCCGACGATCAGCTCTCGTGGGCTTGCCTTGATCGCTTGCAGCAGCGGGATCTTCGTCGGTTCGGTCGTTGCCTTGCTGATTTCGGATTTGGCTTGGGTGAATTCCGGTGTTTCTTCGACGCGACGCCGAATGAAGATCGCGACGCCGAAGATCACCACGCTGGCGAGGAACGGAATCCGCCACGCCCCGTTGAGCAGCGCATCCCGCGGGATCGCGGCCAGCACCGCGAAGAATCCGGTGGACAGGACGAACGCCAGCCCCACGGAGGCTTGAGCGAAGGAGGTGTAGAAAGCTCGTTTGTTCTGTGGAGCGTATTCGGCGACTGCGGTCACAGCACCGGCGAACTCCGCTCCGGCGCCGATGCCCTGCAGCATGCGGGTGAGCACGAGCAGTATCGGCGCCCACATGCCGATCGCCTCGTAGGTGGGCAGCAGCCCGACGGCCACTGTGGCCACGCCCATGAGCGTGACGGTGAAGATCAGAATGGGCTTCCGCCCGATTCGGTCACCAATGTGAGCGGCGATCATGCCACCGATCGGTCGCACGAAGAACGCGACGGCGAAGACCGCGAACGAGGCCAGCGCGCCACCGATCGCGCTTTGTTCCGGGAAGAACAGTGGTCCGAAAACCAGGGCGGATGCCGCTCCGTAGAGGGCGAAGTCGTACCATTCGATCACCGTTCCGATCGAACTGGCGATGACGACTCGTCTCGTGCCGCGACTGTCGAGGGCAGCCGCGGTAGTGGGCGAAGGTGTCACGGTGGCTCTTTTCTGATCGCCGTTGCGGTTCGTCGTTGAATGCACGATTCGGCGCTACATAGGAGCACTCAACAGGGAATCATTGCAAATGTTGCAATGATGATGTATTAATCACAATGCTAGGTCGCAGAATTCCTCGGTGTCAAGAATTCCACCTCGAATCGATCGGTGAACGTCAGCGTTCCGTTTTCGCTACGGCGCGCCGGAGCTCCGGCAACGCGTCCGGATCGGACAGTGCGGATCCGACTGCCACTCCTCGACATCCGGCGGCAAGGAAGTGGGCCGCGTTGGATGCATCGACTCCCCCGGTCGCGACGAACCTGATGTCGGGAAACGGTGCGAGCTGGGCGGAAATCCAGTCCGGGCCTAGTTGTGCGGCGGGGAAGGCTTTCAGCCAGGTGAGACCGCCTGCGAGCGCGGTAGAGATCTCGGTGGCGGTGGCGACGCCGGGCAGGTGCGGCAGGCCGCGCCGTCGTGATTCGGCGATGACGTCGGGGAGTGTACCGGGGGCCACGGTGAATTCCACGCCCAAGTCATGGACTGCGGCCAGTTGATCCACTGCGGTGACTGTGCCCGCGCCGACGGGTTTGCCGCGTGGCTTCGCGGCGGCGAGTGCTGCGCGCAGCGCGGGAAGCGCGTCAGGTGACTGCACGGGGACTTCGACGAGTTCGACCCCGAAGTCCCAGGCGTGTTCGCACATCGCCACGGTCTGCTCAGGGCTGAGGTTGCGGAAGATCCCCAGCACCGGGTTGCGGTCGAGACTACGCTTGAAGAAGGTGTCAGTGTCCATATTGGTCTCCTCGCCAGCCCAGGCTCTTGGAGATCCGGTGCGCGGCTGCCCGGAATCGGTCGATGTGCCCTCGCAGCTCCTCCAGCGGCGCCACCGCGCGCAGCGCCGTGATGGAGATGCCGTGCGTAACTTTGCCCCGTGCGTCGAACACGGGCAGGGCGATGCAGTTGATGTAGTCCTCGCGTTCCCCGTTGTCCTCGGCCCAGCCCCGGTCTCGGGTGGCATCGAGGTCCTTTTCCAGGTCGGCCCGGTCGGTGATGGTCGTGGGGGTGTAGCGCTCGAAGGTCGCGCCGTCGAGGATGCGCGCTCGGGTGTCGTGGTCCTGGTAGGCAGTGATGATCTTCGCGACACCAGCGGTGTGCACCAGCGCCGGCAGGCCGATCCGGGAGCCCATCGCGACGCTGCCGCGTCCGTCGATCTTGTCGACGTAGACGATCTGGTGACCGACCAGTTCGCCGAGGTGGACGGTGTGCCCGTATTGTTCGCTGAGCTCCTGCAGGACCGGGTGCGCCAGCGAGCGGGCCTCGACCTGGTCCAGCGCCAGCTGGCCCAATGCGATGAGCTGAAAGCCCATGCCGTACCCCTCGGAGACCCGGCGGACGAAGCCGCCCTCCTCCAGCGTCTGGAGCAGACGCAGCGCCGTGGACTTGTGTACTCCGAGGTGTTCGGCGATCTCTCCGAGGGAACGATGCTGGCGCGAGACGAATCCGATGATGTCGATCGCGCGCGCTACGGTCTGCGACATAGGTCATCGCTCCTTGGATCGTCGGCTGCTTCACCGTTCGGCTCGTCGAAAAGGCTATCCAGCATTCCAACGATCTCTCGCGCCGGAAGCAGTTCGGCGAAGTCGGAAGGCGAGGCCAGAACCCGCGACGCCACATAATGCCCAAGCCTGAGACGGGTCACCTCGTCGCGATCGTCGAGCAGCCCGCTGAGCCATCCGGCGGCGAACGCATCGCCAGCCCCGACAGCATCGACCACATCGGTCCGGATGGATGGTTCGCGGAACACGCCGGCCGGGGTGAACGCCACGGCTTCGGTCGCACCGTCCTTGACGATCAGGGAGGTCGGTTCGTCGAGGAGCTCCCGGACACTGTCGACGTCGGAGGTGCCCCAGAGAGCTTCGGCTTCGTCCCGACCGACAAACACGATGTCGCTGCGTTGGGCGAGTGCGCGGAGTTCCGCCGCGCCGTTCGTCCAGAGGTTCGGTCGGTGGTTGACGTCGAAGCTGACCAGGGCCGGGCCGAACGGTCGGTCGGAGACGACGTGGCGGGCCACGTCCATTCCGTCAGCCGAGATTGCCGCAGTGATCCCCGAGATGTGCACTATGCGCGCCGGTCGCTGGGTCCATGCAGCGACGTCGCTTGTGTTCATCGCCGATGCCGCCGAACCGGTCCGGTAGTAGTAGACCTTGGTCCCGCTCGGGGCCGGGTCCTTGAAGTACACCGCGGTGGGGCGGCGTTCGTCGCGGCGGACGAGATCGACGTCGACGCCCTGCCCGTTCAGGGACTCCATGATGATGTCGCCGAGCGGATCCGTTCCGACGGCGCTGGCCCACGCGCTGCGGTGTCCGAGTTTCGCGAGCAGAGCGGCGACGTTGGACTCCGCGCCACCCGGTCGCAGGATGAAACTGCTGCCGGTGTTCAGGCGTCCGCCGGGCTCGGGTGTAACCATCACCATGGTTTCCCCAACTGCGACCAGATCCAGCTCCTCCGCTGTGGTCATGGCGATGCCTCCCGGACCACGTTTCGCAGCGCGGTTCCGTCGAGCAGGTGCACGAGGTTCTCGACGACCTCCTCCGCCCGTTCCGAATACGTGTCGTCGGCCGTGGCCGAGAAGTGCGGGGTCATGACGACGTTGTCCAGCTCGGCGAAAGGGAACGGCGAAGGCGGGGCCACGTCTGCGGAAGCCGGTGTGGTCCATACGTCGAGTGCGGCATTGGCGATGGTCCCTTGCCGCAGCGCGTCGTACAGGTCGCTCTCATTGAACACCGCGCCGCGCCCGACGTTGACCACGGTCGCGGCCGAGCCGAGACGTTTGAGCTCGGGTGCCGCGATGAGTCCACGGGTTTCGTCGGTGAGCGGGCATGCCACGACGAGCACGTCGGATTCGTCCAGCAGATCGCCGAGGGCGTCCATGCCGGCCACCCACACGGCGTCCGGGTCCGAGACGTCGCGGCTGCTCGCGGATTTCCGGACCGCGATCGGCCGCATGCCCACCGCCCGGCACAGCTGCGAAATGGACCGTCCGATATGGCCGAAGCCGATGATCCCCACCGTGCTGTCCCGGAGGGTGCGGAACACCGGTGCGGTCGGGTCCACCATCCGAGTGCGCCAACGACCTTGGCGCAATTCCGCGTCGCGCCACAGCAGGTGGCGGCGCGCTGCGAGCAGGACCATCAGCACATGCTCGGCGATCGAACGGCCGTGCCCATAGGCATTGCACACGGCGACCGAGGTGGGGAGTTCGTCGATCGCGATGTGGTCGGTTCCGGCCGCAGTGACCTGCAGGAACCGGAAGTCCGGTCCAACCGCGCGGGCCAGTTCAGCGTCGAAGAACACCCCTACATAGGCGGTCGCGCCGGACAGGCGGTCGCGCACAGCTGCGCGATCCGTTCCCGGAAGGTACTCCAATTCGATCGGCCGGTTGGCCAGGGCGGTGCTGCCGCGCAGCCACGGCCAGACGTTCTCGTCTGTGACGGCCACCCGCATCGTCAGGCTCCAGTCGGGGTGTAAGCGCTGGTGTCGACGTACATCCGGTTCCACACCGGAGTGACGACGAGTTCATTGACGCAGACGTTGGCGGGCAGGGCCACGACCGAACCGACCACCTCGGCGACGTCGTCGGGCGAGAGCATGCGCTCGACCTCCTCCGTCGGCGGCGGGACCGGCCTGGTCTGCAGTATCGGGGTGTCGACCTCGCCCGGGCACAGGTGCGTGGCCCGGATACCGTGGCGGCCTTCCTGGTCGTTGAGCGTTTCCACCAGCGCACCGAGCGCAGTCTTGCTGGCGCTGTAGGCGGCACCGGCCGCAGACATGTAGCGCCATCCTGCCCACGACGACACCACAATCACCTGGCCGAAGCCGGCAGTCCGGAATCCCGGCAGCACCGTCAGCACGCACCGGGTCACCGCGTTCAGGTTCGTGTCGACGACCCGGCTGAAGTCCTTGCTGCTGAGCTGGGACCACCAACGATTCGTCACGTTGGTACCCGCCGAGCACACCAGAACCTCGAGTGTTCCCACCCGTTCTTCGACGGTCCGGTGCGCGGCGGTCACCGAGTCGTCCTCGGTGACGTCGACCGGGACCGGCTCCGCGTGCCCGCCGGCCTCGATGATCTCCTTGACGGTCTCGGCCAGGTGCTCCTCGCGTCGACCGGAAACGATCACGTGGTAGCCGTCGCGTGCCAGCCGGAGTGCGGCCGCGCGCCCAATGCCGCTACCGCCGCCAATCACCCACGCCCCACGGGCTGGTGCGGTATTCGTCATGCATTTCCCCTGTTCTGCGATGGGTCGATGAGGACCTTCACGCAACCCTCACCTTGGGCCGCCGCAGCGAACGCGTCGGTTGCGGCATCCAGCGGGAAGGTCGTGGTCGGCAGGTCCGACAGCGACAGCGCGTCGGTTTCGATCAACTCGGTGGCGGCCGCGAAGTCCGCGCACCCGTACACCCGGGTGCCGATCACGTGGTGCTCTGCGAAGTTGACCGTGCGCAGATCCACCGCCGGCGGCGACTTGTAGACACCGACGATCACGATCGTCCCCTGGATCCTTGCGGTCTCGGTCAACTGCAAGGCCACCGCAGGATGCCCCGCGGAGTCGAAAACGATGTCCGCTCCGTTGCCGGCGCTCCGCCTGCGGATCTCGGCGGGTGTTTCCGCCCCGAAAGGCAGGACGGTGAACCCATACCGTTCCGCGACGCCACGCCGCCAGTTGTTCGGCTCGACAAGCACGACATCGCCGGCTCCGCGATACCGGACTACCAACGCAGTGAGCAAACCGATCGGCCCCGCACCGTAAACCGCGACGGAATCGCCTGACCGCAACCCCGACCGCGACACCGCGTGCACCGCAACTGCGAGCGGTTCAGCCAGTGCAGTCAGTTCCGGCGCAACGTTCGGACTCACCAGCTGGAGGGCGTCGGCGCGCACCGCGACGTACTCGGCCAGCCCGCCCGGCTCGTCCACCCCGTACAACCCGAGCGCTGCGCACACGTGGGAGTTCCCGGAGGCGCAGGCCCGGCACATCGGAACCGTTCCACGATCGGCACAGACGATCAGCGGCCGCACTGCGACCTGGCTCCCTACCGGTGGCGCACCCGGGGCGTTCGAGTCGGCAACGGTTCCGCAGAACTCATGACCGATGATCACTCCGGGCTGGGCACGCGCGTGCTGCCCCCGGAAGATCGCCAAGTCCGAGCCGCAAATGCCCACCCGCGAGACCTTGATCAGAACTTCGCCGGGGCCGAGCTCGGGGATCGGGACCACCCGCTGTTCGAGTCGATCGACACCGGCCCAGGACACAGCACGCATTGATCCGATGCCCACAATCAACTCCCGTTGCAAATATTGCAATGCCGATGAACTATGTGCAAAATGTAGGCCGACCGGGTTAACATGTCAACGCGTCAGAGTCAGACCCCCAGCGTTGCGCAGAGGAAATCGATGGAGATCACCCGAGTCGAAGCACGACATGTCGCCCGGTCAATGTGGGGCAACTTCTGGCAGCAGCAGAAGAGCGTCCGCGGCCCCAACCCGATGAGCCAGTTCCCGCAGCGCGGCAACGGATGGTCCTGGTACACCTGGCCACAGGGCGTCGTCGTCGTACGCGTCGCCCTCGCCGACGGCACGACCGGTATCGGCTACGCCGAGGACGGGATCGGCGCGGCGACCGCCATGGTCAACGAGCATCTCGGACGCATCGCGACCGGACTCGACGCACGCGCCACCGAACAAATCTGGGAACAGCTCTACCGATCGTCCATTGTGTACGGACGCAAAGGCGCCGCGATCGAAGCGATCAGCGCGATCGACATCGCTATCTGGGACGCGCTCGGCAAAACCCTCGGCCAGCCGGTGTACCAGTTGCTCGGCGGGTACCACGGCAAGACCGTCCGCGCCTACGCCAGCAAGGTCCAACCAGACGATGACCTCAGCGAGGTCCGCCGCATGGCCCGCGACTACACCGAACGCGGCTACACCGGGGTCAAGGCGAACTGGCCCTACGGACCCGCCGACGGGCGCCGCGGCGTGCTCGCCAACCTCCGCTACATCGAGGCCATCCGCGACGAAATCGGCGACGACATCGAGCTGATGAGCGACGCCTACATGGGCTGGGACCGTGCCTTCGCCACCGACATGCTGCGCGGCGTGGCCAAGTTCGACCTGCGCTGGGTCGAAGAACCACTCATCCCCGACGACGTCGAAGGCCACGCCGCGCTCCGCGGCCTCGGTCTGGTGCCTATCGCCACCGGGGAGCACGAATTCACCCGCTACGGCTTCCAGCACCTCATCGACGCCGGCGCGGCCGACGTGCTCCAGCCCGATGTGCACCGGGTGGGCGGCATCACCGAACTGCGGCGGGTGTGCCAAATGGCCTCCGGTGCCAGCATCGACGTCATCCCCCACGTCTACTCCGCCGCCACCCTGCACGTCGTCCTGTCCCAGCCCAACTGCACCTGGATCGAACACCTCACCAACCCGTCCTATTGGGGAGGCGACCAACGCGTCGAACCGCTCTTCCTCGGCGAACCCGCCGTCATCAACGGCCACCCCGAATTCCCCACTGAACCCGGCATCGGCCTGCACATCAACGATAAAGTCATGCCAGAACTCGCCGACTGGGCCACCGACGAGGAGAAACCCACGACACCGGTATCGAGATGACATCCTCCTAGTTCGGGATAGACGCGGCGGAGCCGCGCAAGACTTCCTCGCTGCTCGTTCGGTTCGCCGACGCGCACGATGAGGGGCCGAGCATCGCGATCGCCTTTGCCACCGCGCATCTTCCCGCGCGGTTCGGGTTCAACCGGCGGGCGAGTACGTCGACATCACCACCACCAGCGCTGAACCCACCGCTGCAGCCGACCCGGCATTCTGAACTGGAGAATCTCTTGCGGACGCGTCCACAAGAGATTCTCCAGCAACAACACGCATCAAAAGCGAATTGACCCCAGATCAGAACTCAACATAAGTCGCAATGTCGCATCACAACGAATCGAGCCAGGTAGACACCGCTTGTGCGGTCTCCACGACCTCTTCGCCCACCATCGTGAAGTGGTTACCTGCGACGTGTGCCGAGCTGTGCTCCAGCGGCCATGTGGCCTGCCAACCGGCTTCGCGGAGGTGTTCGCGGAAAGGAACGCTGGGGCGCGCGAACAGCGTGGGTGCCGGAAGCGACGTCGGCTCCCAGTTGGCGAAGATCCTGAAGTACCACCCCATCGCCGTGAGGCGGACCTGTTCGAGCGGGGCGGTACCGGCGGGTGACTCGACCATGTCCGCGATGAGCTCAGGCAGGATCGCCGCGGTCTCGTCACTGCCGGGCAAATAGGTGTCGAGCAGGGCGAGACCGACGGGCGGCATTCCCTCCCGAGCGAGCCGTTCGGCGGCGAGGTGCGCGATCCAGCCACCTGAGGAGTGCCCGAGCAGGACGTACTCCTTCGATCGGCCCAGGTGCCGCTTGACACTTGTCGCCAATAAGGACGCGAGCGTGTCCAAGGAATCCGGCAGCTCCTCACCCGTCAGGTAACCGGGCACCGAGAAGGACGACAGTGCTCGTGTCGCGCCCAGAGCCTCGGCCAGCCGGAAATACTGCTGGATTCCGGCCATGGCACCCAGCGACGGAAGGCAGATCAGCTCGGGCCCGCGTCCGCCTTGGCTCAACGACGCAGGTTCCAGTGGCGACGTCGCCCTGGTATCCGTGCCGCCGAACATCGGCCGCAATGCGGCTACCGCGCCGATCAGCTGGAGCGCCTCCGCCGCGCGGCCTTCACCAACCGCCGAGCGGAACAGGGCCGAGACGGTGTCCTCCTGTTCGGCGTGTGGGTGCGCTCGCGTGTCGGCGCCCTGCTCCAGCACCGTCCCGCCGGGTTCGTCGCCGATCGTCTCGATCCGGCTCACCAGGTAGTCCGCCAAGGCCTGCACATTGGGGTAGTCGAAGACCACAGTCGCCGGTAGACGCAACCCCATCAGTGTGCTGAGCCGGTTGCGCAGATCCACCGACGCCAGCGAGTCGAAACCGAGGTCCCGGAACATCGCCGTGTCCTTGATCTCATCGGTGTCGGCGTGGCCGAGCACGGACGCAACCTCAGCCCGGACCGCCTGGGCGACCGCGGACACCCGTTCGCTGTCGGACAAGCCGGCCAGCCGGCCCAGGAGTGCCGGCTTCCCGGCCGTGCTTTTCGCAGTGACGACCCGCTTCCGTGTCCCGGCCACCGTATTGAGAATCGGTGCGGGGGACGTGTCCAGGTTCTTGCGCATCGCCGCCGCGTCGAAGGCGATGGGGGCGAGCAGGCTTTCGGAGCTAAGCATCGCGGCGTCGAACAGAGCCATGGCTTCGTCGTCGTCGAGTGGGAGCATGCCGGAATCCGCGAGCCGCGCGCGATCGGACTCCGACAGTTTGGCGGTGATCTCACTGTGCTTGGCCCACAATCCCCAAGCCAGTGCGACCGCGGCCAGCCCCTGCTGGCGCCGGTGTCCGGCCAGCGCGTCGAGAAACGCGTTCGCGGCGGCGTAGTTGCCCTGGCCGGCCCCGCCCAGTATCGCCGAAGCGGACGAGAACAACACGAAGACGGACAGGTCCTTGTCCTTCGTCAGCTCGTGCAGGTTCCAGGCCCCGTCGACCTTCGGCCGCAGTACACGCTGCAGTTGTTCCTTGTCCAGGGCGGTGACCACGCTGTCGTCGGTAATCCCGGCGAGATGGATTACGCCGGCCAACGGCCGGCCGGTGGGGATCGAGTCGATCAGCACGCGCAGTGCCTCACGGTCGGCGGTATCACAGGCCACCACGGTGACTTCCGCGCCCAGTTCGCGCAGTTCCTCGCACAGTTGCGCGCTTCCTGGGGTGTCGAGGCCACGACGGCTGGTCAGGACCAGGTGCCGGACCCCGTGTACGGAGACCAGATGTTTGACGAGAATGCCGCCCAGGGTCCCGGTCCCGCCGGTCACCAGCAGTGTGCCCGCCGGATTGATCGCATTACCGGCTTCGCCCGCCGCGGCGGTTCGCCCGCTGGGAGTCTCGGTGGCGAGGCGGGGCACCAGTATCCGGCCCGCGCGCAGGGCCACCTCCGGCTCGTCGGTTTCAGCCGCGAATAGCAGCGCTTCACCGATGCCGTTGCCCTCGTCGATGTCGACCAGGGTGATCCGGCCCGGATTCTCCGTCTGGGCGCTGCGAAGCAAGCCGCGTGCGGTGGCCGCGGCCAGATCTATGGCGGCCTCGGTCGAGCGCGCGGCGACCGCGCCCCTGGTCACGACGATCAGGCGCGCGAGCGGATCACTCACACTCGACAGCCATTGCTGCACAATCGTCAGTGTCCTGACGGCGCAATCGTATGGACTCTGGTCCACCGTTCCGTCGACGCAGGCCAACGTCACCTGCGCGTGCAGGTCGCCGCTTTCGGTCGACGTGCCGACGCACACCACCCCCACGGCCGCCAAAGAAGACTCCAGCGCGAAGAAATCCTTGGTTGCCACCTGCCACGTGAATGTCCTCGAGCGCACCTCGACCGGCGCGGCGCTCCACGTCAGGCGGAGCAACGACCTCGTGCCCGCGCGGTCTCCGGTAGCGAGCTGATGAGGCCGCAAGGTCAGGGAATCGACGGCAACGACGGGTGCACCCTCGGCAGTAGCGACGTCGATGGAAATCCGGTGGTCGTCGTGCCGCCGGACACGTACGCGCAGCCTCGTCGCGCCGTGCCGGTGGACGGTGATGTCAGCCCACACAAACGGCAGCCCGGCCGCACGCAAGCCCAATTCCGACGCGATCAGACCCGGATGCAAGGTCGCGTCGAGCAGGGCCGGGTGGAGGCAGTAGCCGAGGGTGTCCAACACCTCTGGCGAGGTGATCTCGGCATAGATGTCATCACCGAGGTGCCAGACGGCGCTGACACCCTGGAAGGTCGGTCCGTAGTCGAATCCGGCGGTCTGGGCGTGCTCCTCGTAGAGACCATCCAGATCGAGCTGGACAGCGCCGGAGGGAGGCCAGGCCGCTGCGAACGCGAACTTGCCAAGGTCCCCGGAGGTGGAACCAGCCAGGACGCCGGTGGTGTTGAGCACCCAGGCGTCCTGCCCGTCCGCCGACTCCGGCCGTGAACTGACGCTGATCGAGCGTGTCCCGTCCTCGTCGGCGGCGTCGAGCCGCACCTGCACGCTGACCGCCTCGTCCGGTTCCAAGATCAACGGGACGTGGTGGACCAGCTCACGGACGCTCTCGCATCCAGTCAGTCGCGCGGCATGCAGGGCCACCTCCACGAAGGTCGTACCGGGCGCCACGACCCGGCCACTGACCTGGTGATCGGCCAACCAGGGCTGATCGGCTACCGACCAGCGGCTGGTGAACAGCGTCGTGCCATCCCCTGCCAGATCGAGCCGTGCGCCCAAGAGCGGATGACCGCCGCCTTCCAGCCCGGCCGTCGTCATGTCGGCAGCGGTGGACGGCGGGACATCCATCCAGTACCGCCGACTTTGGAACGGGTAGGTGGGCAGGTCCACGCGCCGTGGCGCGGCATCGGCCCAACACCAGCTCCAGTCCACCGCAACACCGTGTGCGAACAGCTGCGCCACGACGGTGAGCAGTTCGGCGGTTTCCGGGCGCCCAGCCCGCATCGCGGCGAAGGCCCGCTGCCCGTGCCGGGTGAGGCCGCCGACCAGCCCGGTGAGCGACGCGTCCGGCCCCACTTCGAGGACCTGCCCCACCCCGGTGTCGAGCAGTGCCCGGGCCCCTTGGCCGAACCGAACGGTGGCACGGATGTGCTCGGCCCAGTACGACGGCCGTGTCAGGCTGTCCGGATCGGCGAGTTCCCCGGTGACGTTCGAGATCACCGGGATGTCGGGAGTGTGGAAGGTGACGGCCTCGATCTCGGCCTGGAACCCCGGGAGCACCGAGTCCATGTCCGGTGAGTGGAAAGCGTGGCTCGTGCGCAGCCTCTTGGTTCGCCGTCCCAGCGCGGCGAACCGGTCGGCCACCTTCCGCACAGCGTCATCCGGCCCGGCGACGACAACGGCTTGCGGGCCGTTGACGGCGGCCACCACCACCGGCGTCCCGGCCAGCACGTCCGCCACGTCCTCGGGCCTGGCTTCCAGAGCCACCATCACCCCACCGCTCGGCGCCTGACGCATCCACCTCGCCCGGGCACCCACCACGCGGCACGCGTCGGCCAGCGACCACGTTCCAGCCACGTACGCAGCCGTGACCTCCCCCAGCGAATGGCCCATCACGTAGTCCGGTCGCACACCCCAGGACTCCAGCAACCGGGTAAGGGCGACCTCGAAGGCGAACAAGCCGGTCTGCGCGTAGAGCGTGTCATCCACCGTCGCGGCGTCCGCCGTACCCCACAGCACTTCCTCGACCCCCGGCACGCCCCCGAACTCGGCCAGCGATCGGCACACCTCGTCCCATGCCGAGGCGAACACCGGAAACCGCGCCGCCAGTTCTTGGCCCATCCCCAGGCGCTGAGCGCCCTGACCGCTGAAGACAAAACCCACGCCGGAGCGCGTCGATGCTTCCGACGCCGGCTCGATGAGGCCGGGCAGCGCGCGGCCGGTCGCCAGAGCCGCCAGTCCCCGCTGTGCCTCCTCCGGATCTGCGGCGAACACCACCGCACGGCTGTCGAGCAGCGCCCGCGTCGTGTGTAACGACCAGCCCACGTCGGTCAGTGACCACCCGGGCGTCTGCTCCAGCATCGCCCGCAACCGTCCGGCCTGAGTCCGCACCGCCTGTTCGGACGCGCCAGAGAGGACCCACGGCACAAGCGTCCCTGACGGCTCGGGCTGGGATCCGAGCTGGGATTCGGCGGGGGTTTCGGGCGCCTCCTCCACGATCACGTGGGCGTTCGTGCCGCCCACACCGAAGGAGGAGACCCCAGCTCGCCGTCTGTCCCCGGTCGTCGGCCACGGCACGGTCTTGGTCGCGACCCGCACCGCCCCGGCGGTCCAGTCCACCTCGCGCGACGGCTCGTCCACATGCAAGGACGGGGGCACGGTCCCCTGCTGCATCGCCATGATCATCTTGATCACACCGGCCACGCCCGCCGCGGCCTGAGTGTGGCCGATGTTCGACTTCACCGACCCCAGCCACACGGGGTCGCGATCGCCCCGGTCACGGCCGTAGGTGGCCAGCAACGCCTGAGCTTCGATCGGGTCTCCCAGCTGGGTACCGGTCCCGTGTGCCTCCACGACGTCGACTCCGGACACGCTCGCGTCGGCACACGCCGCCCGGATGAGCCGCTCCTGCGCCGGACCGCTCGGCGCGGTCAGCCCGTTGGACGCGCCGTCCTGGTTCACCGCGCTGCCACGCAAGAGCCCCCACACCCGGTGCCCCAACTTCCGCGCCCTGGACAACCTTTCCAGTACCAGGACCCCAGCGCCTTCCGACCATCCTGTCCCGTCCGCGGCACTGCTGAACGACTTGCACCGTCCGTCGGGAGCCAGCGCGCGCTGGCGCGAGAACTCCACGAAGACCGACGGCGTCGACATGACCGTCACCCCGCCGGCCAGTGCCAAGTCGCATTCCTGGGCCCGCAACGCGCTCTCCGCCCAGTGCATCGCCACCAAAGAGGACGAGCAGGCGGTGTCCACCGTCACCGCAGGCCCCTCAAGTCCCAGTACGTAAGCGATCCGGCCGCAGACGACGCTGTGCGCACTACCACTGCCGAAGTACCCCTCCAACTCACCGCCGTCGGCGCCACCGGCCATGAACCGGCCGCCGTAATCGTTGTGTGCCACACCGGTGAAGACCCCGGTGTTCGATCCCCGTGCGGACGCGGGATCGATACCGGCCCGTTCCAGCGCCTCCCACGAAACCTCCAGCATCAACCGCTGCTGTGGGTCCATCGCCAACGCTTCCCTGGGCGAGATCCCGAAGAACTCGGCGTCGAACATCGCGGCGTCGTACAGAAAACCGCCTTGGTCGGTGAGCGACGTCCCGTGGTTGTCCGGGTCGGGATGGTAGAGGTGCTCCAGGTCCCACCCACGGTCCTCGGGAAAGCCCGAGATGACGTCGCGTCCGTCCGCGACGAGATTCCAAAGGTCTTCCGGGGAGTTCACCCCACCCGGATAGCGGCACGCCATACCGACGATCGCGATCGGCTCGTGGAGCCGCGTCTCAGTCTCCGCCAGTCGGCCGCGGACGTCGTAAAGCTCGGCGGTGACGCGGCGGAGATACTCGCTGAGCTTGTCGTTCTCGTTCATTTGGAACCCTCACTGGACACGGAATTCGGCGATAAGGTGCACCCGTCGATGCCTTGGTCGATGAGCCGGAAAAGCTCTTCGTTCGTGGCCGCGTTGAGCCGAGCGGCGATGTCGCCGGATCGCTGGCCGATAGCCGGTTCCGGGTCGGTGACGGTCGCGTCGGCATCTGGTGGCGGCTCGCCTGGCGCGAGGTTCGCGCGGAGATATCCGGCGACCGCGAGCGGCGTCGGGTAGCTGTAGACCGTGGTCGCCGCCAGCCGCAGTCCGGTCGCCGCGGAGAGCCGGTTCCGCAGGTCCATGGCGGCGAGCGAGTCACAGCCAAGACTGAGGAACGTGGCATCCGGTTTGATCGCGTCCAGGCTCGCATGGCCCAGCGCGACGGCGACGTGGGCCCGGACCAGCCGGAGAAGCTCGCGCTGCTGCCCAGCTGGGCCCAGCGCCGCGAGCCGCCGACCGAGGGAGTCGGCCTCAGTCTCGACGGGCGCGGCGGACGGGTGCGAACGCGCGACGGCGACGAGCCCGCTGAGCAGCGGCGGGATCGTGCCGCCGAGGGCTTGCGTAAGTAACACTTGCCGGTCGAGCCGGATGGGTATGACGGTGTGGGCCGAGCCGCGCAACGCCGCGTCGAAGAGACCGAGTGCCTCTTCGGTCGGCAGTGCCGTCAAGCCGGTCGTGTGGTGCATGCGTGCCAGGTCCACAGTGGTCAGATGGCCGGTCATCCCGCTCGTTTCGGCCCAGTGGCCCCATGCCATCGAGACGGCGGGCAGTCCCTCGGCCCGTCGGTGTGCGGCCAGCGCGTCCAGTACGGCATTGGCGGCGGCATAACCCGCCTGTCCCGCGTTGCCGAGCACACCAGCGGCGGAAGAGTAGAGGATGAAGGCCGCCAGCTCGAGATGCCGGGTAAGACGGTGCAGATTCCAGGCGGCGTCCACCTTGGGACGCAGCACCGCGTCGACCCGGCCCGGGGTGAGGTTGCCGATCACAGCGTCGTCGAGGACTCCCGCGGCGTGTACCACCGCGACCAACGGGCGACACTCGGGAATCCCGTCCAGCACGGCGGCCAGCGCCGCCGGGTCCGCGGCGTCGCAGGCCACGACAGCGGCTTGACAGCCCAGCGCGGCGAGTTCGGCGGTCAGCTGCGCGGCTCCCGGCGCTTCGGCCCCGCGGCGGCTGGTCAGGACGAGGTGCCGTACTCCGTACCGCGTCACGAGGTGGCGCGCTGTGATCGCACCGAGTGTGCCAGTACCGCCGGTGATCAGCACCGTGCCGTGGTCGGTGAACACGAGAGGCGCGGCGTTGCCGACGCCCGCCGCACGCCGCAGCCGCGGCAGGTGGACAACACCGTCGCGAAGAGCAAGCTGAGGCTCAGCGGACTCGCAGGCGATGCGCAACGCCGACCGGCTCGCGGTGGTCCCGTCGAAGTCGATCAGCTGTATCCGGCCGGGATTCTCCGACTGGGCCGAGCCCACCAGACCCCACCCGGCCGCAGCCGACAGCGCGGGCGCCCGATCGACGAGGCCGGTCGTGACCGCGTTGGGGATGACCAGCGACAGGCGCACTTCAGCGAGCCGGTCGTCGGCCAGAAACTCCTGGACAAGCGCCAGCATCCGATGCGTGCCGGTATGCACGCCCGACACGACGTCGTCGTCCGATCCCGGGCGTCCACCCGGCGGTACGGGCACGGTCGTCAGCACCACATCCGGTGCCGGAACACCGGCGGCGAGCGCACGACGTAACGCCGTCAGGTCCGGATAGTGCGCCGCGCCGTCGATCCAGGACCGCGGCGAGTCCACGCCGGTGCCGCCCACCGTCGCGAGCACCATGGTGGGGCCGCGGTCAATAGCACTGGCGGGCGGTGCCGCAGGCGCCCAGCCGAGTACATGGAGGGAGTCCTGCGCGGTAGGTGCGGCGAGTTCGCCAGTACGCAACGTCACCGACTCGATCGTGGCGAGCACCGTGTCGTCGGCTCCGACGAAGGTGGCGCGGACGCGGTCTTCGGCGGTAACCGTGAGATGGACCCGTGCGCTGCCGACCGCTCCGGCGTACACCTGGGCCCTGTACCAGGCGGACGGAAGCCTGACCGGCTGGTCGTGCCGCTCGGCGTCCACCGCGATGAGCAGCGGGTGCAGGGCCGCGTCGAGCATCGCGGGATGGATACCGTAGCCGCCCGCATCGACGTCATCAGGCAGCGCGAGCTCCGCGTAGAGATCCCGGCCTTCCCTCCACAGCCGACGGACGCCCTGGAGCGCCGGTCCGTAGTGATATCCGAGTCGGCTCAAGTGTTGGTAGGCCTCCGCCAATGGCACGGCGCGTGCCCCGGCTGGGGGCCACACCGGTGGCGGCTCCGGTGCGGACAGGCCGCCAGGACCCACGAAACCGGAAGCGTGCAAGGTCCATTCGGCAGTGTTCCGGGCGCCGGTGGCGATATTCCGAGGGCCGGTGGGTTCGGGACGCGTGTGTACGGTCAGGGATCGACGACCGTCGTCGCCGATCGGGCCGGCGAGCACCCGGACTCCATACGTCACGTTCTCGTGTGGCCCCAGCGGAGCGTGCAACGCCAGTTCTGCTACGTGCGCGGCGCCGAACCGCGCGGCGGCGTGCAGTGCGAGGTCGAGGTACACCGTCGCGGGTACCCGCGCAGCGCCGGCCACTGCGTGGTCGGAGAGCCACGGCTGAAGTTCGAGGCCGATCCGGCCGGTGAAGCAAACTCCCCCGTCCGGGAGGTCGACGACCGCCGTGACCAGAGGATGCACGCAGGCTTCCTGCCCGAAGCCGGTGGGATCACCGCCCGCGTCGGCGAACCGGGTCTGGCGCAACCAGAAGTGCGAGCGCTGGAAAGCGTAGGTGGGCAGGTCCACCGCTCGGGCATCGGCCCCGAAAGCGGGAGTCCAGTCGACGGGTACGCCGTGTACGCAGGCCTCGGCGACGGAGGTGAGGAACCGGTTCAGCCCCCCGTCGTCGCGGCGAACCGACCCCAGCACGACCGCGTCCTTTTCGAGCTGTTCGATCGTGTCGGAGGTACCGACGGTCAGCACGGGATGCGTACTCGACTCGATGAACGCTCCGATCCCGTCCTCGAGCAGCCGCTGGATGGCCAGGTCGAACCGGACGGTTTCACGCAGGTTCCGGTACCAGTAACCGGCGTCCAGCTCCACGGTGTCCACGCGGTCCCCGGTGACCGCCGAATAGAATGGGATTTCCGAGGAGCGCGGCGTGATGTGTGCCAGCAGATCGGCCAGTTCGGATTCGAGGGCTTCGACCCCGACGGAGTGCGATGCGTAGTCCACCGGAATGGTGCGGGACTCGGTGGCGGCGACGAGTTCCCGCAGCGCCGACAGTTCGCCGGAGACCACAGTGGACACCGGACCGTTGACCGCGGCGATGTCGATCCGGCCGTGCCACGGCTCGATCAAGGCCCTGACGTCCTCGACCGGCCGCGACATCGCCACCATCCCGCCGCGCCCGGCCAGCAGGCGGCGAATCGCCTGGCTGCGCAAGGCGACGACCGAGGCGGCGTCCTCAAGGCTCAGCGCACCCGCGACACACGCGGCCGCGATCTCGCCCTGCGAGTGACCGACGACGGCCGAAGGCTCGACGCCGTAGGACCGCCACAGGGCCGCCAGCGACACCATCACCGCGAACAGCGCGGGCTGAACCACGTCGACCCGCAGCAAGGCGTCGGCGTCACCCAGCACCTCGAATAGATCCCAGTCGACGTACTTCTCCAGTGCTCGCGCGCACTCGGCCAGCCGGTCCGCGAAGACCGTGGACGTCCCCGCGAGCTCGACGGCCATTCCAGCCCACTGCGAACCCTGGCCGGGGAAGACGAGCGCGACCCGGCGCGGCGTGCCACCGTCACCGGTGATCACCTCGTCTCCGACGATGACCGCACGGTGCGGCAGCCGAGCACGTGTCGTGGCCAACGAGTACCCGATGTCCGCTGTGGCCAGGCCGGATTCCGCGGCGAACGTCGTCAGCCTCTCGATCTGCGCGGGCAGCGCCGAGGCGGTCCGAGCCGACACGACCCATGGCACGACCGAGGGCACGACCCGATCCCCGGCCGGGGGCACAGACTCGCCTTCTTCGATGATCACGTGCGCGTTGGTCCCGCTGACCCCGAACGAGGACACGCCCGCGCGCCGGGGCCTCCCGGACGACGGCCACGGCACCCGCTCGGTCAGCAACTCAACGGCACCGGCAGTCCAGTCCACCTGTGGCGTCGGTTCGTCGACGTGCAGCGTCTTAGGCAATGCGCCGTGCCGCATCGCCTCCACCATCTTGATAATCCCGCCGACACCGGCTGCGGCCTGTGCGTGCCCGATGTTCGACTTCAAAGAGCCCAGCCACAGCGGACACTCCCGATCTTGCCCGTAGGTGGCCAGCACCGCTTGTGCTTCGAGAGGATCGCCGAGGCGTGTTCCCGTGCCATGCGCCTCGACCGCGTCTACATCGGCGGCCGACAGACCGGCATCGGTGAGCGCGGCCCGGATCACGCGCTGCTGCGCGGGGCCGTTGGGCGAGGTCAGGCCATTGGAAGCACCGTCGGAGTTGACTGCGGTCCCCCGGACCACAGCCAGCACCCGGTGTCCTTTCCGGCGAGCGTCCGACAGCCGCTCCAGCACGAGGACGCCCACACCCTCCGACCAGCCCGTGCCGTCGGCAGCGGCCGCGAACGACCGGCACCGGCCGTCCGGCGACAATCCGCGCTGTCGGCTGAACTCCACGAACAACGACGGAGAAGACATCACGGTCACGCCACCGGCGAGGGCCGTCTCGCACTCGCCGCGTCGCAGCGACTGCACTGCGAGGTGCAGCGCGACCAGTGACGACGAACACGCCGTGTCCACGGTCAGTGCCGGGCCTTCCAGCCCCAGCGCGTAGGCGACACGACCGGACGCCACGGAGGCGGCGGTCCCGCTGGCGAGGTAGCCCTCGACCTCGCACGAGCCCGACGGCGCGTTCAGCTGCTGGGCACCGTAGCCACCGGCCATCACGCCGGTAAACACGCCGGTTTGGCTGCCCCGCAACGAATCGGGGTCGATTCCGGCCCGCTCGAAGGCCTCCCACGAGGTCTCCAGCAACAGCCGGTGCTGCGGGTCCATCGCGACAGCTTCACGCGGTGAGATCCCGAAGAACGTCGCGTCGAACAGTCCGGCGTCCGGCAGAAAGCCGCCTTCACGGACGTAGCTGCGACCGGCCCGTGCTGGATCGGGGTCGAACAGGTTGGCCAGGTCCCAGCTGCGGTCCACCGGGAACTCGCCGATCGCGTCGGTGCCGGTCTCGACCAGCCGCCACAACTCCTCGGGTGACCAGACTCCGCCGGGGTAGCGGCAGCCCATCCCGACGATTGCGATCGGTTCTGCGGCCGAGGCAGTCCCGGCTGCCACGGTGGCCGGCTCGGTCCGGGCGCCCGCCACCAGGTACTCGGCGACGGCGGCGGGAGTGGGGTAGTCGAATACCAGTGTCGCGGGCAACCGGACCTGGAACCGCGCATTGAGGCTGTTGCGCAGTTCGACTGCGGTCAGCGAGTCGAACCCCATCTCTTTGAACGCCCGGCCGGTGTCAATCGCTTCCCCGGAGTCGTGTCCCAGAACGCTCGCGACCTGCTCGCTCACCAGGCGAAGCACGGCCTCACGCCGTTCGACCGCGGGGAGCGCGGCGATCTGCCGGGGCGACGTGTCCCGCTCCTGGGCGGCGCGGAAAGCCCGCGGGCGGACCATTCCACGCAGCATCGCCGGTATGGAGTCGTGGGTCCGGAGTGCCGCGAGGTCGAGTCGGACCGCCGTTACCGTCGCCGGTGCGGTCAGGCTGGCGTCGAACAGCGCCAGCGCCTCGGTCACGGACATGCCGCCCACGCCGAACCTGGCCAGCCGAGCTCGATCGGAACCGGTCAGATCGCCCGTCATGGTGCTCGCCTCGGCCCACAGCCCCCAGGCGATCGACGTCGCGGGGAGTCCTTCCGCCCGCCGGATCTCGGCGAGTGCGTCCAGCGCGCTGTTGGCCGCCGCGTAGTTGCCCTGGCCGGGCGTGCCGAGGACACCGGCTACCGACGAGAACATCACGAAGGCCTTGAGGTCCTTGTGCCGGGTGAGTTCGTGCAGGTGGAGCGCGGCGGTGGCCTTCGGCGCGCGGACGGTGGCCAGCCGTTCGGGCGTCAACGACTCGATGACACCGTCGTCCAGCGCTCCCGCGGCATGCACGATGGCGGTGATGGGGTACCGGTCGATGACCGCGGCCAGTGCCGCGCGGTCGGTCACATCGCACGCGACGATCTCCGCGCCCAGTTCCGCCTGGAGTTTCCCGGCCCCGGCCGATCGCGGTCCGCCTCGACTCAGCAGGACCAGCCGGACGCCGTGCCGGGCCAGGTGGCGCGCGACCGCGCCCCCGATCGTGCCTGTTCCCCCGGTGATCAAGACGCAGTCCTCGGCCGTCCACGGTGTGGTCACCGCGGGTTCCACGGCTTGTAGCCGCGGTGCGGTAAACCGGCCGTCGTGGATCCACAATTCGGGTTCGCCGATGGTCAGGACCTCGTCGGGCGAAACGGTCTCCGGCGAATCGGTGTCGACGAGGACGAACCGGCCGGGCTGTTCGGAAATGGCCGATCTGATCAGCCCCCTGATCTCGGCCTGCTCCAGGTTCGTCCTGGCGTTGTGGGTGACCACGACCAAACGCTCGTCCTGGCGGTTCTGCACCTCCGCGAGAACCCGCTCAACGGTGGGCGCCACGATGATCGTCACGCCGGTGGAATCGACACGGGTGGGGCGTGCGACCTCGACCGGCTCGACGGCGAGCAACGTGCCCGCGTCCCGGGCGAGGTGCTGAGCCGGAATCGGTCGCAGGGTCAACGGCCCCGCGGTGAGGACCGGGTTTCCGGCGTCATCAGCGGCCTGGATTCCTGTGGGAGAGAGCCTCACCCGGAGACTTGACGCGCCGGTGCTGTGCAGTGCCACGTCGCGCCACTCGAACGGCAGCCCGTCCGAGTCGAGTACAAGGGCGTGCAGTGCCGCATCGAGCAGCGCCGGGTGCAGCCCAAAACCGTCGGCGTTCCCCGGCAGCGCGACCTCGGCGAAAATCTCCTGACCACGCCGCCAGGCCCGGCGCAGGCCACGAAAACCCGGTCCGTACTGATATCCCTTGTCGCGCAGCGTCTCGTAGGCGTCGCTCAGGTCAATTTCGGTCGCGGCGGGCGGCCACTCGAGAAGCGGCGTGACGGGCGGTGCGCCCGAAGCGAGGATGCCGGTGGCGTGCGAGATCCAGCGAGCATCGTCCGGAGCGTGCTCGGCAAGCGAGTGGACCGCGAACCGGCGGCGACCGGCTTCGTCTCCGGCCGCTACCGTGACTTGGAAGCGGACCCCGCTGCCGCCGGACGGCAGCGGCAGCGGTGCCACCAGGACCAGTTCCTCGACAAGGTCGCAGCCGAGGCGTTCACCGGCGCGGAGCGCGAGTTCCACAAAGGCGGTCCCCGGGAACAGGACCACGTCGTGCACGGCGTGGTCGGCCAGCCAGGGCTGAGCCGTCAGGGAAATCCTGGACGTGAACACCACCCCGCCGGACTCTGGCAACGCCAATTCGGCCCCGAGCAGGGGATGTTCCGGAGCGACCAGGCCGAAGTCCTCGGCGGCGGCGGCCCGGACACCACCCTCCAGCCAGTACCGCTTCCGTTGAAAGGCGTAGGTCGGCAGATCGATCCGCTGCCCGCGCGCGATCGACTGCCAGTCGACGGCAACACCGTGCACGTATGCCTCGGCGAGCGCGACGGTGAACCGATCGATCCCGCCCTCGCCACGGCGCAGCGATCCCAGCGCGGTTGTGTCCAGCGCAGGCACCAGCACGGGGTGCGGACCGCATTCGATGAAGACGTGCCCGTCGAGCGCTCTGACCGCTTCGTCGAACCGGACCAGCTGCCGCAGGTTCTCGTACCAGTACTGGGCGTCCAGTGCGGTCCCGTCCACGAACTCGCCAGTCACCGTCGAGAAGAACGGTATGTCCGCCGCACGCGCCGTGATCGGAGCGAGCAGGTCCAGCAGTTCGTCCTGTACCGCCTCGACCTGCGCCGAGTGTGAGGCATAGTCCACGGGGATCCGCTTCGCCCGGTCCCACCGGACCAGCAGTTCCTCCAGTGCGTCCTTATCTCCGGCCACCACCGTGGATCGCGGGCCGTTGATCGCGGCGACGGAGATACGGCCGTTCCAGCCGGCCAGGCCGGCGCGGACCTCCTCGACCGGAAGCGGAACCGAAACCATCCCGCCATGACCGGCCAGCGAGTCCCGTATCGTCCGGCTCCGCAACACCGCGACGCGGGCCGCGTCGCGCAGGCTCAGCGCCCCGGCGACGCAGGCCGCCGCGATCTCCCCCTGCGAGTGGCCGATCACAGCCGCGGGCTCGACACCGTAAGACCGCCACAAGGCAGCCAGCGACACCATGACAGCGAACAACGCGGGCTGGACGAAGTCCACCCGCCCCAGAGCATCGTCGTTCCCGAGCACTTCGACGAGATCCCAATCGGTGAACTCGGCCAGTGCCTGTGCGCACTCGGTCATCCGCGCGGCGAACACCGGCGAAGAACCGATGAGCTCCAGCGCCATCCCCGTCCATTGAGAACCCTGGCCGGGGAACACGAAGACCGTGCCACCACGATGACCGACGCCTTCCACGACGTTACCGGCAGGGGTTCCCTCGGCCAGCGCACCCAACCCGGCGATCATCCGCTCGACGTCTTCACCGAATACGACAGCTCGATGCTCCATCGCCGACCGGTGGGTAACGGACGAATAGGTCACGTCCGCCAGCGCGGGACACGACCGGAGGAATTCCCTCATCCGCGCGGCCTGACCTCGCAGCGCCCCCCGGTCACGCGCCGAGAGCACCAGCGGCATCGGGCCGGGCGAAACCGCGACGGCATCGGGCTCGGGCTCCGGGTGTTCGGCCGTTGGGACCTGTTCGAGCACGACGTGTGCGTTCGTCCCGCTCACGCCGAACGACGACACCCCCGCCCGGCGCGGCCGACCAGTCTCCGGCCACTCGGCCGCCTCGGTCAGCAGCTCGACCGACCCGGCCGACCAGTCCACATGGGACGTCGGCTGGGTGACGTGCAGTGTCTTCGGCAGCACGCCGTGCCGCATCGCCTGAATGATCTTGATGACACCGCCGACTCCCGCGGCCGCCTGGGCGTGCCCGATGTTCGACTTCAAGGAGCCCAGCAACAGCGGCCGCTCGCGCTCCTGCCCGTATGCGGCCAGCAACGCCTGAGCCTCGATCGGGTCACCCAGCCGAGTCCCCGTGCCGTGGGCCTCGACCGCGTCCACCTCGGACGGCCGAAGCCCGGCGTCAGCCAAAGCCGCCCGGATCACCCGCTGCTGGGCCAGGCCGCTCGGCGCGGTCATCCCGTTGGAGGCGCCATCCTGATTGATCGCCGAGCCCTTCAGTACCGCCAGTACACGGTGGCCGTTCCGGCGAGCGTCCGACAACCGTTCCACCAGCACCACGCCGACGCCCTCGGCCAGGCCGAAACCGCGCGCATCGTCGGAGAACGCCCGGCACCTGCCGTCCGGTGCGAGCCCGCCCTGCCGGGAGAACTCCACAAACATGCCCGTACCCGCCATGACCGTGACTCCGGCCGCGACCGCGAGGCCGCATTCACCACGTCCGACCGCCTGCGCGGCAAGGTGCAATGCGACCAGGGACGACGAGCACGCCGTGTCCACGGTGACCGCCGGGCCCTCGAATCCGTACAAGTACGACATCCGGCCGGACAGGACGCTGCCGGTGTTGCCGGTGAAAACGTAGCCCTCGACCTCCGTCCCCTGGTCCATCCGGGGCCCGTAGTCCATAGTCATCGCGCCGACGAACACTCCGGTCCGGCTGCCACGCAGTGAGATGGGCGCGATCCCGGCCTGCTCGAACGCCTCCCAGGAGGTCTCCAGCAGCAACCGTTGCTGCGGGTCCATCGCGGCGGCCTCGCGCGGGCTGATGCCGAAGAACCCCGCGTCGAAGCGATCCGCGTCGGTCAGCAACCCGGCTTCCCGCTGGTAGAACGTGCCAGCCGGGCGGGCCCCGTCGTCGTAGGTGGCGGCGAGGTCCCAGCCCCGATTGTCCGGGAACGCCGACACGGCATCCACGCCATCGCGCGCCAGTCGCCACAGCTCATCCGGGGTGCCAGCGCCGCCCGGGTAACGACAGCCCATGCCGACGATCACCACTGGGTCGGCATCCGAGGTGGAAACCACCGGAGGATCTTCCGCTTCTGGCAGTCCGTCCCGTGGCGTGACACCGGTCAGCGTGACCCGGAGCAGTTCGGCCACCGCGGCCGGAGTCGGGTAGTCGAACACCATGGTCGCGGGCAAGCCTGTTCCCGCGACCGCGGCGATCCGAGTGCGAACCTCGATCGCGGTCACCGAGTCGAAGCCCAAGTCACGGAACCGCATCTGCGGGTCCACAGCCTCCGCCGAGCCCAGCAGTGCCCCGATCTCCTGGCAGACGACCGTGGTGAGCAAGGCCCGCTGATCCAGTTCGGAGAGCCCGGAGAGCCGTGCGCGCAGAGTGCACTCCACGGGCGCCGCAACGTCGGTAGCGGCTTCCGGAAGATCCACGAGATGCGGATCGTGACCCGCGTACACGGCCTCCCAGTCGATCCGGGCGCCGTCTACAAACAGTTCCCCCAGCGTCCGCACGACCTTGTCCAGATCTGCGTGACCGCGCCGGACCGAAGCACGGACGGCAGCGTGTGCACCGGCGGACTCAACGGTCTCCTCCATCGCCGCGGTGAGCACTGGATGCGGGCTGACCTCAAGGAATATCTCGTTGCCGTCGGCGAGAGCGGCCCGGACCGCCGGTTCGAACCAAACCGTGTTGCGCAGGTTGCGACACCAGTAGTCGGCGTCCAGCAGCACATCTTCGGGCAGCGCTCCGGCGGTCATCGACGAGTAGAAGGTCACCCTGGGCGGTTGGGGTCGCACCGGGGCCAAGGCCGTACGTAGCTCAGCGGTGATCCGCTCGATGTGCGCGGAGTGCGCGGCGAGGTCCACCCCGATCGTCCTCGCTTCGATGCTCTGCTCGGCGAGCTCGCCGAGCAGCCGCGTGGCGACGTCGGCATCACCGGAGACGATCACCGCCCGTGGGCCGTTAACCGCGGCGATCTCCAGCCCTGGGAGCAACCGCGACCGTACGACATCTACCGGGGCCCGCATGGATATCATCGCGCCCTGCCCGGACAACGTCGCCTGCAACCGGCTCCAAAGCGCGGTGATCCGCGCACCGTCCTCAAGCGACAACGCGTCGGCCACGACGCCGGCGGCGATCTCACCCAGGCTGTGCCCGAGCACCGCGGACGGCTCGATCCCGTACGAACGCCACATCGCCGCCAGCGAAACCATTACGGAGAACAGCACGGGCTGCACGACATCCGTGCGGTCCAGCGAAGCCGCGCCGGGAATATCGTTGACCACATCGGACAGTGACCAGTCGAGGAACGGCGCGAACGCCTCGACGCACTCCGACATCCGCGCGCGGAAGACTGGCGAGGACGCCATCAATCCGACTGCCATACCACGCCACTGTGGCCCCTGACCGGGGAACACAAAGACGACTCGACGTGGCGTATCACCGTCGAGCGGGCCTCCCTCAGTCAGTCCGACAGACCCGCGTCCTTCGGCGAGCGCCGACAGTGCTTCGACGAACCCGGCGCGGGTATCCGCGGTGAGCGCGGCGCGCGTGCTCAGGACCTGACGCTGGGCGAGCGACCAGCCGATGTCCGCAGGCAACCACTCCGGTCGCGCGCGTAGCCGGTCCCGCAGCGCACCGGCCGCTGTCCGCAGACGACCAGTGTCGACCGCAGATAACCCCCACAACAGCGAATCGCGCCACACCAGAATGTCACCACCTTTCAACCGCCTCCGAGTGGCAAATCCCCCGGTCGGCGTGGTTGCATAATTATTGCCGGACTAGCGACTAAAATTCCTTATTTCCCACGCTTGACATAGACACTGCAAGCGGCACGCGAATGCGCTCCACCTCAGCCGATTCAAGAGTCAGCATGGACCACAGTTTCCCCGTCCTGGAGCGACAAAGTCGACGGTCGCCGCCCTACTTCACACCCTGTACCCGCGGCCGAGATGATACATCGGCATCAGCGGAAAGAATGGATCCACCATAACGAATAGAGCGCCACCGAAAGCGGACCCGTTCGCATTCCTGTTGAACCTTCCAACCCGATGGACAACTTTGACTTTACTCAATCCTTCCGCTATATCGGACACCCCGAATGCCAGAAAAAGGAACGGCGGCCAAAGGTTCAACCGCAGTCGAACCTTTGTTGGCGATCCAATTACCGTCATGTCTCACCGTAACAGTGGGGGGTGACCTACCTAAAAGGACACTGGTGACGTGTACCCTTTGGATGCTCAAGGTTGCCCGAACGTACAAGTACTGTTCCGTGCTCCCATAACTCGACTTACGAGACTCTGCCGGGCGGCAACCAAGTGATCGTCGCGCACGCCGAGCCGCAGGGGCGCGAGGTAATAGACGCCTCTCCAGCAGTTGCGTCGGTGAGCTCTACGCTACCGCAGGTCAGCGACCGTGCTGCCCCAGCGATCCGCCGATGCGGATACGTTTCCTGAACCACACGCCGCGACATCCCTAGGCCCACTGCGTCGTAACCGCCGGGTTCTTGACTTCCTCCCCACGCCTAAAGGCGGGGGAATCCAACCTTCACAGGTTGGGTTTCCTGCTTCATAGCCGACTGCGCGCGAGCAAGCTCGCCCCGGCTTACACCAGCTCCACAGGCATCGCCGGATTTCCACCCGGCTACCGCTCGACCAGCGGCAAGGATGTTCTTCGCGGCGTTGTGGTCCCGGTCGTGCCGAGTGCCGCAGTCGGGGCACGTCCAGTGCCGCACCGACAGTTTCAGGTTCTTCAGCAGGTGCCCGCAGTTCGAGCAGGTCTTTGAGCTCGGGTACCAGCGGTCAACGACAACGACGATCTTTCCCGCTCGCTCGGCTTTGTATTCGAGCTGGCGCCGGAACTCGCTCCACCCGCAATCGGAGATCGCCTTGGCCAGTTTTCGGTTGCGGACCATGTTCTTCACCGCGAGGTCTTCGACCGCGACCAGGTCATTGTTACGAACCAGGTCCGTTGAGGTGCGGTGCAGGAAGTCCTGCCGCGCGTGCCGCACCTTGCGGTGCGCCCGGGCAACCTTGGCTTGAGCCTTGCGGCGGTTCGCTGAACCGCGCTGCATGCGGGCCATCTGACGTTGATAGCGGGCAAGGTTGCGGGCCTTACGGTCCAAGTGGCCGGCGTTGGGGATCTTCTCCCCGGTAGACAGGACAGCGAAGTCCTTCACACCCAGGTCAACGCCGACCGTGCGGCCGGTGACCGGGGCGTGTTCGGGCTCGTCGGTGTCCACGGCGAAGGTCACGTACCAGCGGCCGTCAGCCTCGCCGGAAACGATCACCATAATCGGATTCAGAGACTGAAGAACCTCTGCACCCCAGGACCACACATACTCAAGCGGCGTGTTGTGCTTGGCCAGCTTCAGCTTTCCATCGCGCAGGCTAAACGCGCTGCGCGTGTAATGCGCCGACTGACGTCCGTTACGCGACTTGAAGCGCGGGTAGCGAGCACGTCCAGCGAAGAAGTTCGCGTAGGCGGTGTGCTGGTGCCGCAACGTCTGCTGCAACGGCACCGACGACACCTCGGACAGAAACGCCAGTTCTTCGGTCTTCTTCCACGCGGTCAGCGCGGCGTCGGTCTCCTTGTAGGAGGTCTTTGTGCCGGTTGCGTGGTAGGAGCGGTGGCGTTCGACGAGGGTCTTGTTCCACACGAGGCGAACGCACCCGAACGTCCGGCCCAGCTGGGCCGCTTGCCAGATCGGCCGCTGATGACGCTCAGCCGATCCTCCACCCGCGCTCGCTCCAGCAACGCACCATCGAGCCCGCCGAGCTCCACGACGCCAGCTCGAGCCCGTTCCCCCTCGCCTTGTCAGACCGTCGCACCGTCGTCGTCGAGTTCCCAGCGATCGTCTCGGGCTCGCCCCGACCCCACGGCGACGGCCAGCTCGCGCAGAAGGGCAGGCCCAACCTCGGACCACCCGATCAATGACAACGGACCGACCGCGTCGAACGCCGCTCTCCCCCAACGCCCCGACAACAACGAATCAGTCACATTCAGCGCCAAGGTCGCAACGCTCGCCGCGAGCAACAGCCGCCGCGCCGGGCGCAGCACCGCCTCGCTCGCGTGAGCCTCAGCCAGATGACGAGTCGCGACGAGCAGGCCGACCACGGTCAAGTCGACCGCCGGTGCCACTAGCTAGCACTAGCTTGACGTTTCAGCCTCGAAGGCTGGTTCGGGTGAGCGAGTCGAGCGCGCGACGAAGTGCGCTGTCTCCTCGTGGTTAGTGGAGCGGACGAGTTCGGCGAAGCCGTGTTTGTACAGCAGGCGGACGTGGTGGTCGTCGGGGGCCGGTTCGGGCACCTCGTCGTGTTCCCGGGCCGAACGTGTGATTGCGGGGATGTCCAGGCGGTAGGTGCGTTTGGCTGACCAGTGGTCTTCGCCATCGATTTTGATCAGCTCGGCGTCGGCCATGCCGCGACGCGCTGGCTCCGGCAGTGGGCGGGTGTCCAGGTCGTACCGGATCACTTCGTGCAGTGCCCAGCGCCACCGCACGGGGGCCGCGGGTTCGACGGTGGTGGTCCACCACTGTTGGACGAGTTCGGCGAATTCTTCGGTGGAGAAGCAGTATTCCAGCGCCGGGGCCAGCGAGTCCGGGTCGGCGGTGGAGCTTTCGGCCGCCTCGCGCAGCAGCGTCGCGCCCGGGTGGCTTTGCTGTGCCTCGATGAAGTCCGCCAGCGAGAGGATGCAGGTGGATTGGGTCCAGCCGAGCACGGCGCGGAACACCGGCCAGATCTCGCGCAGTACCAGGTTTTCGGCCAGCAGCCGTGCCCAGAACAGGAAGCGCTGCATCCGCATGTTCTCCTCCAGCGAGATGCCGCGGGCCGAGAGCACGTACTCGAAGTCGTCCCGCTGTCCGCGCACGGTGATGAAGCCGTGCAGCTCCCGCTGGTCGGTGAAGTCGGTGTTCGGCAAGAGCAGCAGCGGGTAGGCGGCGATGCGGGAGACGTGCTTGGCGAGCTCGTCGTAGCCCTTCAGGAAGGTCTCCGGGGTTTCTCCGGGAACGCCCCAGATCAGCTCGGCGTAGCAGTCCAGTCCCTCGGCGGCCAACCACTCCGCCAGCTCTCTCCACTGGTTGATCTTCATGTTGTGCCGGTTCATCAGATCCAGCGTGGAATCGTTCAGGGTCTGCAAGGCGAGGGTGAACGAGCTGCCCAGTCCCACCTCGCGCATCCGGTGCACGATGTCGCGGAACACCTTGGACTTGTTCTTCGCCCAGGAGGTCTCCAGTGCCCGTGGATAGCCGTGCTGTTCGCGGATCTCGATGAAGTCCTCGATGAAATCGGCATCCTGGCGCAGCATCCCGAAGTTCGCGTCGCAGAGCACGACCGTGTGCGCTTTGACCTTGGCCAGCACCTCCAGCTCTGCGCGCAGCCGTTCGCGCGAGAACGCGCGGACCTTCTGGCCCACCGCGCCGCCCCAGAAGCAGAACGAGCAGTGGTAGGGGCAGCCGCGGTTGGTCTCCATCAGCGCGACGTCGTAGCGGAAGTCACCGTGCTCGTCGACCAGCGGCATGACGCCGGTGAGGATCGGAGAAGGGATCACGTCCAGGTCGTCGAGCCGCGGCTGCTCCTCGGTGGTGACGATCGTGCCGTCTTCACCGCGGTAGGAGATGCCGCGGACCTTCTCGTAGGAGATACCCTCCACCACCGCCCGCAGCAGCTCGACGAAGGTGATCTCGCCCTCGCCGTTGACCACCACGTCCACGTCGACGTTGCGCGGCAGCACCCGTTCAGCCTGGTTGGCCACGTGATTGCCGCCGAAGACCACGACGGCCTCCGGGTTGGCCTGCTTGACCGTCTCGGCAACCGACTCGAACTGGCGAACGTTCCAGCCGAGCACGGAGAACCCGATCACATCGGGCACCCCGTCCCGCAGGATGTCCACCGCCATCTCCAGCGCGGTCATCGAACCTGATGCGTTGAAGATCCGCACATCGCAGTGTTCGCCGAGCTGCTCGCGGGTCACCGCCGCGAGGTAGCCCGCCGCCAGCGGCATCGATTCCTTGGCCATGTGCCAGACGCCCTGTTGAACCAGCGCGACCTTGATCGTCTTCGTCATAAGCGCACGTTTCGTAGCGCCCCGAACCGGTCGGGGCGGGACTGGTGTGGGGGCGGGCCCGACTATGGCTCGGCGTGGACCTCGGGGATGCCGGGGCCGATCATGCGAACTTCGTCGGTGGTGCTGCTGCGCTGCGCGAGCCAGGTGCGGACGGGGTCGGCGTTGGCGACCGCGTTGGTGCCCGAAAGCAGGTCAGCGTGGCCGCCAGTGCCGGTCTGCACCCGGACCTCTCCGCTGGTCAGCTGCTGCCAGTAGCCACCCCAGGAGGTGCCATCGCCGTCGGCGCGCAGCAGCAGGACATCGACGTCGAGTTCCGGTGGGAGGGGCACGTTTGCGTACCAGTTGGCGTAGCGCTCGACGACGGCTGCGACGCGCTCGCGACCGGTCTGGCGGACGTGCGCAGCGAGGTTCGGGTCGTTGAGCACCTCCTGCACCATCGTCGCCGCTGTGGCGCTGGTGGCCGGTTCGCGCTGTTGCGGGGGCGCGGAGTCGAGCAGCACGAGTCCGTCGACGCGCTCGCCGCGATCTCGTAGAGCCAGTGCGGTGGCGGCCGCGAACACACCGCCGGCGGAGTAGCCGACCAGGAACCGCGGGCCGTGCACCTTGGTCGCGGTAATCAGTCCGGCTGCTTCCTCCACGGGATCGGTAGCAGCGTCGAAGGGGAAGTCGAAGCCGTAGCAGCGGAACCCGAGGTGCTGGGCGAACCCCGCCATGGCCCAGGAGTGCCCGGCGATCGGTGGGAAGCAGTACACCGCGTTGCCCTCTCCGTCGGCGAGGGGCTTCAGCGGGCTGTTGGCCGCCGGGCGCTGGTCGATGAGCTTCGCCAGCGCAGCTGCGGTCTGGGCCCGGTAAACGTCCACGATGGACACGTCGCGGTGCAGCTCCTCGCGGATCCGGATGGCCAACAGCGCCGCGCCGAGGCTGTGGCCGCCGGCGACGAAGAAGTTCTCGTCCAGCGAGACCGTGTTGTCGGCCAGCACCTCGTGCCACAGCGGCAGCAGGACGCGCTCGGTCTCGGTGCGGGGCGGCCGCGCGGCAGCCCGGCGGGCCTGCTCCGGAGAGGGCAGCGCGTTTCGGTCGATCTTGCCGTTGGCGTTGCGCGGCAAGCTCTCGACCACCACGACGTCCGCCGGTACCGCAGCGGCCGGCAGGAACCGGGTCAGCGCTGCGCGCAGCCCGAGCGGGTCGGGATCGGCGCCCGGTTCGGGCAGGACGTAGCCGCACAACCGCAGCTCGTCGGTGCCGGGTGCCGGGTGGACCACCGCGGCGGCCTCTTGCACGCCGGGCAGCTCGCGAAGCTTGTGCTCCACCTCTTCGAGCTCGGTGCGGTGGCCGAGCAGCTTGACCTGCGTATCCACCCGCCCGACCAGCACCAACGAACCGTCCGGCAGCCGCCGGGCGCGGTCGCCGGTGCGGTACAGCCGCCGGCCGGGAAGTGACGGCGAAGACGTCGTGAACTTCTCATCAGTGAGCTCAAGAGCCGACAGGTAGCCGATGGCCAGCCCGGTGCCTGCCAGGTGCAGTTCGCCGACGACCCCGACCGGTTGCTCCACGAGGTGCTGGTCGAGCACGTGCGCGGTGACGTTCGGGATCGGGAACCCGATCTGCACCGGTCCGCCATCGGTCGCGGTGGCCGGGTCGATCTCGGCGGCGCAGGCGATGTCGGTGGCCTCGGTGGGCCCGTAGATGTTGTGGATCTTCGCCCGGCAGGCACCGGAGTCCAGCCACGGCCGCAGCCGTGCCAGGTCCGGCGTCTCACCGCCCAGCGCCAGGTGCAGCAACGAGCGCATCGCCCGGAATCCGTCGGCGGCGGCCAGGTCCAGAACCGGGTACACCGCAGCGGGCACACCCGGATTGAGCACCGTGACCTCGTCGCGTTCCACCAGCTCCAGCAGTACTCGCGGGTCGTACGCGGCATCCGGTGCGAGCACCACGGCCGCGCCGGAGACCAGCGGAGCCAGGTAGTTCTTGATCGACGCGTCGAAACTGCAGGCGATGATCTGCGCTACTCGTGCGCCCGTGCGCAGCTCGCACACGTCCCGGTACCACCACAGCAGGTTGACCAGCGACCGCATTCCCACTTCGACGCTCTTGGGGGCGCCGGTGGAGCCGGAGGTCTGGATGACGTAGGCGGTGGCATCGGGCGAGTGCCGGTTCACCGGCGGGCGAACCGCGGCCAGGGTGTTGAGCGCTCGGGTGTCGTACTGGATCTTCTCCGGTGGAGGTTGGCGGCGGGCCGTGGCCGTGCGGTCGACGTGCAGCAGCACGTCGTAGGCGTAGGTGGTCAGCTCCTCGTCGTGGAACGCCATCGGCGTGACCTCAACGGCCGACAACTCCGGGAAGTGGTGCGGCAGGTCTTCGAAGAACGCCGCGGGGACGAACAGCGCGTCCGCTGCCGACATCGGCCGGCCACCGTGCTCGGCCCGGTGCCGAGCGGCCACCGAGGCGAGAAACTCCTCACGGCGGGCGGCGTCCCACACATGCCCGAGGTAGACCGCGCCGCGCTCACCGACCCGACCGATCGCTTCGCCCAGCACGGTGCGCAGGTAGTTCACCCCGCCGAAGCTCTGCACCACGCTGTTGAACACCACGACGTCGAACGGCCCGTCCGAGTCCGGCGGCAGCTCGTCGAGGTTCAGCGCACCCAGTTCGTGCAGCGAGACGTTGTCCAGCCCCTCTTCCTCGCGCGCCCGCTCCGCCCAGCGCAGCACCCCGGCGGCCGGGTCGATACCGACGTAACGCCCCACCTTCGGTGCCAGACCGCGCAATGTCGTGCCGGTCCCGCACCCGATCTCCAGCATCGCATTGTCCGGTCCCAGGTAGTCCGCGATCTTCCCCGCGGTCGCCCGCACGTAGGTCTCCAGCGTCTGGTCGCTGATCCGCGCCCCGGTGTGCGGGCTGCGCCAGCCGTTCGCCGAGATCGGGTCGTCGGAGTGGTCGGCAACGTAGTTCCACAGCTCGAGGCTCATCCGGGTACCCGCAGGCTCCAGCTCGGCGAGCACGTCGGCGGAGTCCACGCAGATGCAGGCTCGGGTGGGTTCGCTGTTCCAGAACAGATCGTTGTGCACGGCGACCAGGTCCCGCTCCGAGATCAGCACCAGCGGACGGGTGTCCCGCATCAGCGAGTGCAGCCGGGCGCTGGGCAGCTCGGGGTTCAGCGGCACGTAGGCCCCTCCGGCCTTGAGCACCGCGAGCATCGCCACGACCAGCCGGTACGAGCGGCGCAGCAGCACCCCGACGTGCACACCGGGTTCGACGCCCTGGTCGACGAGGAAGCGCGCGAGCAGGTCGGCGTCCGCGGCGAGCTCCACGTAGGTGTGCCGGGTGCCGCCGTCGACCACGGCCACCTCGTCGGGGGTCGCGGCGACCTGCTCGGCGAACAGCTCGCCGACGGTGCGGTCGGCGGGGAACGGGCGGGCGGTGGCGTTCGCGGCGCTGGCCGGCTCGTCGTCGCCTTCCCACAGCTGGATGTCGGACAGTTTCACGCGCGGACCTCCGATGTGACAGCTCGGGCCAGCCGCTCAAGCGCGGCCAGGTAGCGGTCGACGGTGCCTGGGCGGAACAGCTGCCCGTCGTACTCGAACTCGACGCGCAACGCGCCGCCCGTGTCGTGCACGTACAACGTCAGGTCGAACTTGGCAGTGTCCAGAGGGATTTCGACCAGCCGGGACTGGTCGAGGAACAGCTCATCGGCAACACCGTCGGTGCTCCCGGGGGCCTCCGGCGAGGCGCCGAAGACGTCGGCGAAGTTCTGGTAAGCGAACATCACGTTGGTCAGCGGCTGGGTGCCCGCGGTGCGCTTGGGGTTCAGGTCGTGCACGACCACGTCGATCGGGCAGTCCTGCTGCTCCAGCGCCGCGGTCAGCGCCGCCGAGGTGTGCGCGACCAGCTCCGGGAAATCCATGTCCGGGGCGGGGAACAGCCGGATCGGCAGCACGTTCACGAAGAAGCCGACCAGCCGCTCGATGTCCGGGTGGATACGGGCGGCGGTGCCCATCCCGATGCAGATGTCCTCCAGCGCGGTCAGCCGGTGCAGCAGCCAGCCGAACAGCCCGAGGAACACCGCGGCGGGCGTGCATTCGGCGTCGGCGGCCAGTACTCGCAGCCGCGCGGAGAGTTCCTCGTCGAAGGTGCGGGTGCGGGTGCCGCCGCGGAACACTTCCTGCTCGCCCGAGCCCGGGAAGTCCACCGGCAGCGGCAGGTGGTCGGGTACCCCGGCCAGTCGTTCGCGCCAGCCGGGCGCGCGGGAGGAGAGGTCCCGGCCGCGGTCCCAGACTGCGAAGTCGCGGTAGCGGGCGGGTGGTTCCGGCAGGTCGGGCCGGGTGCCGCGGCGGGCCGCCCGGTAGGCGTCGTTGAGTTCCCGGGACAGCACCACGATGGACCAGCCATCGCAGATGATGTGGTGCAGCGTGAGCACCAGCCAGCTCCGGCGGTCCGGCAGCCGGATCAGCACCGCCCGGCCGAGTGGGGCGTCGGCCAGGTCGAACGGGGTCTCGCTGTCGTCGCGCACCACCTGCTCGGCGGCCTGACGGGGTTCGGCGGCGGTGGTGAGGTCCACGGTGCGCAGCGCGATGGTGGCCTCGGCATGCACCCGCTGCCGGACCTCTCCCCCACGGATGGTGAACGAGGTCCGCAGGCTCTCATGCCGTTCGATCACTGTGGACAGCGCTTGCTCCAGTGCGGGCTGGTCCACCTCGCCCTGCTCCATCACGATCGGCACGTTGTAGGCCAGCGATCCGCCGAGTTGGTGCAGCGTCCAGAGTCGTTGCTGCGCATGGGAAAGCGGGTAGTCCACCGCTTCCGCCGCCCGGGGCAGTCCGGTCTGCGCGACGATCTGGTCCTGCTCGGTGATCGCGCGGGCCAGCTCCCGCGGGTTGGGGTGGGAGTAGAAGGTGCTCAGCGGGATGGCGCGCCCCCAACGCCCGAAGATCGCGTTGACCAGCCGCATCGCTTTCAGGCTGTGCCCACCGGCAGCGAAGAAGTCCGTGTCCGCAGACAACCCGCTGGTCCCCAGAACAGCGTCGAAGAGCGCGGCGAGCTCGGTGGCATCGATCGCGGCCGGTTCGGGCAGTGCATCCACGGGGTCGTACACCGTGGACATCAGCGCTGCCGCCTCGTCCGCGAGGGCTGCACGGTCGATCTTCCCGTTCGGCGTGTGCGGCAGCTCCGCTCGGCGCACGAACCGGCTCGGCATCATCCACGGTGGCAGTTGGGTGCGCGCGTGCGCCCGCACGTCATCGTCGGAGACCGAGTCCTCGGCGGTGTGGAACGCGACCAGGTCGGTGTCCCCCATCCCGTCCGGAACGGCCACCACCGCGGCCTCGGCCACGCCCGGGCAGGACATCAACACGTTGCCGATCTCGCCGGGCTCCACGCGGTAGCCGCGCACCTTGTACTGGTTGTCGAGTCGCCCGAGGAACTGCAATCCGCCGTCCGCGCCGAATCGGCCGAGGTCGCCGGTGCGGTAGATCCGCGCCCCCTCGGCTGTGGTGAACCCGGCCGCGCCGGGTCTGTCCGGGTGCAGGTAGCCCAGGGCGAGCCCGGCGCCGCCAATGCAGATCTCCCCGCTCTCACCGGGTGCGACCGGCTCAAGCCGCTCATCGCGGACGTCGACGCTCACCCCGGGCAGCGCGGCACCCAGGCCGAGCGTGTTGCCGGGCAGCGAGGTCTCCCGGTCCACGCGCAGGCAGGTTGCGTCCACTGTGGCCTCGGTCGGGCCGTACATGCTCCAGACCACCAGATCCCGCCAAGCGGGCCGGTTGAGCAGCCGGCGCACGACCGCGGTCGGCACGGCCTGCCCACCGGTGACCACATGGCGCAGCGCGAGCCCGGAGTCCTCCCCCAGCCCGGCGTCGACCAGGGCCCCGAGCAACGGCGTGACCACGTTGATCAACCCGACCTGGTGCCGCGCGATCAACTCCAGGAAGCGCCGCGGATCTCGCCGGTCGGCCTCCCCTAGCAACAGCAGCGTGCCCCCATTGGCCAGGCAGGACAGCGTCTGCTGGAGGGCGGCGTCGAACACCAGCGGGGCGGACAGGGCCTCGACGGTCCGCCCGCCCAACGGGGCATAGAGCATCTCCTGCAACCCGCCAACCAGATTGACCAGGCCACCGTGGGTGATCTGCACGCCCTTCGGGGTGCCGGTCGAGCCGGAGGTGAACAGGACCGCCGCGACGTCCCCCGGCTCCGGCACCACATCGAGCGCGGGCGCATCGGGTTGGTCGGGTGTGAGCACGGTGATCCCGTCGGATGCGCCGACGCCCGCCATCGCCTGCCGCCCCGCTTCGTCGGCGACGACCACCGTGCAGCCGCTTTCCCGCAGCAGCAGCCGGATCCGCTCCACCGGGTATTCCGTGGTCAGCGGCAAGTGAGCGAACCCGGCCGACATGACGCCGAGCAGCGCGGAGATCGCCCACTCGGTCCGGGCGGTGAGCACCGCGACCGGCGCGCCGCGGGGAAGCCCGGAGGCCAGCAGCGCCGCGGCCAACCGGTCTGCCCGGGCGTGCAGCTCGCCGTGGCTGACCCGGTGTGTGGACCCGTCGCGCTCGGAGATCACCGCCGGTGCGCCCGGCTCGCGCACCGCCTGCGCCCGAGCGAGCGCGATGCAGGTCGTGCTGGCCGGCGGCGCGCTCACGAGCGCCGCCGGGTGGCGAAGGTCCCGTTCACCAAGTACCCGTCCAGCCCGTGCTTCTCGCCGTAGCCGATCAGATCACTGGTGCGGTTGATGAAGCCCCGGCCCGAGTAGTTCAGGGAGGTGTTGCACAGCACGCTGTACCCGGTGATCTCCCGGAACGCGGTGAGCAGCCGCGCCATCTGCGGGTTCTGCTCCGGCGTGATCGTCTGGGTGCGCGCGCTGCCGTCGACGTGCGTGACCGCCGGCAGGGCGTCGGTGCGCACGTCGCTGAAGTAGAGCATGTGCGGGTCCGGGATCGCCCCGCTGAACCACTGGTGTGCGTCGCTCTCCAGGCAGATCGGAGCGATCGGCCGGTAGCCCTCGCGCTGCTTGATCGTGTTCAGCCGCTCGTGCGTCTCCCGGGTGAACGGCGCGGCGAGGATGGATCGGTTGCCCAGCGCGCGCGGCCCCATCTCGTAGCGGCCCTGCACCCAGGCGATCACGTTGCCCTGCTCCAAGAACCGGGCGACCGCGGCGTCCTCCAGCGGGCGCACGTCGTACACCGCGGGATCGAAGGTCGCGTCCTCGACGAACTCCTCACCTGCGTAGACGTCCCAGCTGACGTGCGCGGTCCCGGTGTGGTGCAGCTGCGCATCGATCGCGGTGCCGAGCGCGGAGCCGCTGTCGTTCGGGCATGGCGGCACGAACACTTGCGGGAACAGCCCGCACTCGGCCCAGCGCCGGTTCCACTCGCAGTTCAGCCCGCAGCCGCCGGAAATCAGCAGAGGCAGGCCCTCCGTGAGGTTCTGGGCCGCGTAGTCGTAGAACCGGGCGAAGATCGCATCGGAGAACTTCGCCGCGATGTTCTTGTACTCCTGCGACAGGACTCCGACGTTGTGGTACGGCGACCACTTCACGTCGCCCTTGGCCAGCCCCAGCACGATGCCGTCCTGGGCGAGCAGGAACTCGATGAGCTCCTTCTCCTCCGGCAGCACGGCACCCTGCTCGGCGAACCCGGTCAACGCCATCTGCTTGCCCGCGTCCTGGAACCGGAAGTGCCCCGGCAGGTCCGGGAACTTCGGGTCGGCCAGCGCGAACATGTACGCGTACTTGTTACCCGGGTCGGTGAGCACGTGCTTGAGGTGGGTCACCTCACCGCGCTCGTCGATCCGGTAGAACGAGCCGATGTTGCCCTCCCACACCAGGCAGTAGGCGGGCTCCCCCATCGCCACGGGCCCCAGTCCGTAGGCGGTCATGATGTGCGAGCGTTCGTGGGTGGAGGAGAAGATCCGTGTCTCGCGGCCGAAGAACCGCCCGGGTTCGTCGGTGACCGAACCCGGTCCGATGCCGAAGTAGCCGGTGCGCGACGGCGGCTCGACGGAGTGCCAGCCCTTCACCCATCCACCCACCGCCACGACATCGGGGTGGCGGGGCAGACGATCTGCGGCCCGCAGCAACAACTCGGCGGTGAGCCGGTCGTAACGGGGGTAGGAGTCCTTCTCGGCCTCCATGGAGAACAGCAGTTGTCCGTCCTCGATGGCGGCGACCGCGCCGTCGTGGCCTTCCTTGAACGACAGGATCAGCAAGCGAGATCAGCTCCTCGGTGGTCTGGATCGGATTGCACGACTTCGTCCGGTCGGGTCGAGGTGCTCGGTTGATGGGGGTCCGGAGTCATGGCGTTCCTCGTTCCGGGATCTCCGTGCTTTCGCACGCCACGTCTTCAGTGCTCGCGCATCACCGCGGCGCGGGGTGCTCGCACTTCCGACGCCAGCACCGCCGTCCGAATGCTGCGTGATCAGGACCGGACGACTTCGTCGTTCAGCCGCGTTTCGGTCGCGGCGAAGACGTCTGCAGCGAGCTGCGCCAGCCCGGGCGAGCAGTCGGCCGGTTCGAAGACCTGTCGCGGTTCCCGTCCAGCGGCCAGCCGCTGCCAGTACGGAGGCAGGCCATCCATTCGAGTGACCATGCCGCCGTCCTGGTCCGGCGCGAGGTACCGGACCGTACGAATGCCCGAGTTCAACAACCGGACCGTGCACATCGGACAGCACTCCAGCGAGGTGTAGAGCACCGTCCCGTGTCCGGCCGCCAGGGTCCCGAACTGCGCCTCGAACGCGTCGAGTGCCTGCGCCTCCGCGTGCGCGGACGTGTTCAGCCGAGGTCTCAGCAACCTGTTCCGGCCGTCGGAAACAAGCTCGCTGCCGCGCACGACGACCGCGCCGACGCCGTAGTTGCCCTCGCTTGCCGAGACCAGCCCGAGCACGCAGGACAGCCAAGCCCACGGGTCTTGCTCGTTGTCCGGTGAGCCCTCGTCCGCGGCCAGCCGCTTGGCCAGCTCGGCGACCTGGCCGCCCATCGGCTCCAATTCGGCGAGCAGCACGCGGCCGCGCTCGAACGCCTCGTCCATCCGCCTCACCCAGCCGTTCTCGTTGACAGGCGCAAGTCCTGCGCCGGGGACGGACCGGTTGCGGGGGCCGACGGAATGCTCGGACAACTCCTGCGAGGGCAGGTCGGCGTACCGTTCATTTGCGCTCCAGCACCGGATCGGCACCGCCGGACCCGGAACTGAACTCGGTGATCGGCAGCAAGTGCTGGCGGGGACTGACCGAGCCGTCACCGTTCATGACGATCCCGTGCTTGAGCAGCCCTCGCGTGAAATCCTCGCGGGCCCGGTAGGTCTTCTCCTCGTCGGACAGGCCCTCGGAAGTGAGGCCGAGGTACACCGGGATACCTTCCGCCCGCTTTTTCTCAGCCAGCGCGACGATGTCCGACAACCGCGGAGGCTGGTAACCGTCCAGTTCCTCGGCTCGGCGCGCCCATTGAGTCCCGCGGGCCACGTACATCGGGTTGAGCCGGACGGTCATCGGCACGCCGCGCGCAGCGCAATGCTCATGCAGGTAGTCGATCGCCTTCTCCGCCTCGCCCCACGCCTGCTCGTCGGTCATCGCCGGATCTGGCTTGAACAGCACGTAGGAGGTCAGCTCGCACCCAGCCGTCGCCACCGCGTCCAGTCCGCGCAGGAAGGCCTCCAACGGCTCGCGCTTGCCCAGCACGCGTTCCCGCAGGTCCTCCGTGACGGTTTCGAAACCGGTGAGGATGTCGAGCTGTTTGCCGCTGTTCTCAGCAATCTCCTGCAGTCGCTCGACGGTCAGGAACTCCAACCGGGTTTCCAGCACGAGCTTGCGCACCCGGGGGAGCTTGCGGGTGGCCGCGGTGATCTGGGTGAGTGCCTCGGCGGGGAAGGTCGTTTCGTCGAACACCGAGCCCTCGTTGGCGATGGTCACCCGCTCCAGCACCCCCAAGGCGTGCTTGTCCTCCTCCAGCACGTACCTGAACTGGGCGAGCACCTGGTCCTCCGGCACCCACTCGCGGGAGGACTTGAACGGCAGCGCGCAGAACTTGCACTGGTACCGGCACCGCTTGGTGTTGAACAGGATCGCCAGATCCTGCTCCCCCAGGAAGTTCCGGTGCAGGAAGAAGTGAGGCCTATCAGAAGCCGGCGCGGACTCGCCCATTTGTTTCGGGGGCCCGAAGCTGCGGTACAGCTCGCCGAGAAATTCGTCGAGCGCGACGGTCATACTTCCTTCTTTCTGCGAAAATTTTGGGTCCGCTGGTGCAGCAGCGTTACGCAGCAGCAGCGCTTTCGGTAGTCAGCGGAAGAGTGTCCGGAAACGTGCGACAAGCTCAGAAAAGCGGAAAGTCGTATCAAGCCAAGACGAAATCCCGTGCTCAGCCGCTTCGACGAGCACGCCACAGACCCCCGCGGCGGGAGGGTCATAACCCGCACCATGCGCGATCTGTGATCCTGGACAGCAGCGGTCAGCGCCCATTCTGGGCGGCACATGCCGCTGTGGCGGAAGAGAGTCTCAATCGGCGAACGACAGGAGTCACACCAAGTCGAATTCGCCGAACCGCTCAGGCCGACCTCGTCGGCGGCGCTGAGGCTCATCCTGACGCCGCATGTGAATCAGTAAAGTGTCAACACAGTTCTTCCTGCTTGTGGATCCACAGCGACATCAAGGCGACGTTTGGTGATCGTTGCGTGTCGCAATCCTCCTCGACCGGGGCGGACAACCTCTCAATCATGAAATAACGACGACCTTTGTTGCAAGAAGATTCACACTATCGTCCTAGCTAGCCGGATCACTCATTTCCCAGAGACCGCACGTTCGGCGGGTCAGCGCGTGCGAGAGCGACACATCTTTCGTCTACAGTAGACAGCTGGGTGAGAGCTTCGAGGTCGGGCATCAGTCGCCGGGCTTGAACAACGCGACCAGACCGCGCACCAGCGCGATCAGGCCGAAACCCAGCCCGATGGCCAGTTCCGGGCCGACCAGCAGCCACACCAGCGCCAACCCGCTGAGGGCCAGCATCAGCAGGACCAACGCGGTCCGGATCGCTCCACCCGTCACTCGGACGTAGATCTGCGGCATCTTCGACACTCCTCGCTGCGCTTCCCGAGCGGCTCGGCGGGTCTGCAGCAAGGCACCTGGGAACTGCTCATCCGTCGAAAACCGCTTGAACTCCGATTGATCGCGGTGGTCGCACCGGCTCGCCCGGCCGGGCCCGGCAGATGGCCGCGATAGCCAGGACCAGGAGCAGGATCGCGACCACCGCCAGGCATCCCACCCCGTCGTTCTTCTTCTCCCGGAACTCGACGCGCCCGCTGAGCGGTTTTTCCGGGTGCTGTTCGGCGAAGTGCTGCTTCTGTCGCTCGGCGACTTCCGCCTCGGTCAACCACGGTGTCCGGTAGGAGCACTCTCCGCACCAGTACCGGCAATCGCCGGCCATGTCGTTCCCTTCCAAGTCGTGGCTCGGAAATCGCTCCGGTCGGCCGGGCATCCCCCACGCCCGACCGACCGGACCCCCAGTGGTGATGTGGTCAGGGGTGCTGCAGCCGCTGCATGATCAGGCCGACGAAATGGTCCATGTTCGCCTGCAGGCACGGCACCGAGGCGTGCTTGCCGGTGCAGCCCGGCGCCCACCCGCTCCCGTCCCCGTAGTCGATGAAGTCGTGCGGGATTCCGGTGGCGGTCAGGTTGGCGGAAGTCACCAGGTTGGTGTCCCGAGCGACCTTCTCGACGACCGCCTGGGGCGTGTTGTCGGTCAGGTCGCCGCCGTTGCCGGTGTACATGGCCACGCCCATGCCGCGCAGCGATTCGACGTGCTGGGCCGGGCTCTGCGCGTTCCATACCCCGTCCAGCGGCCACACCGGCGACCCGAAGATCGCCTCGGGGGCCACCGTCGGCATGCCGACTCCGGGAGCACCGAGGTGGCGATCACCGCGGCGCGTTGCGCCTGGTTGAGCAGATCCAGACCACCGGAGAAGCTGCCGACGTAGCTGAACAGCTCCGGCCGGTGCTCGGCGTAGTGGAACGCGCCGAAACCGCCCATCGGATGCCCGACGATCGCCCGGCCTTCGCGGGTCGGGATGGTCCGCAGGTTCGCGTCGATCAGCGGGAGCACCTGGTCGAGGTGGAAGGTCTCCCAGTTCTGCGGGCCGAGGGAACCGGGATCGACCCAGTTCGAGTACCAGCTGCGAACCCCGTTGGGGTGCACCGTGATCAGCGACGCGTCCTCGGTCGCCTGCTCGGCGATCTGCTGGTTCACAGGGCGGATGAGATTCTCGCCAGGGGCAGGGCGCCGTCCCGGTTGGGCGTGTATGTCGTGCTCGGTTTATGCCTGCAGCGCACGAGATCGTGTTCGTCGGTGCTGCGGGCGATGATCCCGTGGGATCGGCTGGCCCGGCTGTGCGGGCTCGAGTGGCGCCTGCCCTGTTCGCGGGCGTTGACCAAGCTGCGGGACCGGATCGGAGCGGTGCCGCTGGAGGTGCTGTTCGCCCGGATGACCGAGTGGCTGCCGGCTCGGCGTGCGGCGTGGTCGTATGCGTTCGGCCTGCGGGTATGTGCCTGGGACGGCACGGAGATCGAGGTGGCCGACACCCCCTCCAACCGACACCATTTCGGCCGTCACCGCAGGGCGGGTACGGATTCCGCTTCGCGACGGCTCTTAGCTGTCCCAACTCGACGACCTGGCCGACGCCCGCGCCTGACGGCGCAACGTGGCCCGCAACCGCAAACGCGGCCACAAACCGCCCAAACCCCACCAGATCAAAGGCGAGACCGTCCGGGTCATCGAAGCCGACATCACCATCACCACCGACGATGAAACACGGCCTTCGCCTACTACGACCGCCGCTGTTCATCGTGGAAGCGAACCAGCCATCTCGCCAGGCTCGTCGCGACGTACGACTGATCGTGCGCGGGGTCGCGCTGTGCCTGCTGGCTTGGTTCTCAGCGGTTGAACACCGGCAGATCGGCGGGAGGTTGCGGGATGAATCCGCCGTGCTGGGCCATCTGGTCGTAGAGATGGCCGTGCGACTCCGCGAGCGTTGCAAGCGCTCCGTTGACGTCGACGTGCACCAGCCGGCCGTCCCGCTTGACCACCCGCCCATCGACCAGCACCGTGTGCACGTTGCCCGAGTTGGTCTGCGCAATGATCGCGCCACAAGGGTCGTGGCGGTTCCAACCGGCCTGGCTGATGCCTGACATGTCCAGCAATACGATGTCGGCCCGCTTGCCCGGTGCCAGGGTTCCTGTTACGTCGTCGACGCCCGCGGCGCGGGCACCGTTGACCGTGAGCCACCGCAAGGCGTCGCGCGTTTTCCACCGCATGACCGTGGGCAGTGTCGACCGCGCGTAGTCTTCTTGATCGTCCCTCCATCGGGTCACCTGTAGGACGAGCCGTGCGTGTGAAATCATGTCGCCTCCGGTACTGCTCGTGCAGTCGATGCCGAGGCTTGGCCCGGGCGTGTTCTCGGTAGCCTCACGAATGACCGGGAATCCCATGCCCATCTGCATCTCGGTCTCGGCGCAAACCGAGATCATGGTGCCGGTACCGCGCAGCAGGTGCCATTCGTTCTTAGTGCTGAATGTCCCGTGCACCAGGAGAAGATCGCTGCCGAGCATGTTGTGGGCGTGCAGCGCCTCGATGTCCTTGAACAGGTTGCGCGCGATGACTTGGTTGGAGTGGAACGTGATGCGTGCGCCGAGCTCGCGGGCCAGCTCGAATTCCTGCTTGACGTCCCCGAAGGGAGCGATGGCTAGTTCCTGCGGGGCGATGCCGAAGCGCAGCAGCTGTTGCTCGCTCGTGAAGTACTGGGCGCGGATTTCCCGCGCCAGTCGCGCCCGCCGGGCGAAGTCGCCTTCTTCCACCGACTCGTCCAGCCCGCCTTTGGTCTCGGACCACGTGTTCGACGTGATGGGCAGGAGGCCGTGGCCGTACAGCGCGCGCACGCCCGCGTCGCGGAGTCCGGCGACCGCGGCGTGCGCGTGGTCGCCGGTGACGATGTTGTGGCAGTAGTCGACCACCGTGGTCACCCCCGAGTTAAGGCAATCGAGGCCACCGAGGTAATTGCCCGCATACATGTCCTGCGGGCGGTACTTCGTCGCCATCTGCAGCCGGAATCCCCTCAGGTAGTCGAGGATGTTCCCGTCGGCCAGAATGCCCCGGAGCCCGGTTTGCCAGGTGTGTCGATGGGTGTCGACCATGCCCGGCATGGCGATCATCGACGAGGCGTCGATTCGCTCGGTGTCGCCGACGTCGAGGTTCGGCCCGATCTCGACGATGACACCGCCCTCGACGAGGATGTCGGCTCGTTCGAAGTCGCCGAGAACGTCGTCCATCGTCACCACGGCAGCGTTCTCGATCAGTGTGCGCATGGCCGAGTGCTCCTCTCCGTGCGGCGGGCAATCGGATGCCGTCCTCAAGCGATCCCGTTCGGTCGTTGATCGGCTGTGGAGAAGATGCCGTCTCGCAGACGGGGCAGCGCTTCTACTGGTCCACGTCAATCCGAAAACTCAGCGGCGGTGTCAGTCGCATCGTCGCGTGGTCTTCTGTTGAGTGACCCAGGTGGCGATTTGCGTCCGAGTGGTGAAGCCGAGTTTGGTCAGGATGTGGTCGATGTGGGCCTCAGCGGTGCGGCGGGAGATCACCATGATGGCGGCGATTTCTTTGTTGGTGTTGCCCTGCGTGACCAGCGCTGCTACCTCTCGCTCACGCGGAGTAAGCACCGGCGCGTGCGGTTCTTCGGTCCTGAGGCTTGCTGGTTCCCCGGCTTTGCTCGGATTCCGTATCCATGCGATGGCGTCGTCGAAGTCGAGCCGTGTGGCGCGGTGAACGTCTTTCTGAAACGTCTCGTCACCGAGTGAGCTACGTGCTACTGCCTCGTAGTGGTCGTGTAGGCGCGCGACATGTTTGTGGCCGGCGAGCGACGCATCGACGTTCTTTTTGATCGTGTGGGACACGCCGAACAAGGTCGCAGCCCGTGCCGGGTCACCGTCTGCGCTGGCTATGCAGGCCAGAATCTCAACGCACAATGCGATCTGAAACTGCTCATGGAAGCCGAGCCGCAGGCGGAGACTTTCCAGTTCCGCAGCAGTGGCTTGATGGTAATTGCCCGCTAGTAGGTCTGCTATTCCCTTCGCCCACAGGGCAAGCGATCTCATCCACTGTTCGCCGTAGGTCTCCTTGACGGCAGGGCACCCGCGGAACAGGTCAGCGGCGCGCTCATGATCGCCAAGGAACGCGGCTGCCAACGCGAGCTCGATCTGATCGTAGGCGGCGGCAGCGTGATCGCCAATCAGCCGATGCTTAGCGAGAGCGTCTTCGAAGAGCGCGCTCGCCCGCGCCGGATCTTCGTTGAACAGGGCGGTGAGCCCCGAGATCTGCGTGACGTAGGCCGCCCCTGATTGGTCGCCCAACTCCGCCGCCAGCGCGCTCGCCTGCTCGAGAAGGGCTGACCCGGATGACGCGGCGTTGAGCGCGGCATTCAAGTACCCGTCGACGTAGAGCGCTTTGACACGTACCGGATCGCGTTCCGTGCTGAGCGCCAAGAATCGATCCAGCCAACGACGTCCCTCGTAGACATGCCCGCTGCTGAGCCAGAAGAATCGGAGGGAGGAAGCGATCACCAAGCCTGCTTGCGATTCGCCGGGCTCGGAAGCCGAGAATTCAAGTGACTCGCGCAGGTTGGCGTGCTCGGCTCGTAGCCGGGCGAAGACCGTCGTGTGTCCGGCGCTGAACCATTCTGCCTCGGCTTGGGCGGCGAGGTGCCGGTAGTAGTGCAGATGCTTGCGACGGACGATGGTGGTCTCACCGAGTTCCGCGAGGCGGTCCCGGCCGTAATCCCGGAGTGTGTCCAGCAGCCGATAACGGGTCTTGCCGGGATATCTTTCCGCGGTCACGATCGATTTGTCGATCAAACCCCCGAGCAGATCAAGTACCTCGTCGGTCCCGATGCCGTCGCCTGAACCGATCACTTCGGCGGCCTCCAGATCGAACCCTGGACCGAACACAGACAGTCGTGCCCACAGCACTTGTTCGGCGGTGGAGCACAGCCGGTAGCTCCAGTCGACCATGTTTTGCAGGGTCTGCTGGCGGGTCGGCGCTGTCCTGTCTCCGTCAGTCAGCATTTGAAAGCGGTGATCGAGGCGGTCCACGATCTCCTCTGCCGTCATGAACCGAAGCGCGACTGCGGCGAGTTCGATCGCCAGTGGAATGCCGTCTAGTCGACGGCACAATCGCATGACAACCTGGGCGTTGTCTGCGCTGACGGCGAAGGTTGGATCCACCGCTTGAGCTCGCTCCTCGAGCAGCGCAACCGCTGCGTATCGAAGGAGAGTCGCCCGTTCCGGAGATCCTGCGCTGTCCGGGGGGACCGAGAAGGGAGCCAGCTCCAGGACAGTCTCGCCGGCAATGCTCAGGGGTTGGCGGCTGGTGGTCAGGATCCGCATCAGCGGGCACTGTTCGAGCAGCGAACGCGCGAGCTGCGCGCACCCATCCAGAATGTGCTCGCAGTTGTCCAGCACAAGCAGGAGCGGGCGGTCACGAAGACGGTCCGGAAGCTGCGCCAATGGCGTCGTCCCAGACTGATGTTGCAGGCCGAACGCGGCGGCTACGGTGCCGGAGACGAGTCCTGGATCATTCAGACCGGCAAGCTCGATGAACCAGACACCGCCCGGAAATGACCGCTCAAGCAACGCGCCCGCCCGCAATGCCAACCTGGTCTTGCCCACACCACCGACGCCTGTAAGGGTCACTACCCGTGAGGAGCTCAGAAATTTCCTCACGTCGGCCAACTCGCGCCGACGCCCCACAAAGCTCGTAAGTTCCACCGGTGGACGGGCCGCGTGCCAGGTGGGCACAGCCACTGACATGATCGATTCAGCTTAGCTGCTCCTAACGGGCAGGTCAAGCGAAACCGGTGGGGCTCGAATATTGGATTTTCGCGATACGGCAAGTGGATCTTCAACAAATCCAGGTCGGCGTCAATCTTCTTTGCCAGACCGAGCTTGGTCACCAGGCGATGCATCGCGAAGATCCCACCGAAGTCGCCTCGACGTGACCGCCGATCTCATAGTTGATCTTACCCGAGGTGAACGAACATGGGCCCGGACTGCTCACCCCAGTGCCCCGCCAGCCGGTGCCGGGCCTCCACCTTGCGCCGCCGGCGTGCCGAGTTCCGCGCCTGCTGAAGGGCTAGCGCACGACTAGCACGGGACGGCGACCACACAACCGTGCTGACCAAACTCCGGGAACGTGGCATCCTACCGCGACGCGGGCGGACAGCGGTGGCGCAGCCACGGCAACGAGCTGTGGCAGGTCGCCCCGGACGGGCTGCTGGCGGTCCGCGAGGCGAGCATCAACGACTACCGGCTTGAGCCGTCCGAGCGGCGCCTCTGATTCGCGGGTGGCATCCGGTAGTCGGGTACCGGCGAACGATGCTCCGGTGGTGTTTCCACGCGAAGGTCCCGGCCGACGATGTCGATCCCGCGGTGCTACGGATGTGTGAGCGTGGTGCGGAAATCGGGCGGCACCACCAACTTTCTGCCCTCGACATCCCGGTCTGCGCCCGTACAGCATGTGGACATGGACATCTCGTTGGTGCTCCTGGTCATCGTCACCGCCATGGTGTTCGATTTCACCAACGGATTCCACGACACCGCGAACGCGATGGCGACCTCGATCGCCACCCGCGCCCTCCGGCCGAAGGTCGCGGTCGGGATTTCGGCCGTGCTCAACCTCGTGGGTGCTTTTCTGTCGGTCCAGGTGGCCCAGACGATTTCCAGCGGAATCGTCAACGAGGCCCGGATCGGTCCGTCGGTCGTCTTCGGGGGTTTGGTGGGCGCGATCCTCTGGAACCTGGCCACCTGGTTGGTCGGGCTGCCATCGAGTTCCTCGCACGCGCTGATCGGAGGGCTCATCGGTGCTACGTGGGTGGCGGCCGGTTCCAGCGCAGTGCAGTTCGCCACGGTCGTCGAGAAAATAGTAGTGCCTGCGCTGACGTCCCCGGTGATCGCGGGCGTAGTGGCCATGATCGCCACCTACCTCGCCTATGTCCTGACCCGCCGCACCGACCGATCGGTGCGTGTGGGCGGGTTCCGGGCCGGTCAGGTGGCCTCTGCCTCGCTGGTATCGCTGGCGCACGGCACGAACGACGCGCAGAAGACGATGGGCGTGATCACGCTGACGTTGATCACGGCCGGCGCGCTGCCCGTGGGTTCGCGTCCGCCGGTGTGGGTGATTCTCATCGCCGGGCTGTCCATAGGGGTGGGTACCTACTTCGGTGGGTGGCGAATCATCCACACCGTGGGCAAGCGCATCACCGAGATCGAGTCGCCGCAGGGTTTCGCGGCGGAGGCCAGCACCGCCGCGGTGATCCTTTCCAGTTCGCATGTCGGTTTCCCGCTGTCCACCACGCACGTCGCCTCGGGCAGCGTCGTCGGAGCGGGCGTCGGCAAGAAACTGGCCGAGGTGCACTGGGGAGTGGCCGGGCAGATGGTGGTCGCGTGGGTCCTGACCTTGCCCGCCGCGGCCGCGATCGGTGCAGTCGCCGGCGGGGTCGCCTCGCAAGGCGTCGGCGGCACGGTGCTCGTCGCCGTGGTCGCCCTCGCACTGGCGGCGGGCGCCTTTTGGGTGTCGCGACGAAATCCGATCAATGCGACGAACGTCAACGAAGTTCCCGTGAGCTGAGAGGGGCAGGCGCAGCGATGCACACCAGTTGGGGCGGACTCGGCAGCGTCTTCGTGGTCTCGCTGGCCGTTGGCGTCGTCGTCGTGGTGCTGTTCAGCCTGGGCATCGTGGCCATGGGGAAACGCACCGCCGCGTTCGAGCGACACACGTCGTCGCTAGGACCCACCGTGACAGCGGCATTGTGCTTCGCGGCCTGCGTCGTGCTTGTCCTCTACGGTCTCTACCTAATCGTCGCGGGCTGACCGACTGGTCTGCTGCGCCCCGCTCCCGACCAGCGAACCGGACGGATGGGTGTGGTTGCTTGGACCCGGCCAAATGAGCCGTGGCCAGGCGAACGGAACGCTACTCGGCGGCCGGGCGCGAGTCCAGCGTGTAAACCGGGCGGCTTCGCGGAGCCCAGCAGCAGTCGGCGACCCGTGTGGTGACCTCGGCGTACGAGCTGCCGGTATCGACCCGGGAGGTGAAGGGCTCGGCCGCTTCGGGCGATGGCGGGGCTACAGGGTTGAACAGGATGAGCAACGCGACTTGCGCTGCATGTACGGCGAAGGTCGCGCATGCCTTGCGGGGTGTCCTGGTCGTCGTGGAGGTAGGCAGGGAATTGCCAAGGCAGATGATCACGTCGGGCGGTGATGCCTAGGCGGGCGTTGCGCATGTCGTTGACTTCGATGGTCAGGCCGGGGTGCTGCTCGCGGGCGTGGCCGACCATCCCTTGTCGGAGGTCGATACCGGTGCAGTCGCAGCGAACGAGGATTCGTGTGGTGTCACCAGCGCGTCGTGCGCAACGAAGCTATTTCCGCACGGCGTCGTCGGCGTCTTCCAGATGCCATTGGTGTGGTGCGATCAGTTCGCTGACGGCCGGTTCGGGGCCCCAAGAGCCGGGGGCGTACGACTGTAGCGGCGGTGGATTCTCGAGCAACGGGGTCGATGCGTCCCAGATGCGCTCGATGCCGTCCGACCGGGTGAACAGCGACTGGTCACCCAGCATGGCGTCCAGAATCAATCGTTCGTAGCCTTCGAGCCCGTGATTCTGGCAGAAAGAGTCAGCGTAGCGGAAGGTCATTGCTTCTGGTGCGAGTCGCATGGTGGGGCCGGGCTCTTTTGCCAGGAAGCAGGCGGCGATCCACCCGGGGTCCCCGAAGTCGATCACGATCTGGTTGCCTCGGCTCCTCTCCTGCTGGGGGAGATCGATGGGGAACATCCGCAGCGGCGGCTCCCGCAGGCCGAGGGTGACCACCTCGCGGTGCTGTGCGAGTTTCTTGCCGGAGCGCAGGTAAAACGGCACACCGGCCCAGCGCCAGTTGTCCACCTCCAGCCGCAGCGCGGTGAACGTCTCGGTCTGCGAATCGGGCGCCACGCCCCGTTCGTCGCGGTAGCCCTCGTACTGGCCGCGTACGACGTGCCCGGGTTCGATGGGGCGCAGCGCTTCGAAGACCTTGTCCTTCTCGTCGCGCAACGGCTGGGCAGCCAGCGAGACAGGTGGCTCCATCGCCACGATGCCCAGCACCTGGATCAGATGCGTGACGATCATGTCCCGGAAAGCTCCGGTGCCTTCGTAGAAGTGGGCGCGGCCCTCGAGGCCGAGCGTCTCGGGCACGTCGATCTGTACATGGCTGATGTGGTCCCGGTTCCAGATGGGTTCGAACATTCCGTTGGCGAAGCGGAGAGCGAGGATGTTGTCCACCGACTCCTTGCCGAGGAAGTGATCAATACGGAAGATCCGGGATTCGTCGAACACGGCGTGGATCGTCTCGTTGAGCGCTCGGGCCGAAGCGAGGTCCGTGCCGAAGGGCTTCTCTACGATCACTTTCGAGTTCTCCGCCAGGTCCGCGTCGCCGAGCATTCCGATGACGGATCCGAACGCGGAGGGCGGAACGGCCAGGTGGAAGAGTCTGCGTGGCTGCCCACCGATGGAGTCCTCGGCCGCCCGTACAGCCGCGAGCAGCGGGCCGGCATCCGGTGGGTCGGCGGCGGCGAAGGACAGCGTGTCCGCGAAGGTCTGCCACACCGGCCCGGACGGCTCGGAGCGTCCGAAGGTGGCTACCGCATCGTGCGCGTGTTTGCGGAACGCATCGTCGTTCAGCGCGGAGTGAGCCCGACCCGTGCCCACGATGCGGTAGCTGTCGGGGAGTAGGCCTGCCCAGGCGAGGTGGAACAGTCCAGGGAGCAGTTTGCGCTTGGCGAGGTCGCCGGTGGCGCCGAAGAGCACGATCACGTGGTCGTCCGGGTGTGTCACGACTGGCTCCTTTTCTCGGTGTGTCCGCCGAACTCGCTGCGCATGGCGGACAGGAGCTTGTCGGCGAACTCGCTAAGGCCTCGGGACTGAAACCGCTCGGTGAGCGCCGTGGTGATCACGGCGGCAGGCACGCCCTCATCGACCGCCGCCAGTACGGTCCATCGCCCTTCACCGGAGTCCGAGACGCGCCCGGTGAATTCCTCCAGCTTCGGTGACCGGGCAAGTGCATCCACATTGGACACGAAGCGGAATGTCAGGTCTCGCTGGGTGTGGTGGCGCAGCGCCTCGTACGCCATGACCGGCCCGAGGTCGGAGCCGCCGATGCCGACGTTGACGATGTTCCTGATCGGTTTTCCGGTGTGTCCCTTCCAGCCGCCCGACCGGATGCGCTGGGCGAAGGCGGCCATGCGGTCCAGGACGGAATGGACCTGGGCGACGACGTCGACGCCGTCGACAACGAGCGAACTCCCCCTCGGCATGCGCAGGGCCACGTGCAGCGCCGGGCGGTCTTCCGAGACGTTGATGTGCTCGCCGCGGAACATCGCGTCCCTGCGCTCCTCCACTCCGCACGCTCGGGCCAGCTCGCACAGCAGGTGCATCGTCTCGCCGGTGACGCGGTTCTTGGCGTAGTCGAGGTACAGGCCGGCCGCCTCCGCGCACAAGCGCTCACCGCGGCCCAGGTCCTGAGCGAACAGCTCACGCAGATGGACGGTTCCGATTTCGGCGTGATGTTGTTCAAGTGCCTTCCACGACGGCTGCTGCCGGAGGGGCGTGATGGACATCTCTCGGCCCTCGGATCGGTCGGTTCGGGTCAGGAGGAGGGGCGGACAAGGGCCTCCCTCTGTGCGGAGATGCAGGCCAGAAGGTCGTTCCAGGAGGCGACGAAGGATGCCGCGCCGTCGCTCTGGAGTTTGGCAGCGAGCGCTGTGACATCCACGCCTGCGTCGGCGAACCGCGCTAGCGTCGCGTCGCAGCCATTGCCGTCGACGGGCATGGGCTCACCCACCTCGCCGTGATCGTAAAAGGCCTTGAGCGTCTCGTCGGGCATCGTGTTGACCGTGAACGGCGCGGCGAGTCCGTGGACGTACAGCGTGTCCGACGCGTCGGGGTCCTTGGTGCGGGTACTCGCCCACAGCAGTCGCTGCATGCGTGCACCGGCGTTCTCCAGGCGTTGTACCCGGTCGGAGTCCATCAGGGTCCGGTACGCCCGGTACGTGTCCTGTCCGACCGCGAGGCCGAGCCGGTCCCGCAGATCTTCCGGTACTTCGCTGCTGACAGCGGCATCCCAGCGGGACATGAAAACGGAGGCCACCGAGCCCACGGCCGGATCGAGTCCCAGCTCCGCCCTTCGCTCGACGCCCGTCAGGTACGCGTCGGCGGCAGCCCGGTAGTGGTCGGCCGAGAACAACAAGGTGACGTTCACCGGTACGCCCGAGGCAATGCACTCGGTAATAGCCGGGAGACCTTGGGCGGTACCGGGGATCTTGATGAACAGGTTGCTCCGGCCCGCTCGGGCGTGCAGTGCCTTCGCCGCTTCGATGGTCCGGGCGGTGTCGTACGCCAGAAGCGGGGAGACCTCCAGGGACACCCAGCCGTCCACACCGTCCGTTCGCTCGTGAATGGACAGGAAAAGATCGGCAGCTCTCTGAAGGTCCTCGATGGCCAGCTCGAAGAAGAGCTCCTCATCCGGCTGTTCTGACGCCGTTGTGGCGCGGATGGCCGCGTTGTACGAGCCGGAAGAGATCGCTTTGTCGAAGATCGAGGGGTTCGATGTCAGACCGGTGACTGAGTAGTTGTCGATGTAGTGCCGGAGCCGACCGGAGCCGAGCATGTCGCGGGTGATGTTGTCGAGCCACAGGCTCTGCCCGAGCTCGTGCAGGGTCTGAGTCGCTTTCACGTCATCGCCTCCTCAGCCCGGGCCACCAGTTCGCGTGCCACCTGCGAGACGCGCTCAGGCGTGAATCCGAACTTCGTGAGCAGCTGTTTGAGGGGTGCGGAGGCACCGAAGGTGTGCATACCGACGATGGCTCCGCTGGCACCGACATACCGGTCCCAGCCGAGCGTGGAGGCCTGTTCCACCGTGACCCTGACCGTCACCGCAGGCGGCAGCACCTGATCGCGGTACTCCCGCGGCTGGCGGTCGAACAGCTCCCAGCACGGCATGCTCACCAGCCGGGACGCGATGCCCTCGTTGGTGAGCTTGTCATGCGCGGCCAAGGCCAACGACACCTCGGAGCCGGTGGCCAGCAGGATCACCTCGGGCTCGCCGGAGGGCACGTCCGCCAGCACGTAGGCACCCCGCGCGACACCGCTGGCCGCCCCGAGTCGACCGCGGTCGAAGGTGGGAAGGGCCTGGCGGGAGAGGATCAGCGCTGCGGGCTCCCGGCGGAGGGCGGTGACCACCCGCCAGGTTTCGACGACCTCGTTCGCGTCGGCGGGGCGGAAGACGAGCAGCCCGGGTGTTGCGCGCAGCCCTGCGAGCTGCTCGACGGGCTGGTGAGTGGGTCCGTCCTCGCCGACCCCGATGGAGTCGTGGGTGAAGATGTGGACGGTGGGGATCTCCATCAACGCGGAGAGGCGGATGGCTGCCTTGGCGTAGTCGGAGAAGATCAGGAACCCGGACCAGTACGCCAGCCACTGCCCGGCGATCGCCATCCCGGCGGAGGTGGCCACCCCCTGGCCGAGCGGGCCGGTCGTCGTCTCGACGCCGCTCGTCCACCGGTACTTGGGGTGACCTGGGCAGCGCGAATCGAGCTGCCGGAAGGACTTCAGATCGTCGAAGGCTACCGCCGGGCGGCCTAACACCTCGTAGTCGGGATCGACCGCGCGGACGCCCGTCAGGTACAGGAGCGACCAGAGCAAGGCAGCAGCGTGGCCCTCGGAGAGCACGACACGGTCGCGGTTCGGCCAGATGGGATCGGCGGGATCGAAGCGCAAGAACCGCTGCCACAGAGTGTATGCGACAGGCGCCATACCCATAGGAGTCCCGGGATGCCCGGAATTCGCCTTCTGGATCGCGTCCATGCACAGACCGCGAATCGTGTTCACCGACAGCGTGTCCAGGTCGGTCATTGCTGCGCCCCCTCCGTGCCCGCGGTCTACGCCTGTGCTGCGTCGACGAGCCTGGCCAAGAAGTGCGGAGTGGAACCGCGGCGGCGCGATGAGTCGGGTCACCGGTTCGGAAAGAACCGCCTTGGCAGGCCCGATTCTAGGATGTTCGGCCGAGCGTGGGACCTCTCTCGAACGAGCGTAGGTCGGCCCGCACCCACGCTCAACTTTTCAGCTATATGTCCGAATCACCGGGCGGGTTGTGGCTTTCGGCCCTTTTGATCAATTGCGAAACCATCAATCGTGGCGGGGAACCGAGCTCCCGCCGGAGCGAATCGGCGTGCCGAGTTTGCACGGCCGCTCAGCGTGCGGCCTCGGGTGGGCGGTGGCTTGGCTACTCAGCTGGGTCACCTGGTTGACCGATCTACGGCCGCTGCGGGGCGGGACGCGCGGCCGGAAGGAATCGTGCGGATCGTCGTGGATGTAAACAACTCGGCCCTTAAGGACCGAGCTTTTATTGATCGGGAACTCCTACGGCCCCTTCGGCGACGGCTGCGTCCATGTCCGCATCGACTTCCCCCTCGAACGCAACGCGGAGCTCATGCGTCGCTTCCTCGAGCACGCCGCCTCCCTGGCCACCGAGTACGGTGGCTCCCTCTCAGGTGAGCACGGGGACGGCCGTGCCCGCGAAGCTGCTGCCCAGCATGTACAGCCCGCAAGCCCTCCGGGCAATGGAGGCATTCAAGGCCCTCTTCGATCCCGACGACCTCATGAATCCAGGCGTCGTCGTGCGCCCCGCACCCATGGACGCCGACCTGCGCCGCCCTCAAGCCCTGCCGCTGCAGGACACCGACGGGTTCGCCTTCGCCCACGATGGTGGCGACGTCACCAAGGCCGTCCATCGCTGCGTGGGGGTCGGCAAGTGTCGCGCCGACCTGCGCCAACAAGGCGGGTTCATGTGTCCCTCCTACACGGCCACCCGCGACGAGAAGGACTCGACGCGAGGACGGGCACACACCCTCCAAGAGATGCTCAACGGCGGGACCGTGACTCTCGGCTGGAGCTCCCCGGAACTCCACGAGGCCCTCGACCTGTGCTTGAGCTGCAAGGCCTGCGCTAATGACTGCCCCACCGGCATCGACATGGCCATGTTCAAGTCCGAAACCCTCCACCAAACCTACAAGGGCCGCCTTCGCCCTCTCCACCACTACACCCTTGGCCGGCTCCCTCAGTGGCTAAAGCTTGCCGCGCCCGTAGCACAGCTGATCAACCTCGCCGGGCGCATCCCGCTCCTTCGCAAGACCATGATGATGCTGATAGGAGCCGACACACGCCGTTCCCTCCCCCAGCTTCCCCGCGTCCCGTTCCGATGGAACAAGGAGGAGGCCGCGGCCGAGCACCAGAACCATGGCGGGCACATGGTCGTGCTGTGGGTCGATTCTTTCTCCGATGCCATGGCGCCCGACATCCCGCGCGACGCCCTGGCCGTACTCTCGGCAGCCGGATGCGACATCCAGATCGTCGGCTCCGGCGCCTGCTGCGGCCTCACGCTTATCTCCACCGGCCAGCTCACTGCCGCCAAGGCCAAGCTCCGGAAGACCGTGGACCTGCTCCTGCCCCACGTCAGGGACGGCAGGACAGTCATCGGCTTGGAACCGTCCTGCACCGCCACGCTCCGATCCGACCTCCTCGAGCTCCTGCCCGAAGATCCGCGCGCCGCAGAGCTCTCTCGCTGTGTCAAGACAGTCGCCGAATTCCTGACTTCCATTGACTGCGAGCCTCCGAAGGCCGCCGAGAAGCTCCTCGTCCAGCCCCACTGCCATCACCACTCCGTCATGGGCTACGACGCAGACCGAACGCTCCTTAGAGTTCCTAACAAAGGATCTTGATGTGTCGGTAGCAGATGATGCAGGTGGCCAGTCCGAGGAAGGCTTCGTGGATGTCGTCGCGGCGTTCCCAGCGGATACGCAGGCGTCGCATGCCGTGGTACCACGCTATTGTTCGTTCGATGACCCACCTGATCGTGCCGAGTCCGGAGCCGTGCCCGGTTCCGCGTTCGGCGATCTGCTGGTCGATTCCCTTGTCGCGCAACTCGTTCCGGTGTTTTTCGGAGTCGTAGGCGCGGTCGGCGTAGAGGGCGGCGGGGGCGCCCGCGCTTTCCTCGCACGGGCGGGATCGCCTCGACCAGTGGGAGGAGTTGGGTGACGTCATTGACGTTGCCGCCGGTCAGGCTGAATGCCGTCGGAATGCCGCCGCCCTCGGTGATCACGTGGTGCTTGGAGCCCGGCCGGGCACGGTCGACCGGGCTCGGGCCGCTTTTGGGCCGCGTCGCGCCGCCCGCACATGCGAGCTGTCGATCACCGCCCGAGACCAGTCCAGCTTCCCGGCCGCGTTCAGCTCGGCCAAAAGCTCCTCGTGCAGCCGCTGCCACACCCCGGCCTCGTTCCACTCCGCCAGGCGTCGCCAGCAGGTCATTCCGGATCCAAACCCCAGCTCCTGGGGCAGGAACTCCCACTGGATCCCGGTATGCAGCACGAACAGGATGCCCTGCAAGACCAGCCGGTCCGGCAGCCGCTTGCGGCCCAGCTTGGGCAGCGCGTTCTCCCAACGCGGCAACAACGGCTCAATTCGCTCCCAAAACTCATCCGGCACGATCCACGGCGGCTGCTCACCCTTCCTCACAAGTCCATGATCGACCACTAAGGATCTTCAGGCACTAGAAGTGATTATTTTGTTAGGAACTCTTAAGGCCATGGGCTGCGACATCGAGACCTCCGCCGGGTGCTGCGGTCTCGCAGGCAACTTCGGCATGGAGAAGGGCCACTACGAACTCTCGGAGCAGATCGCGAAGGACGGCATCCTCGCTAAGGCGGATCAGGCCCCGGACATGCGCATCCTCGCCGACGGCTTCTCCTGCCGTACCCAAGTCCGCGATCTCGCCGGACTCGACAGCCGACACCTCGTCCAAATACTCGCCGGGGAACTCCGCAAGCAAGGACAGGAAAGGTAACCCATCCGTCCCACGCCCCGCTTCGAGACGCGAACCGAGGAGCGAGACTAACCGTAGCCGCCACCGCAACTCGAGCTCATCTCGCACTTGTTACCCCAGAACCCAAGCCTGACACCGCGACACCGCCACTGACGTATCCACTGCCCGCTGGAAGGACCCCCCGAATGTGACCAGCTACCGAATAGGCGCAAACGGCAAGATCCGGCTTTGTTCCTTTCCTCGTACCAGCCGGTACTCGACCATGATTGCGGCTGGAAGAACGTCAAGCATGGCAACTTCGCAAATGTGGACCACGAATCGTCCGCGCTCTCTTTCGCGACCCCGGCCTGCATTTGGTAGAACTACGCGCCAGTTCGCATTAGTATCTGCGAATGGTCAATATTACGCAGCTGCGTGCTTTGTGCGAGGTCGTCAGGGAAGGTTCCTTCGCCGGGGCGGGGAGACGTCTCGGCTATACCTCGTCGGCGGTCTCCCAGCAGATCGCCGGCCTGGAGCGGGTCGTGGGAGTGACGTTGTTCGAGCGGGAGGCGCATGGCATCCGCGCGACTACCGCCGCCCGGTACGTCGCGGCCCAGGGCGAGGAACTCCTGATGCGGCTGGGCGACTTCGATGCCCGGCTCGCGGGACTGGCCGACGGCGCGCACGGTCATCTGCGGCTGGGTAGCTTCCCCACCGCCAACTCGAGGATCATCCCGCAGGTGCTCGCCAGCGTGATGACCGCGTACCCGGACGCGGATGTGGAGCTCGACGAGGGCAACACCGGACATCTCGTCGCCGGGGTCGTCGAGGGGCACGTCGACATCGCGATCGTCCACGTCTACGCATTGGTGCCGGAGCGGTGGCCCGCGGGGCTCGCCGGCGTCGAGCTGATGACCGAGGATCTACTGCTGGTGATGCCTGTCGAGCACCCGCGCGCCAATGCCGAGGACTTCCGGCTCGAGGACCTGCGGCACGATCGCTGGATCTCCAGCCAGGACGAGACGGACGCGGCCAGGTGCCTGCGCCGGATCTGTGCGGCACACGGGTTCGTCCCGGCGGTCGCTTTCCGCAGTGACGACTACGACGTCGTGCAGGGGCTTGTGCGGGGTGGGGCGGGCGTGGCGATCGTTCCGGAGATGGGCTACACGCCCCAGGATCGCGTCTACAGCGCGCCGTTGCGGCAGTGGACTCCGGGGCGGCGGATCCTCGCGCTGTATCGCTCGGCGAACTCCAACCCGCTACTACCGAAGGGCATCGAAGCGCTGCGTGAGGTCTGCGCCCGGTAGGGCGGGGGCGCACGAAGGACTTGCTGGTCGGCGCGTCGAGGCCAAGGCGGCCTTGGGGTGCCGGTAACGAGACCGCGGGCTCGTTGCCATTGCTTACGTGGTCATCGCGATCCTAGTGTTATTCCACCGATCGACATTCCGGCCGCAACGCGGAACTGCGGCATTCGCGAGCCGAACGCATCGCGACTCGATTTCCCTTTCCAGGGAAAGGATCTTCCTTGAATGACCTGGCGGCTTATCACCGGATGCGCGCGAATCATCAATGGGTGGTTCCTCGGCACTACAACGTCGCGCGCGACGTCTGCGATAAACACCCGGCAGAGAAATTGGCCATGATCTGGACGGACGGTGAAGGTCCGGACAGGCAGGTGCACTGGGGTGAGCTGCAGGACCTCAGCGCCCGGTTCGCCAGCTACTACAGCGCGCGGGGAGTCCGCCGTGGCGACCGGGTCGGCGTGCTGTCGCCGACGACGGCCGAAAGCGCGGCTGCCCTGCTCGGGGTGCTGAAGATCGGTGCGATCGGGATGCCGCTGTCGACCCTGTGGAGCGACGACTCACTGCGCTACCGAATCACGGACGCGGACGCCCGGTTGCTCGTCACCGACTCGGCGACCGCCGCCCGGGGCATCACCGACGCGGTACCCGAGACCCTGCTGCTCGACGGGCAAGACCTGGCCGCGGTTCACGCGTGCCCGGCGGCCCCGGACCAGGCCGACACGCTGGCCGACGACCCGGCACTGCTGTACTACACCTCCGGCTCCACCGGCCGTCCCAAGGGCGTGCTCGCGCCGCACCGCAGCCTCATCGGGCACAACGAGTTCGAGTACTGCCAGGACCTGCGCGACGGCGAGTTCTCCTACTGGATGGGCGATTGGGCGTGGGGTGTCTACAAGATCTTGGGGCCCTGGCGCTGCGGCGCGGTCAACGTCGTCTACGCGACCGGCCGCAAGTTCGACGCGGCGGGGCTGCTCGGCGTGCTGTCCCGGCTCGGCGTCAGCAACGTGTTCCTCAACCCGACCGGGCTGCGGATCATGATGAACGCGGTCCCGGACGCCGGTACCCGGTTCCCGCAGAAGTTCCGCGTCGTGTGCGCGGCGAACGAACCGCTCGGGAAACCCGAGTCCGCCTGGTTCGCCGAGCAGTTCGGCGTGCCCGTGCTGGAGAACTACGGGATGACCGAGGCCTATCCGATGATCGGCAACTTTCCCGGCATACCGAGAAAAGAGGGCTCGATGGGCCTTCCGGTGCCCGGCTGGGACGTCGCAATCCTGGACGAGGACGAGCAGCCGGTGGCTCCAGGTGAGGTCGGGGAGATATGCCTGCGCGCCCGCAGCAATCCGCAGTACCCGTTGGGCTACTGGGGTCGTGTTGCGGAGACTACCGAGGACTTCGGCGGCACCTGGTTCCACACCAAGGACATCGCGTCGGCCGATCCCGAGGGTTACGTCTTCTACGTCGGCCGAAAGGACGACGTCATCAAGTCGGCCGGTTACCGGATCAGCCCGTTCGAGATCGAGGAAGCGTGCGGCCGCCATCCGGCCGTGGCCGAGGCGGGTGTTATCGGTATCCCGGACCCGGCACGCGGCCACCGGGTGAAGGCTTTCATCGTCCTTCGCCCGGGCCATGAACCGTCCCCCGAGCTCGCCGAGAGCATCAAGCGCTTTGTCAGGGAAGGCCACTCCACTTTCGGTTACCCGAAGCTCGTCGAGTTCGTCGGCGAGCTGCCGCGTGGGCAGTCGGGCAAACTCGGCCGCGCTCAGCTCAGATCGTGGCCCGCCAGTTGTGAGTACTAAGACAAGGAGGCGAAAGTGACTACGATAACGCAGGAAGCGACGACCACCGAGCTGGAGCGGCTCCGGTTCTCCTCCGCGCTCTCCACGACCTTTTTCAGCAGGATGTTCTCCGCGCTGACCGCGATGACGTTCCGGGAGAAGGGCGAGGCAGCCGCCAACAAGCTGTGGTTCGAGGTGCTCACCAACCACCAGGGCGACCGGTACGCGGAAGGGCTCCGCAAGCTCGGCATCCACGACGACCCACCCGCGGTCGCCGCGGCGAAGTACCACTACTTCACCAACATCATCGGCGGACTGGACATGGAGTACGTCGAGGAATCGCCCAAGAAGGCGTGGGTGCGTTACCGGGCGCCGATGTGGATGTATGCGGGAGTCGCGATGATCGCCATGCCCGCCTCGGTGCGTCGCACGGTCTTCAGCTCGTGGCACCCGCGCAACGGCAAGTACATGAACTGCCCGCAGCTCGGCTACGTCGGCACGAAGTTCTCCATGGAAGGCGACCCCTACGACGAGGGCTACTTTATCGAATACGACCACGACATCGACGAATCGCAGACTATGCGGTACGAGACGGTGCTGCACACTCCCGAGTTCGACCCCGAAACCGCGCCGAAGCTCGATCCGGTGCTGTGGCCGGAGGAACGGATCCTCAAGGCACGGCCCAAGTTCTCCGCCGGGTACGTCCAAGCGACGGTCGACTCCCTCTACGAGACCTACGGCGAGTTCGCCAGCCACCAGATTGTCGCCTCGGCGTCCCGGCTGCTCGCGGTCCAGCTCACGCCGGAGCTCGCCGCCACGGCAGGTGTGCCCGGCAGGTCGGTGGCCGACATCGCCACTTTCCACGAGCGGCTCCTCACCGCGACAAGAAGGGACGCGCGGGTCACGAAGGTGGACGAGCGCACCTACCGGCTGGAGGTCGGCTCCTACCACCCGTTCGACGAGTCGTATCCACAGGGGCTGCGACAGGCGTTCTTCGAGTTCCATAGCGCGGCGACGCGGATGCTCAACGGCCACGTCGAGATCACGCGCACCGCGGACGGCGACGGCGAGGCATGGCAGCTCACCGACACCGGCAGATGGTTGTGGTGATGTCATGAAAGCCAACGAATCGACGGTTTCGGCGAATACGGATTTCGGCACCCCGCAGGGCCGCCGGATGGCGATCCGCGCGCTCGCGGGCGTGTCAGCGGGCAACTTCGTGGAGTGGTACGACTTCGCGATCTACGCCTACTCCTCGACGGTGATCGCCCGGCACTTTTTCCCGCCGGGCAACGACACTGCCGCACTGCTTGGCACCCTGGCGGTCTTCGGCCTCACGTTCATCACCAGGCCCCTGGGTGGCGTCTTCTTCGGCCAACTCGGCGACCGGATCGGCAGGCGCAACACTCTGGTCGTAATCCTCACGCTGATGGGCGTGAGCACCACCCTCATCGGATTACTGCCCACCTACGACAAGATCGGCATCGCCGCCCCGATCCTGCTGACGCTGTTGCGACTGTGCCAGGGATTCTCGGCCGGCGGCGAGTCCTCCGGCGGGGCGGCGTTCCTCAGCGAGTACGCGCCGCGCGGCAGGCGCGGCACCTGGACCGGCCTGTCCAACAGCACGCAGACCCTGCCGTTCGCCGTGGCCGCGCTGCTCATCGTCGGCCTCAACACCTGGATGGGCGACGCCGTCTACAACGGTTGGGGATGGCGGGTGCCGTTCCTCATCGCCGCGCCGTTCGCCCTCGTCGGGCTGTTCCTGCGCATGCGGCTCGACGACACCCCGGTGTTCCGGTCGCTGGAGAGGACGAACAAGGTCGCCCACACCCCGCTG